>NZ_JABRVQ010000002.1 GCF_013248965.1 Psychrobacter okhotskensis | reverse complement strand
GTTGGTTCGCCTTTTACCTTGCCAGTTGTAGCTATCGATACAAGGCTCACCAATCGGTGCATAGCCATGAGAGCGAATGGTCTCGTGCTCAAAGCCGCTTTCGTCCATATAAACAATGGGATAGCCTTGTTGTTTAAAGATATCAAGCTTACTGTGGTATATCGCTCTTTTGATCGGACACGCTTTTGGATGCTCTAAGGTCTTTTTTTTGACTGATACCAAGGCGCTTTAGGGCATGATAAATGCCTGTTTTACTACAGTTTAGACGACGTGCTCGCTCATACTGGTAATCATCGGGATACTCTTTGACATCATTAAGTAGCACATCATCTGGTATTTTATAGGGCTTGGTTTGCCTGGTTGTTTTACTATGAACACGCCGCTTCCAGTTTTGTATGGTGGTTGGGCTCAGATTATAAAACTCAGCTGCCTCGGCAAAGGTCATACCCTCGTCTAAGCTTTTTAGTACTTGTTTGCGAAAATCTAGCGAGTAAGTCATGGTCTTTATAATAACAATTGAATTTGATAGTTAGTTTATAACACTTTTAGGTGGGGTTGACTATAGTAACGGATTAAAAGAATTGACGATAACAATATAGATTAATCGTTGTTCTGTAGCTTAGAGAGTGGGTGAGTGATATTGTTATTATGGGTTACCACAATGGCTTCATCGATGATGCGTTGACTGACACCGCGCTTACGCAAGGTCTCGATAAATACTTCGTCATGCGCTAAGGTATAATCTTGATGGTCACGGTCTAGACCTTGACGAATATATAGACGAATCAGTCCTTGGATACGTTTAAATCCCAACTCCGATGAGGTCGCTTCTAACAGCTCAATCATTTCTTCAGACAAGCGAATACTGACCGGACGCATGATTTTTTGCGGATGATCAGAAAACTTATTTTTTATACGTACAGGTATCATAATAAACCATTACTTTTAGTGAGTAGGAGTAAAGCACTCAGACGAAAACTGACTCAATCAAACTATCCTTACCATACAACAAAAACGCCTAAAAGAACACCACGGCAGTGCTAATATTATTACCATAAAACGGGCAACATAAAAAAACCTTCATCAAATAATGATGAAGGTTTTTAGTATATGGCTCTCCAACCTGGGCTCGAACCAGGGACACACGGATTAACAGTCCGTTGCTCTACCAACTGAGCTATTGGAGAATAAGCGGTCATAACGACAAGTTCAACAAACATGATGCTAAAAAGCATTGCTTGTTTGCGTTAAGAGGAGCACATTTTAGCCAAGTAGTTATAGGCTGTCAACCTTATTACGCCATTAATTATAAATATTGTCGTAATCTGTCAAAAATAACCGGTAATCCCTGATAAAACGAACTGCTTTGGCACATTTTGACCTTTACAATTTTTATTTATTGGCTAGGGCGTGTCTTCAATTCACTCAATAGTCATGCTAAATGAGCTAAAAATAGCTGAAATCCTTATCTATGCAGAATGATTATAAAATCATAATTGCAATTTAATCAGATAAATCGTGTAGATTTTCGACTTAGTATTTTGAATAATAAGACAATCGTTTGTATGCAATGAAACAAAATAGCATAAACCAGCCCTTCACATTGCTAAATTATTTCTATACAATACCGACCGTATGGTTTCTTTAATGCATACTCAAACTATTTATGCAGACTAACTTATGCTTAATCGAGAAGATATGCATGATTTGAAGCAGGTATCTTAACTATGAGTCCTACCACTATTGCTTACGGCTACCTAGCCATTGCTATCATTTGTGAAGTGATTGGCACGACATTTTTAGTAAAGTCAGAGCAGTTTACGCGTTTGGTGCCGACCCTGATTATGGGCGTGCTTTATGCTATCTCGTTTTATTTGTTGACCCAAACTCTCAAAACCATTCCGCTTGGTATCGCTTATGCGCTGTGGGGCGGATTGGGCATTGTTTTGACCTCGCTCGTGGGCTTGCTGTTTTTTAAGCAAAATCTCGATACCGCAGCGGTGGTAGGCATTGCGATGATTGTCGGCGGTGTCATTGTAATGAACTTACTGTCTAACTCTGTGGTGCACTGACAGGTAGGTGAAAACAAACATGGAAATAAAGATGGAAACAGAAAACCCTTATAAACGTAAAAAACAGCCAGAAATGGTGCGCCGTGCACTGCTAGATCAAGCGGCACGAATCACGTTAGAGCAGGGGCTGTCTAAAGTGACCTTTCAAGCCGTTGCTGATGCAGTCGGGGTGACCAAAGGTGGCGTGATGCATCACTTTGCTACTAAGAATGCGCTCATTCTTGAAGTGTTTCATGATGCGATGGCGAAGTTTGAGGCAGAAGTCAATCAAGCTATGGCGCAAGACCCTGTGCGTTATGGTTCTTTCACCCGCGCTTATATCGATGCCACGATTAGCTTGGGCGAAAAAGGGCAGGAAGAGTTTGATAATCAAGCCACTTTGTATGTATTGATGCTGGGTGATAGCGAGCTGCGTGAGTTGTGGGCTGCGTGGTCGAATGAGCAATTGGAAAAGCATAAAGCAACCGATAATACTGAAACGCTATGTATGGTGCGTTTGGTCGCTGATGGTATTTGGCTTTCTGATTTTTCAGGAATTAATATATCGGACAAAAAATCATTACGCGCGCGTTTGATAAAAATGACGCAACCTGAGGATGATTAAAACGCCGCTCTCAAATAACTCATTAAAGAAACCTTAAGAAAGAACCACGTAAATTTTATTTTTAAAACTTAAACCATGACGAAATTATTTGGTATTAGCTTTTGTATAAAGCTGTTGCCAGTCGTCGATAGGAGAACTCATGACAGATTCAAAGACAAACCCAAACCCAAATCCGAACCCAAATCTAAATAACTTAACAGACATTATCGATTTAGAACAAGTACAAACTGCCTATATTAACGGGCGTTATCTGGCTGTCGATGATTCATTAGCTACCTTTGAAGATATTAATCCAGCGACGGGTGAAGTGCTTGCCACCATTCAGCAAACGAGCACTGAGCAGATTAACGAAGCGGTAAAAGCGGCGCAAAAAGGTCAAAAAGTTTGGGCGGCAATGACGCCAGTTGAACGTAGTCGTATCTTGTTAAACGCAGTAGCCATCCTGCGCGAACGCAACGATGTGCTGGCGTTACTTGAAACCAAAGACACGGGTAAAGCTTACTCTGAGACCAAGTATGTCGATATCGTCACTGGTGCTGATGTCGTTGAGTATTATGCAGGGCTCGCGCCAATGATTGAAGGTCGTCAGATTCCGCTGCGTGATAGCAGTTTTGTTTATACTCGTCAGGAGCCGCTTGGCGTAGTCGCTGGTATTGGCGCATGGAACTATCCTATCCAAATCGCTATGTGGAAGGCGGGTCCTGCGTTGGCCGCAGGTAATGCGATGATTTTTAAACCATCAGAAGTCACGCCATTAACCGCCTTAAAACTGGCGGAAATATTTACCGAAGCGGGCTTACCAGATGGCGTCTTTAACGTCGTGCAAGGTAATTATGAAGTGGGCGAAGCATTAACCCAGCATCCTGATATTGCCAAAGTATCGTTTACTGGCGGTGTGCCGACTGGTAAAAAAGTCATGTCGAGCGCGGCATCATCGTCTCTTAAAGATGTGACCTTAGAGCTTGGTGGTAAGTCGCCATTAATCATATTTGATGATGCCGATATCGATACCGCTGCTGACATTGCGATGATGGCGAACTTCTATAGCAGTGGTCAGGTCTGTACCAATGGCACGCGCGTGTTTATTCCTAAAGCGTTACAAACCAAATTTGAAGAGGCTATTTTAACGCGCGCCAATCGTATCAAATTGGGCGATCCAATGGATGAGAACATCAATATAGGTCCAATGGTCAGCTTTACGCATATGGAAAGAGTGCTTGGCTATATCGAGCAAGGTAAAGAGGGCGGCGCGCGTCTATTAACTGGCGGCGAACGCATCATGTCAGGCGATCTTGCCAATGGCGCGTTTGTCGCACCGACGGTGTTCACCGATTGCAGCGATGATATGACTATTGTACGTGAGGAAATCTTTGGTCCAGTGATGTCGATATTGACTTATGAGACCGAAGAAGAAGTCATTCGCCGTGCCAATGATACCGAGTACGGCTTGGCAGCAGGGGTGGTGACTGCGGACTTGACTCGCGCGCATCGAGTGATCGGTCAGATTGAAGCCGGTATTTGCTGGTTAAATACGTGGGGTGAGTCACCAGCGCAAATGCCAGTTGGTGGTTATAAGCATTCGGGTATTGGCCGTGAGAATGGCATTGAAGCCCTTGAGCACTATACACAGACCAAATCTATTCAAGTAGAGTTGGGCGCGTTTGAGTCTGTATTTTAATAAATTGTATTTTATTAATTCTTATTTTAAACAGACTATATTATGGAGCATTTTATGACATCAACCACACCTGAATATGACTACATCATCGTCGGCGCAGGCTCAGCAGGCAATGTGCTGGCCACCCGTTTGACCGAAGATGCCAACATTAAGGTGTTGCTGTTAGAAGCGGGTCGTCCAGACCATCGCTTAGACTTTCGCACGCAGATGCCAGCGGCGCTCGCTATGCCGTTGCAAGGTACTACTTATAACTGGGGTTACAAGACCGATCCTGAGCCTTATATGAATAACCGCGTCATGGATTGTGGTCGCGGTAAAGGGTTAGGTGGCTCGTCTCTGATTAATGGGATGTGTTATATCCGTGGTAATGCCTTAGATTTTGACGATTGGTCTCAAATCAAAGGTTTAGAAGATTGGACCTATTTAGACTGCTTGCCGTATTTCAAAAAGTTAGAAAATCGCGATGCTGGCGAAAATGACTATCATGGCGTCGGTGGTCCTGTCGAGATGACCACTTCAAAACCAGGGGTCAATCCGCTGTTCCAAGCGATGATCGAAGCAGGGGTGCAAGCAGGCTATCCAAGTACCGATGATTTAAACGGCTATCAGCAAGAAGGCTTTGGGCCGATGGATCGTTTTGTCACGCCTAATGGTCGCCGCGCCTCAACCGCTCGCGGTTATCTCGACCGCGCCAAACCGCGTAGCAATATTACCATTTTGACGGGTGCATTGACTGACGTGATTTTGTTCGATGGCAAACGTGCTGTCGGCGTTAAAGTCGCCCATCAAGGTCAAACCAAAAAATTCTACGCGTCTCGTGAAGTGATTGTTTCATCGGGCGCGATTGCGTCACCTCAGTTATTACAGCGTTCAGGTATTGGTCCTGGTCAATGGCTTAAAGATTTGGGTATCAACGAGGTTTTAGAGTTGCCGGGTGTCGGTAATAATTTACAAGACCATCTAGAGCTGTATATGCAGTACGAATGTAAGCTACCGGTCTCAATTGCGCCTGCCAATAAATGGTGGAATAAGCCAGCAATTGGTGCTGAATGGTTGTTTATGGGTACCGGTCTTGGCGCGTCTAATCAATTCGAAGGCGGCGGCTTTATCCGTACCGATGAGAAGTTTACCCATCCTAATATTCAGTATCATTTCCTACCATTAGCGGTGCGTTATGATGGTCGCAGTGCGGTGAACTCCCATAGCTTCCAAGCACATGTAGGTTCATTGCGCTCGCCAAGTCGTGGTCGCGTTAAGCTGACCTCAAAAGACCCAAGCGCGCATCCGAGTATCTTATTTAACTATATGTCGCATGAGCAAGATTGGCAAGAGTTCCGCGCGGCGATGCGTATCACGCGTGAGATTATGCATCAGCCAGCGCTTGACCCTTATCGCGGTCGTGCTATTGCGCCGACCGATGATTTGGTGACCGATGCGCAGTTGGATGAATATGTCCGTAACCACAGTGAGACGGCTTATCATCCTTCTTGTACTTGTCCGATGGGCGAAGACAATGATTCAGTGGTTAATGGTGAAGGGCTGGTACATGGTATCGATGGCCTACGCGTGGTCGATGCTTCGATTATGCCAAATATCATCAGCGGCAACCTAAACGCCACCACCATTATGCTGGCAGAAAAAATCGTTGATAAGATGCGCGGTGTGCAGCTGCCACGCTCAACAGCAGACTATTATGTTGCCAATGGCGCGCCGCTCAGAGCGGAGCCGATGCGTAATTACAGTTCTGTTGTCTAAACGACTGTCTAAGCTATTGGACAATGAATAATATAAGACAATTTCAATAAGAAGGCCTTTCATAGTAAAGGTCTTTTTTATCCGCGCTAATGTTAAGCAGATGAAGCTTTTAAGGCTGCCTCTGTTTATCGTTTGCTTTGCTATTTTTCTAACAGTTTAAAGGTAGCAAATTTTATTTATTGGTACTGCTTTGTGCGTCATGCGGTTATTTATATGTCATGCGGTTATCAGTCATAAGGTTATGACGGACAAAGCAATATCAGACCCTGTTTAATTTACCTATTGAGGTCTTTTATGTACAGCTCGCCATCAAAAGATGCGACGAAACCCCTGACTCTAAATAAGACGGTTTTTTTAGGTTCAGCTATTATTTCTATTTTATTAATAATCTGGACAATTGCATTTCCAGATTATAGTGAGGCATTATTAAGCTCAAGTATGGCATGGGTATCAGAGAGTTTTGGCTGGTATTACATGTTGGTAGTTGCCGCTTATAGTATATTTGCGTTATTCGTTGGCTTCTCCAAGTATGGTGATATCAAGCTTGGTCAAGATCACGAAAAAGCCCAGTTTCCCTTTCTAGCGTGGGCGGCGATGCTGTTCTCTGCTGGTATCGGCATTGATTTATTGTTCTTTGGTGCGTCTGAGCCGTTGATGCATTATCTAACGCCGCATACGGGGCTCGAGCCTGCCAGTGAGGCGGCCATGCGTGAAGCACTTGCGCAGACCTTTTTACATTGGGGTCTACATGGCTGGGGCATTTATGCGCTAATCGGGATGGCATTGGCTTACTTTGCTTATCGCAAAAACATGCCACTCGCGTTACGCTCGCCGTTGACACCGATATTTGGTGAACGTTTAATCAAAGGTTGGTTAGGCGATGGTATTGATACCTTCGGTGTCGTCTGTACGTTGATGGGTATTGCAACCAGTTTAGGTATTGGGGTATTGCAGGCCAATGCTGGCTTGACCCATGTGTTCGGTATCGAATCTAGCAAAACGGTTCAGGCACTGATCATCGTCGGCGTTGTCGCTGCCGCTGCTATCTCTGCGA
Source organism: Psychrobacter okhotskensis (assembly GCF_013248965.1). GTDB lineage: Bacteria > Pseudomonadota > Gammaproteobacteria > Pseudomonadales > Moraxellaceae > Psychrobacter > Psychrobacter okhotskensis. The sequence goes on along the minus strand of NZ_JABRVQ010000002.1, from coordinate 210,347 downwards.
TGACAGGTGTCGAAAAAGGCGTTCGTCGTCTATCTGAATTCAACATGCTGTCGTCAATACTCTTGTTGCTTGCCATATTGGTAATGGGCAATACGGTGTATCTATTAAATACCTTTACTCAAAATATCGGTCAATATTTTCAAACCATCATTTATAAAACCTTTGACGTTTATGCTTATGACGGTGCTGCTGGTGCCGAGTGGAAATCTTGGTGGACGATATTTTTCTGGGCATGGTGGGTTGCTTGGGCACCATTTGTCGGTCTGTTTATCGCGCGTATTAGCCGTGGCCGTACTCTACGTGAGTTTGTATTTGGTGTGATGTTTATTCCGCTTGGTTTTATCTTCGCATGGTTCTCTATCTTTGGTAATTCAGCGATAGATTTGGTTGCCAATGGCGCAACAGAGCTTGGCGAAATCGCGGTCAATGATGCGGCAATGGGCATGTTTGCGCTGTTTGAATACTTCCCTTACAGTGAAGTATTGTCATTTGCTGGTGTGGTTATTGGTCTTATTTTCTTTGTGACTTCTGCTGACTCAGGCGCTTTAGTATTAGCGAACTTGAGCTCAAGAGGTATGACCAATGATACCGATGCTCCTGTTTGGTTACGTCTGTTTTGGGCAGCAGCGACTGGTCTTATTACGTTAGGACTGCTATTTGCAGGTGGTTTTGCCTCATTGCAATCTGTCTCTGTCATTGCAGGCTTGCCATTCTCTATCATTCTTGTGCTTTACATGATGTCTATGTGGAAGTCGCTAAAAGAAGAAGGTAACAAGCGTAAAGCCAGTACAATCGGCACGGCAAATGTGTTGGACAGTGGTAAGAGCTGGAAAGCGCGCTTGCAACGTATTGTGAGTTTTCCAGGCCATGCACAGGTTGAAAAATTCTTGCATAATGTCGTGATGCCAGCGATGTCTGAGGTCGAAAAAGAGTTTAAAGCAGGTGGTCTCAAAACCTCGTTAGATACCAAAAACCTTGCTAGTATCGGCGAAGATATCGATGCAGGTATGGATCAAGACAGTGGTCAGGTAGACGGTCTAAAGCTGCGTGTCGGTCATGGCGATGAAGATGACTTTATTTATGAAGTCAATCTGATTAAAGCTCATCGTCCTAACTTTACATTGAGCACATCTACCAAGCATGCAGAATACTACTACCGTGCGGAAGTGTTCTTAAGTGAAGGCTCGCAAGAGTATGACTTGGTTGGCTACTCAAAAGAGCAGGTATTGGTTGATATCTTAAATCAGTACGAGCGCCATTTGCAGTATCTGCATTTAGAGCGTTAATGGATTCACTGGCAATCGCGTATAAAACTATCTATACGTGGTAGGTTCTAAATAAAAGTATTGTAATAGATAACCCTATAAGTTGGATTCAACTTATGGGGTTTATTTATGAACCAATGATAGGCAGATAGTAGATATAGGGTAAAATCTAGACAGACAAAATTTGAAGTACCAGCAAAGGATAAATTTGTGACCACACTCAAGTACATCGCTCATTATTCTGAGCAAATTCAAACCCAAGCCGCGTTACTCATTAGTGATGGTAGGCTAGGAGAGTACCTAGAAAACAAGTATCCTATTCAGCACCAAGTACAAAGCGATAAAGCACTTTATCAGTATATCAATGAGATAAAAAACCAATATATGCGCAAAGTTGGCCCGTTATCGAATGTCAGTTATAGCAGTAAATTAAAAGTCTTAAAACATGCGCTGGGTATTCATACCACTCAGTCTCGCGTACAGGGCAGTAAGCTGAAATCGCATAATAGCATCACCGTGGCGAGCTTATTTCAAGAAGCGCCGCCTGAGTTTTTGCGCATGATCGTCGTGCATGAATTGGCGCATTTTAAAGAGCATGAGCACAACAAAGCGTTTTATCAATTATGCTGCCATATGGAGCCTGAATATCACCAGTTTGAGCTAGATACGCGGCTTTGGTTACACTGGCGAGAGTTGTAGCATTAATAGCAACCTTAATAAGGTTCATAGTAATCTGAATAACGGCCATATAAATATCGTGTCCTTTTCTGTGGCAATCATCTGAGCCGCTAGGGCGTGTCCTCAATTCAATTGATCATATCTAAACGGGCTAAAAATGGCTAAATTTTGCCAAACATCGTTAAATAGCTGGTTAATATCCCGATATTATCTGCGCTATTTTCCTTGTTTGACTGCAATTTATCTCATTTTTATCACCATTTTTAAAATGAGGACACGCCCTAGAATTACGTTATAATCCTAACCAAATAATCTATACCCCAAGTTAATAAAAGGTTGTAAGCAATGATTAATACCAAAATATATAAATCTATTTATAAGTTAGCTGAAGAGTTATTGGAGGCCGACCGTATAGGCAATCAAGCAGCGTTTGATGCGTTTTATGCTGAGCTAAAAGCCATCTGTACTGATAACGAAAACACAGACAAAGATCATCCAGAGCAGTGGGAAACGCTTGCTGACTTTACAGAAGATTTGGACGAAGCACTGGTCCTTTATGACAAAGCACTAACCAAAGCCACGGCGATCAATTCGAAAGATCATCTGTCGTCGATTGCTTTTTCTATGGCGGTGCTACAGCTTGAGACAGGTAACAAAGAAGCGGCTATTCAAAGTCTGCAAAATGCCAAAATCACGGCCAATAAGATTGAAGATAAAGAGTTTAAGGTTGAGATAGACGAGCTGCTGACCAAGTTATTGGCTGAATAATCTTTATTGAGCAGGAATGATTTGTTATGCAAAACCTACCTATTGTGATTGTTGGCGGTGGCTTAAGTGGTCTATATGCGGCATTTTTATTAGAGCAACGAGGCATCGATTATATATTGCTTGAGGCACGTGATAGAGTGGGCGGGCGCATCGCTATTGCGAAATCATCAGTAGATCAGAATGCTAGTAGTCAAAGTGTGGATAATGAAAAATCAAACGATGGCTTCGACTTAGGGCCCTCGTGGTTTTGGCCAGAGTATCAGCCGCAATTAAGTGATTTGATTGAGGCATTAGATTTGACACGTTTCGCTCAGTTCGAAGAAGGCGACATGATGGTTGAGCGTGCTGCCAATGAGTTACCTAGCCGTACTCAAAGCTATCAGAGTTCGCCACCATCTATGCGCCTCGTGGGTGGAATGACGGCTCTAACTGATGCTTTATACGCGCGCTTAGATGCCAAGCGTATCGTAACGCGACAGATAGTAAGGCGCTTAACCAAGACTGATCACTATATCAAAATAGAGAGCGAATGCAGCTCTGAACACATGACAAATGGTCAAATAACTACTTATCGAGCGCAGCATGTGTTGCTTGCGCTACCGCCTCGCTTGGCGGTCAGTAATATCATATTTGAACCTGCTTTACCGCTAGATGTAGCAAATGAATGGCAAGAGACTGCGACGTGGATGGCGCCACATGCCAAATATGTGGCGGTTTATGATTCACCATTTTGGCGGAATCAAGGACTATCGGGTTCAGCGCGCAGTGCAGTAGGACCGCTTACTGAGATTCATGATGCGTCCTTGCTAGAGGGCGATGGGGCATTATTTGGCTTCTTTGGGGTTCCTGCTCATGTTCGCCAAAGCGTCTCTGAAACAGAGCTGAAAGCCCATTGCCGAGCGCAGCTGGTACGTCTATTTGGGGTGCAGGCAGAGACACCAACGGCTGAATATCTAAAAGATTGGGCGCAAGACCCATTGACTGCAATACCTGCTGATGCCAGTGGCACAGATCAGCATGCCGTAGCACCTACTGCCAAGCCAAAAACAGGCATATGGCAAGATGGTATAACGGGCAGCGCAAGTGAATGGTCAGAAGCATTTCCTGGTTATATCGCTGGTGCTATCGACGCAGCAAATAGGGCGGTACAAACTTTGCTTGATGTTATATTGTAGTCTGCAATTATTTGCCAATACATGGCGAAATTGTCTAACCTAGAACGACTAGGCGTCAAAAATTTCACTGCGTATTGTCTAAAAAATAGCCACCGCCACTGCCACATTTGAATGTTCAACAGACCCTAGACACTAAAAAAATAACCCAACCTTATTAAGAAATCGGCCTATAAAAGACCGATTTTTTGGTTAATTATTTGATGAGGTCGTACGGACAATAGTATGTTCAGCATCCTCTAAATCTACATCTAAAACTTAAAAGAACGATTTATCAAAAGTCTGCTTTAAGCTCTTAGGCTCTTGGCGTTTGACATCATTAAGTTTATGACGAGTCTCCGACGCGATCTGATAAGCTTTTAGGCGCGACTGTTGTAGATTACCAATAGGCCGGTTTTCTGCTAAGCAGCGAAACGGTGTAAAGGACAAGTTCTCCATAATCTCAAAATTGCCATCATCTGGCACATCTTGACACGGAATCGTCAATGTTGCGACCGTCACAAAGGGCGCGTCAGACTCTTTCCATTCAGTCGTAATCTCTTCAATGGGTTGCTTTTTCAGGTTACGGCAAAGCTGAATCTGGACGTCAAACTGATAATCATGCTCACGTATCTCTTCGATGATCAATGGACGAATCGCTTCTTGGCTTGCGTTAACATCTAAATCACGGCGAGTTATCTTCTTAGTAGATGCTGCTGTTGGCGTAACTCTGATTTTGGCCATGTAATCACCATGACGTACTACTCCTTGCGAGTGAAAATCGTAAAGTAAGGTGTTTTTAGACTCAATCGTCGTAAAACCGCCGAGCGCTTTAAACGTTTTAAATGATTCTTTGCTTGGTAGTCTTGAGCCGTAATTGGTTAGCCAGTTAAAAGCCAGTTTTGCTTTGCCTCTCGCGCCTTTTTCAGCATAATCTGGCAGCTCTAAAAAAAGCTTAGAGATATAGGCATAATCTTCGATTCTATTACAGAAGAACACCGGATGATTGATCAAGTTAAAATCAAAAGTCGTACTATCTTCTTCACCTGGTGCTAGCTTCTCGCCCGGTACATCAAAAACTTTGATAGCCAGTCCTTGTGCTAACCCTAATTTACGGTCAGGTGAAACGCGTGAGGCGCCATTAGAAAAACGAATCACGGCATCATGAATGCCTGATGTGGCATACAGACCTTGGGCATATTCTTTTGGGATATTATCCAAAATCTCAAACTTAGCTTTGAGTGCGCAATAGCCTTTGGCATGGGCATCGCGGGTATGGTAACCAATATTACTGGCATCGTCGCTCCTAGCGATGTATTTCTTGATATCATCGGTAATCACACGAATGTTCTGCTCATCTTTTGCTGTTAGCTGAATATACTTAGCATCGTAAGGCGTAAATTTGGCTTTAAATAATTTCTTTAACATGGTTTTTCCTATTTATTATAATAGTGGGGGTGTTGAAATGGTTGAACAGCACCGAGAGATAGATTGATAAAAAGTTTATAGCTTTTATTTAAAGGGCGAACAATTGTAAGATATAAATAAGTAATAGAATGTACGAAACCTGTAGGATTATTATCCTATTACGACAGCTGGCTGATCCATTTTAGTGCTGATAAGCTTGGTATAAATAAATACTCACCGCCGTACAAGGTATTAAAAGTTTCGATACCATGATAGCGTTTGCGAATAGGATCATCAGGCACAGTAAAAGTATTCGCATCGCTGTTTTTATTACTATGATGCAAGCCTATCATTGGATCTTTTTCTTCTCCTAGGCTCATAAAGTTGCCGTCGTTAATCCACTGTGATTGTAAGAATTCGACTGTTTCCATCGCATGAGCATTGATACCAATAAAAAATAAACCGCGCTCTTTGCCATCGTCTTCGGTCACATCAGGCGGTAATACTTCGCCAAAGCCGACGCTACGTCTGACAATTCTATGAATTCGTACATCAGATAAAATAAAGTCCTTACTGTCTCTTGGGTTCATGCGCCGTGCATGGGCACCGAAGGGACATTTTTTACCGTAGGGATCGTCTTTATAGCCGAAATCATTGTTACGGCTTGCATCGTCTCCCAACGCTTCGTCATCATGATCAGGGGACAAGGCGAGGGGCGCACCAGAACGCCAGCGTCCCCACATTTTTGCGCCTAAAAGCTCAGCTTCTTCCTCGCTATCGGTGTTATCTTTGCGGAATTTATTGAAGGCAGCAACATGGCTATTATAAGCACGTAGTACCATAAACGAGCCATTTTTGCCCAAGATCTCTGGCTGCGGCATCGGTGGAATCGTGCCAGCTTCTCCTTCATAACCCAAGACAAACTCACCCGCTGCGATGGCTTCGTTCGTGCTACTCGGCGGCGTTTGGATACCACTGCCTTTAATCTCTGGATTACTGATACCATCACGATAGCCAAAGACATTTTTGACATTGTTGTCAGAACCAAAATCGTGTTCCATGAGGATTTCGATATCACCGTTGGCAGGATGCTCATAGTCGATATGCGTTTGCATGTTTTCTTTTAGTTCAGCAAGTTTTGCTTGCCATTTTTCTTTGCTATCGGCAATGATTGCAGCGCAAACATGGATATCCCCTTTATCACCAAAAGGTGCCATCCAGTTTTCAGGATCATTGCCATCGGTATCGCGCAACTTATCGGCACGATTCGCCATACCTGCTTTAAAGGAATCAGGAAAGCTCTCTAAGGAGGATTGCGGCACACCCAATGCTTCTAGCCCCTCATAAGTCATAACGATAGACAGTGTCGCTTGCATGTCTTTATGCCACTCTTTGCTGCCCGTCACATCGGGCAAAACTTGGGCAAGCATTTGTCGTCCAACGGCGGCATTATTGACTTTGACGGCGATAACTGTACCGAAATAAGGGCTAGGGCGCTCACGCAAAATAAGAGATTGAATGTCTTCTAGCTGCATATCGACCAGATTGGGATTGAATACGCCGCGCGCTTTACGGGCAAACATCTCAATATTATCGCCAACGTCTTCTTTAATAGTTTGGAGCCACGAATCGAATTTACTGTCTTCAATACGATTGCCAAACTCATCTTTTAAGTCATGCAACTTATTGGTCAACTCTGTTAGTGGTTTTTTATTATTAATATTACTCATAGGTAAGCCTACTTTTAAATGATTCTTCTACAATACAAAGTTATTGAAAATTAGACGTTTTTTAAGGTTAAGACTGCGCATCATCCAAAGCTTTATTGATACCTTTGACAATACGGTCTTGACGGCGAATATCTTGAATAGTGAGATGAGGGACACCAACGTACCAAGCCGCCGCTGTAATCTGATGGTCTAAAATAAACTGTTTGACGCTTGGGTCTTTGATACCAGGCCAGCCTTCGACACTACCAAATAAGATGTCCATCAACTCAGGAATTTTGGTCGCAAAATCATCAATGTATGGATCCCAATTTCCATCATAAGCCGTGCAAAATAGCACTCGAGTATCATTATCTAAAAACGCAAAACGCAGATCGTGCAGCGTACCTACTCGCGTAGCGCCTTTGAGGTTGCCACCTGCAATTTTTAAGATTTCTTTTAAACGCTCTGCTCCGCCTTCTTTTAAAGGGGCGATAACGGTAAGCTCAGACACTTTGCCTGACTTAAGACCTTTTTCTCCGGCATTGCTGGTCGAGTGATCGTAGCTATCATCACCGCCTTCTTTTATATTGGCCATTAACAGCTCAGCACGCAGCTTAAAAGCATCTATGGATTCGGTAATTTTAGTTTTTAAATCTTCAGAATTATCGATAATACGTTCTTTATTTTCTGTGGTGTGCATCGTGATTGTCTCCTAATTATTATTTTTAATAGCCCTCTGTTTAATGGCTAATTCCTCAATAGTTAACTAATTCTGATAGTTACCTGAGAAATAAATTCATCATAAATATAGCAAACTTAAAAAATGTTTCAAAGCACAGCAATCTAACTCAACAAAAAAATAAAATTCATTAACGTGAATGCTTATATATTTAGAAAAATAATAAATATGACGTTTCTAGTGAGTCACTGTCATTTTCTTTGTTCAGTGAGTAAGGGTTCAATAAATGACAGTTTTTAATAAAATAGCGTTTCTAACTTTTTTATTGAGTCGAATGCGAGCCGTTAAGTTCTATTGTGCGCTAGGATTTTTTAGCGTAGGCAGGTACAATATGACTATCAACCATACCTTGATTAAGGATAAGACAGGCATGCAAGTAATTGCGGCGCTGTCTTTATTTTTTTATCGCACCCTCTATTGGAGTTCCTATGTCTATTGCGTCTACTGCCCAAGCGTCCGCCACCGTATTGGATGGCAAAGCACTTGCCAAACAAATAGAACAGCAACTGCGCACGCGCGTGGATGCTATCAAGGATAAAACTGGACGTACCCCAAGCTTAGCGACGATATTGGTCGGTGATGATCCCGCCTCAGCGACTTATGTGCGTATGAAGGGCAATGCCTGTAAGCGTGTTGGTATGGACTCTATACGTGTTGAGATGCCGAGTGTGACGACGACAGAGCAGCTCTTGGCAAAGATAGATGAGCTTAATAACAATCCTGACGTTCACGGTATCTTGCTACAGCATCCAGTTCCTGAGCATATCGATGAGCGCGCTTGCTTTGAGCAGATTGACTTGGCAAAAGACGTCGATGGCGTGACTTGTCTCGGCTTTGGTCGTATGGCCATGCAGCAGTCGGCCTATGGCTCATGTACACCGCAAGGCATCATGCATTTATTAGCGCATCACGGTATTGAGCTGGCAGGTAAAGAAGCGGTCGTCGTCGGGCGTAGTGCTATTTTGGGTAAACCAATGGCGATGATGCTATTGAATGCCAACTGTACGGTGACCATTTGTCATTCAAGAACGCAAGATTTAGCCGCTCATATTCAGCGCGCTGATATCGTGGTTGGGGCAGTTGGCGTGCCTGAATTGATTCAAGCTGCGTGGATTAAAGCGGGCGCAGTGGTCATCGATGCAGGTTTCCATCCAACGGATAATGGCGGTGTCGGTGATATCGAGATGCAGGGTGTGGAAAGCATCGCCAGTGCTTATACGCCTGTACCAGGTGGCGTGGGCCCAATGACGATTAATACCCTTATTCGCCAGACTGTTGATGCCGCTGAAAAAGCCGCTGGCTTAGATATCAGTTAATAAGTTAATCATAAGAGCACGGATTGCCGATAGATAAGAAGCTTGAGCCTACATAGTATAAAGACTCAGACTACATCAACCCCTTTACCGTTGATAGGATCTAACATGGCTAAAAAGAACGTGGGTATTCATGAGCGATTGCAAAATATTGGTAGAGAGTTCGTCGATATCTCTCATTACATAATCTTATTTTTAATCAGTGTGGTCGTGGTTTGGGCTGCGGGCAAAGAGTTTATTGGCATTATCCAAAAAGGCTCAGCGGACTTAAAAGATATCTTGATGTTGTTTATTTATCTTGAACTGTTGGCCATGATTGGTATTTATTTTAAGACCCATCGTCTGCCGGTACAGTTTTTGATATTTATCGCCATTACGGCTTTGTCACGACATTTGGTAGTCGATGTGCAGGCCGTATCAGACTACTTCCATCTGTGGCTACTGGCGACGATTTCTGTGGCTATTATGGTACTGAGCGCCTCTATTGTGGTGCTAACGTGGACGGCAAAAACGTTTGGCCGTCCAGAAGACAATCTTGATCGGAAGTATGCCAACTTGGCTATCGAAGCGTTGCTTCCTGATAATGCTCAGGCTCCCGATAGTAATACCAAGCATCGCCGTGAATAATAATTGATGTAGAATTAGCATAAAAAAAGGGTTGCCAATGGCAGCCCTTTTTTACACTAACGATTTTATATTACAGCCATTTTAATCTTTTAAAGTTGTAATATAAGTAACTACATAAAGCGATGATCACTGCCATGATGACAAGGTAAGAGTATTTCCAATGGAGCTCGGGCATAAAATCAAAGTTCATCCCGTAAATACCCGCAATCGCTGTCGGAACGGCTAAAATACCCGCCCACGCCGCAAGCTTACGTACGACTTCGTTCTGTCCCATATTGACCATTGCCATATAGGTATTCATCACGACGCTGAGCATTTCATTGAGACCATTGATGGCATCTAAAGAGTGCAATAGATGGTCATTGACGTCGCGAAAGTAAGGCTTGGCTGCTTGCGAGAACCCTGAGATTAACTCGCTCTTTTTGTGATTGATAAAGAAGCTACAGATGTCTTGCACTGGTAAAATAATGGCACGCATGTGTACCAGCTGCGATTTGAGCTCATAGAGGTTTTTTAGGGTGCTTTTATCGAACTCGTAAGTAAATACATAGCGTTCCTGCTCACGCAAGTAGCGACCCAAACGATCGGTAATCGGCATATAGTTATCCACGATAAAATCGAGAATAGCATGCAAGACAAATATCGGTCCCATACGCAGCTTTTCAGGACGACGATGGCAATGTTCACGCACAGGAGCGTAAGAGTTGGATGGGCCATTACGAATGGTAATCAGGTAGTTTTTGCCCATAAATATCGCTGTCGTACCGTAGCGAATGACATTGTCTTCAAGTTTCGCCGTACGCAGCACCACAAACACCATATCGTTGTCGTAGTTTTCGACTTTGGCGCGCTGATGATCGGCAAAAGCATCTTCAATCGCCAGCTCATGTAAACCAAAAGCGTCTTGAACTTTGACCATGGTTTCTAAGCTAGGATCATACAGACCGAGCCAGACAAATTGACCATTGTTGCTCAAACAGCGATTGACGTCATTTAGGGCTATTTGATCGAGTTTTTCGCCAGTTTTACGCGAGTAGGAGTAACAGCTGACCACTTCATCTGTGCTGCTATATTCGATATCTTCATAACGCTCAGAGTCTGGATCATAGACCGTCATGGTCTCAATCGTATCTTCGGCAGTGGCGTCAGTATCGCCGTAGATATAGCTGTCATAATTGTCTAAATAGAGATGCTCGTCGTGCATATCGGCATAAATACGACTGACATTAGACTCAGGTGTAATACGCGCCGTTTTTTTGATCAATTGGTCATCATCATTGTCCATACACCCTCCTTTAATAAAATAAAAGCCCGCGCCAAGCAAACCTCTTTATCCGTTTAGCCACTATCATTATCACGGCCGTCATTTATTAAAAACAAGCCATTATTAAAAAGCAGTTATTGTGAAGTAATAACCATTAACCATTAACCATTAACCATTAACCATTAACCATTACAGCGCATAGCTTTTTAGGGTGTCGATATCGACTAAGCTCAATAAGCTTTCGTGACACGCTTCGAGTTTTATTGGTGGTGCGATATCGAAGTCTAATGCTTCGACCCAACGTAGCGCGCAGATACACCAATAATCACCAGGCTGTAGACCTGCAAAGTTATACTCAGGTAGCGGGGTAATCAGATCGTTGCCACGACTGGCAGAGAAGTTTAAAAACTCACTGGTCATCTTGGCGCAAACGGTATGTTGACCGACATCGTGATTGCCAGTATGACAAAAGCCATTGCGATAAAAACCGGTGATAGGATCAAAGCAACAACTGGCAAGAGCAGTGCCTAAAACGTTGCTTTGGTTGATGGCTGGGTTTGGATGATAATCAGATGACATAAGGCTTCCGAGATAAAAATATAGGGTAGTGTACCATAGTCTGGATCGAAGGCGTGGTTCTCACCATGCTCATGACTGTCTTTATTATACAGGGATAATGTTAACATTCTTAGGCGCACAGCGATGTATCTAAGGTGAATATAATCGTTGTCTTTGTAGCAGCGATGTCCCGAAATTAGATGCTGATTGTGGCGAATTGTCACTAGGCGAACCTTAACTGCTATGCTAAACTAAAGCATAAAGTGCCTTGATTATTTATCGTCGTTTATTAGCGCATAAAGATACTCGTCTTATCGTCCGAACTTATACTTATTACTCACCCTTTTGCGGTTACCTAGTTTGTTTATAAATAATTGGGTCAACGATGTTGCGCGTTAAAAATAAAAACGCCCAGCGTCAATGCAATTGTAAAGATAACCTTTAAGTACCGCATCAGTACCGCGTTTTTGGTAAGCGATACGCCAAACAAGGATTTATTGTGTCTGTCAGTTCTGATTCTGCAAAACCTGTCCAGTCAAATATTGCCAACAAAGCAGCGACTCAGTCCGCTGATCACAACGCCGCACCCAACCGTTTACCTTATTTGAGCAATTTCGCCAGCGATGTTGCCAACAGCTGGTTGCTGCCTGATGGGGTGGTCGATGTATTGTTTGAAGATGCCCAAAAACAAGAAGTGCTCAGGCACAAGCTTACACAGCAACTGATTACGCATGGCTATCAGTTGGTCAATCCACCGATGATTGAGTTTACTGAGTCGCTGCTCAGTGATGCCTCAGAAGATCTAAAGCGTCAAACCTTTAAAATCATCGATCAGCTGACCGGTCGCCTAATGGGTGTGCGCGCGGATATTACTCCGCAGATTTTGCGTATTGATGCGCATCACGGCGGCACAGGTATCGCGCGTTACTGCTACGCGGGAGATGTGATTCACACTTTGCCGTCAGGACTTTTTGGTTCGCGCACACCGTTGCAATTAGGTGCTGAGATATTTGGTTGCGCCTCGCTTGCGGCAGATATTGAGCTGATAGATGTGTTGTTTACGATGCTCAATAGTCTCAATATGAGTGCCGCGCTACACATCGATTTGGGTCACGTAGCGATATTCAAGCGTTTGGCTGAATTGGCCGAATTGCCTGAGCATGATACTCAGCAATTGATGAACTTGTATGCCAATAAGAATTTGCCAGAGCTAAAGCGCGTCTGCCAAGCGTTACCGATGGGCGATGACTTTTACGCATTGGCACGTTTTGGTCATGATATGGCGCATTTATTGGCAAAATTGTCAGCGACGGCGCAGCAGGATACACAGATTGCTACTGCTGTTGACGAGTTACAGCGCCTAACTGCCCATCTGCAAGAGAAGTGGCAGTGTCCGGTCAGTATCGATGTGACAGAACTGTCAGGCTATCATTATCATACGGGTATTGTCTTTAACGGCTATATCAATAGTGAGACCCAGCCGCTAGTACGCGGTGGGCGTTTTGATGGTATGCAAAGTTATAGCCAGCAGCCACGTGAAGCGACCGGTTTTAGTATGGATGTCAGTCGTTTGCTTGCCCATACGCAGCTTGATGCGCCAAGTATTGTATTGGTGGATTATGCCGCCTTGCACAATGCTGATAAGACTCAAAAGCAGACGTTGTTACAACAAGTTGAAAGCTTACGTCAGCAAGGCTACCGCGTTACCATGCCATTAGATGCGCAAGATAGTCCCGCAGATGTCACGCACCGTTTGGATTTTGCTGATAATCAGTGGCAACTAAAAACCCTTTAGCTGCAGCAGATTTTAAGTAAATAGCCGCCAGTGTAAGAAAAAATCATCATGCTAAGCGCTTTCGAAAAATACGTTAGTACTTAGCAAAACAGATAGTAAATACCTTAAAACTGTCTTAGGTTATAAGCAGTTTTAACATCATTTTAGTTTTTTAACCGTTATTGCACACACCTCAATACATAAAGGTAAGGATTGATCATGGGTAAGAATGTCGTAGTTTTGGGTAGCCAATGGGGCGATGAAGGTAAGGGTAAAATCGTCGATTTACTCACCGAAAAAGCCTCAGCAGTTGCTCGATTTCAAGGCGGTCACAATGCAGGTCACACGCTAGTTGTCGATGGCAAAACCACGGTCTTGCATTTGATCCCATCAGGTATCTTACGTGAAGGCGTGACTTGCTTCATCGGTAATGGCGTGGTGTTAGCACCAGATGCATTGCTCAAAGAAATGAAAGAGTTAGAAGACAACAACGTGCCGGTACGTGAGCGTCTGCGCATCTCACCAAACTGCCCATTGATTATGCCATATCACGTCGCACTTGATCAGGCGCGTGAAGCCAAGCGTGGTACTGGCAAAATCGGTACAACAGGTCGTGGTATCGGTCCTGCCTATGAAGACAAAGTGGCGCGCCGTGCGATCAAGCTTGCTGATTTATTCCGTGATGATTTAGAAGAAAAACTACGTAACTTAATCGAATATCATAACTTCCAACTGACCCAGTATTATAAAGTTGACGCGATTGATTTTGATGAAACATTTAAGCTTTGCCAAGAGTGGAAAGCAGAAATCAAAGGCATGGTTACTGATGTAACTGAAGACCTCAATCAATTGCGACTGGCTGGCAAGAACCTGATGTTCGAAGGCGCACAAGGTACATTGCTTGATATCGATCATGGTACTTATCCGTTTGTGACCAGCTCAAGCGTCACCGCGGGCGGCGTATCGACTGGTACGGGTATTGGTCCATTGTACTTAGACTACGTATTGGGTATCACCAAAGCTTATACCACCCGTGTTGGTAGTGGTCCGTTCCCAACTGAATTGTTCGATGATGTTGGCGCGCATTTAGCTCGAGTTGGTCATGAATTTGGTGCGACGACAGGTCGTGCACGTCGCTGTGGTTGGTTCGATGCCGAAGCCTTGCGCCGTGCAGTGGTATTGAACTCACTATCAGGTATTTGCTTGACCAAGCTTGATGTCCTAGACGGACTTGAAGAGCTGCTCATTGGGGTAGGCTATGACGTGCCAGATACGGAGTTTGCTGGCGCGCATGATGCTGAATTCTATGAGTCAGTGACGCCAAAATACGAAACGCTACAAGGGTGGAGTGAGTCAACGGTTGGTATCACCAATTATGACGACTTGCCAGAAAACGCCAAAATATATATCAAACGTATCGAAGCACTAATTGGTTGCCCAGTTGATATTATCTCAACCGGTCCTGACCGCGAAGAGACCATCGTACTGCGTGATCCGTATGATGCGTAAGTAGTGTTAAAAAACTACTATTAATAGGTAGATTGAGCGATAAAACCCCAGTGCTGAGCATTGGGGTTTTTTTTGCATGAAAAAATAGACTTGCTAACATTATTTTGGTTTAATTCGGTGTATTATGTCATCAGTGGCTTTAATTTTATCAATACACGAAAAGGAAAACGTGATGAAAACGAATATTCTTAAGCATTCCGTTCGCAAGACATCTTTAGCGCTGTTAACTTCTGCAGCTTTTATGATACCTATGCTTTCTTGGGGCGCTGAAAATTGTGATAATCCTAATAATGACTTTGATGGTTTGTACTGTTTAACAAAGGTATATTTGCAAGCCGATAAAGAGCTGAATAACTCTTATAATAAGTTGAGCAAACAGCTCAATAAAAAGCAAAAATCCACGCTAAAACGTGGACAACTGGCTTGGATACGTGAGCGTGATGATCGTTGTAGCTATCATGATGATGAAAATGGATTTTTTGTTAATATGGGCTGTGCCACTCGCACGACGACCAGTCGCGTTAACTTCTTAAATGAGCGGGTGCGTGAATGTAATGCGGGCAGTTGTCGAGACAGCCGCCTAGGCGAGTAGTTGTTTTTAGCCTTGCTTGAAAGCAGTGATCTGCATAGCTTCGTATTAACGAAAACCCTTAGCCTTATATGTTGAGGGTTTTTTCGCTAATAGTGTTTGTATAGCGTTTTTGCTTAGCCAGTCCCATGCTCATAAAGGACAAAGATGGTCAGTGATTGGATAAGTAGGGTAAGTACCTGCTATTGACGGATACTTACTTTGTCTTAAGATATGCCGCCTTTATAAATTTACTTTTATGCAAGGTGCGGTCATAAATTAACCCTATCATTTATAGCGCTAATCATTATAATAGGCAGCAATCTGGTGTTGGCGCTCATGTTTTCGTATTGATGAGCAATGAGTGGTTTAAATTAGCCTAAGTCAACATTGTGGTCAGAGATAAAATAACCCTTTTACTATTTCATTTCTTATTGAATTTTTCATTTTATTTTTTATTTATTAGGAGTTTTTCATGGCTAACGAACGTACTTTATCTATCATCAAACCTGACGCAGTTGCTGGCAATAACATCGGCGCTATCTACGACCGTTTTGAAAAATCAGGTCTAAAAATTGTTGCAGCTAAAATGATGCAATTAGATGACAAAAAAGCAGGTGGTTTTTACGCTGAGCATGCTGAACGTCCATTTTATAATGACCTAGTGTCATTTATGACTTCAGGTCCAGTGTTGGTATCAGTATTAGAAGGCGAAAATGCTATCGCTAAGCATCGTGATATCATGGGCGCTACTAACCCAAAAGACGCCGCTGAAGGCACTATCCGTGCTGATTTTGCTAGCAGCATCGACGAAAATGCCGTTCATGGTTCAGATTCAGCTGAATCAGCAGCACGTGAAATCAGCTACTTCTTTAATGAAGAAGAAGTGTGTGCACGTACGCGTTAGTAACAGTTTTTATTAGCAGCCGCTATTATAAACAATAGCGCTGATTAATAATTAGTGTGGCGAGACGGCTTATATCTTTTGGTATAAGCCGTTTTAGCTATTATAATAATCTGTATTATTCATTGAAATTTTTAGCGACTTCCCTCATTATTGTATTTACTGAGCATTATCAATCCCTTATCAGCATATTTTTATCAGCTATTAGTTATCGATAGGAAATGCGCTCATAACGGATTGCTCATGCATTGCTCGTGGCAACATTCATACAAATAATTGCAGTGCTTATCTAAGCTTATGCAAAAAGGTTACCTATTATGTCAACTGTTCAAACACCCATCCAGCACGTACCTACTAAGCCTATGAGTAGTATTAAGCTAGTAGATGAAGCGCAGGCCAAGACCAATCTATTGGGGATGACACAAGCGCAATTGGCCGATTACTTTAAGAGTATTGGCGAAAAGCCGTTTCGAGCGACGCAAGTGGTTAAATGGATATATCAGCACGGCGTCACAGATTTTGAGCAGATGACCAATCTGAGTAAGTCACTGCGCGATAAACTGTCAGCCAATGCTTGCGTCGTTCCGCCAAAAGTGATTCATCGTCAATATAGTGATGATGGTACGCGCAAATGGGTATTCGAAGTCACTGGCGGCTCTTTGGTTGAGACGGTACTGATTCCAGCAGATGACAGCAAAGTAAACGGCCGTAAGACTTTGTGCGTGTCTTCACAAGTTGGCTGTGCGTTAGATTGTAGTTTCTGTAGTACTGGCAAACAGGGCTTTGAGCGGGATTTGACGGCAGCTGAAATCATCGGACAGCTTTGGGTAGCTAATGCTTCTTATATGACTGATGAAAATGACAGTTTAGACAACGTTGATCATAGCTTGTGGGAAAATAACGTGACCAACGTGGTGATGATGGGCATGGGCGAGCCACTACTAAACTATAAGCCAGTGGTTGGCTCGATGGAGCTGATGCTGAGTGATCACGCCTACGGTTTGTCAAAGCGTCGGGTGACATTATCAACCTCAGGCGTCGTGCCAAAAATGTATCAGTTGGCACAAGATATCGATGTGGCACTGGCGATTTCACTGCACGCACCCAATGATGAGCTGCGTAATGAGCTAGTGCCGATTAATAAGAAATACCCGTTAGAAGAGTTGATGGCAGCCGCTCGCAATTATGTTTATGACGTGAATCCGCGCCATAAAAAGCATGTGACCATTGAATATGTGATGCTTGATGGTGTCAATGATAGCAACGAGCACGCTCATCAATTGGTTGCTTTACTAGGTGATTTGCCAAGCAAAATTAATCTGATACCATTTAATCCATTTCCACATGCCAATTACGACAAATCAAGCAACAATCGTATTCATGCCTTTAGTGATATTTTGAGCCAAGCAGGATTTGTCTGTACGATTCGCCAAACCCGTGGTGATGATATTGATGCGGCCTGCGGTCAATTAGTCGGACAAGTGGCTGATAGAACACGTCGCTCAGCGGCGTGGCAGCAAAGTATCAAAGACCGTGAAAACGTTTAGGGTGATGCCGTTTGTAATATTAATGGTTTAAAGTAGCATGGATAGGGGCGGTATCAACCGTTTAGACTGGTGTCAATAATTAAAGACGATATGGATAAAAGTGATGAACAATCTATCAATTTCTACTCATTAGCTGTCTTTTATCCATCACAACGGTAATAAAATTGTAGTCACAACGGCTAATAATCATGAAGACCACAATTAATAGTAACTAAATTGTACTTATGGGGGCTAAATCTATTAAACTGATGCTTCTTTGATCCTCTGTACTGAACCACAGTTTTATGATGGCGGCTATGATGACTTCTAAAGATTCTTGTCAGTTCAAATATCAAAAACCCTTTCTTTCGGCATTCAAGCCGTTGATATCAGCGCTTGAGTCACTGACTACGCCAAAGCGTATGCTGCTGGCAAGTGCATTGGCAGGCTTGCTAGTGAGCGGCTGTCAAAGCACGACGACCAATGATCTAACGGGTAGCACCCCTTATCAAACGTCCACGCGACCGAGTGACAATCGCAACTTGGATCAACAAGAAATCGCTCGTGTGCGCACCTCGCTTGCTGCGCAATATATCCGCAAAAACGAGCTTGATACCGCGCAGCGTCAGTTAGAAAAAGCCTTTGCTGCTGATAGCCGTTACGCGCCAGCCTATGATATGATGGGCGTTTTGTTGCAGCAAGAAGGCAGCCGCATCAATCTTGAAAAAGCCGACCAGTATTTTAAAAAAGCCATCGCGCTTGATAAAGATTTTGAGCAAGCGCACAATAATTACGGCGTTTATTTGTCGCAAATGAAGCGTTACCAAGAAGCGGCGGCGCAGTTTGAAATCGCCGGTGCAGCATTGGGTTACGAAGGCCGTATTGGCGCGCTAGAAAACTTGGGTCGCACCTATCTGCAACTCAATGATCATCCAGCAGCAGCCAAAGCATTCTTGCGGGCATTAGATGGCAATCGCAATAGTATTATTGCCCATATTGAATTGGTAGACTTATTGCTTGAGCAGCAGCGTGTGCAGCAAGCGCAGCGGCTCTATGACGAGACTTTGATGCTGGTACAAGGGCAGGGTATTAGCCCACGCTTACTGTTGCAAGGCATCAAAATTGCCGCTGTACAAAACAACAAGACAACGCGCCAACAATTGGCACAGCAGCTTTTATCGGCTTACCCGTTAAGCGATGAGGCAAAACAACTTAAGACTTGGCTTAATAATCCAGAGGCACCATGGAAATGATCACCCCATCATCAAACACTCAATCTAACCCGCAGGGATCATTTGGTGCCGTATTGCAGCAAGCCCGAAAAAATAAACAAATCAGCTTAGAAGAGGTGGCAGCTGAGCTATTTATTTTAAAGCGTCATTTGCAAGCGCTAGAGAGTGAAAACTTCTCTGAGCTACCGCAAGCGGCTTTTGCTCGTGGTTTTGCGATTAATTATGCCAAATTTTTGGGCTTAGATCCGGTAAAAATAGCGAGCAGTTTCGATGCCGCTTATCCCAAAGAGCTAAAAGCCCAGTCGGCAAGCAATATAGACACGCCTTTGCGCCCAATGGGTACATTGCAGCGTGATACGCACAACCGTATTCGCTTTAACCCCCTATTAATCATAGGCGTTATCGCGCTAATCATCTTAGCGATATTTTTATTTCGTATGGTGAGCAATGCGAGCAAAGAGAATAACCAAGAGCCAGCGGCAGCTGTCGAGGATATCTCAGCCATAGAGCAAGCACAAGGTGCTGCAGTCAACACCGATGCCAATGGGGTCGGCGCGTCTGGCTCTGCACTAAATTTGGGCGGTGATGCCAATACCAGTGTGGCGGCTTTGGATATCAAGATTACGGATAATGCCGTTATTAGTATTACTGACGCTTCTGGTAGCAACTTGATGAATGGCGCGCAGACAGCTGGTGACTACCAATTGTCAGGCATGCCACCATTTAATGTGCAGATTGATAATGTCGATAACGTCAGCTTAATGCTCAATCAAGAAGCCGTCGCCTTAGATACCTATGCTACGGATAAGCAGGCCAGTTTTGAGTTGGCTCCTTAGTCTTTCTGCCTTTTTACCTCTTCGCCTATTGTTTTTTCAGTTCTGATTAAAGGATTTATGTATGTCAATGCCATCGCCTATTAACCGTCGTCTGACCAAAAAAATCTATGTTGGTGATGTTGCGATTGGTGGCGATGCACCGATTAGTGTGCAAAGCATGACCAACACCGACACCTGTGATGTGGCAGCGACCGTGGCGCAAATTGAGCGCTGCGTCGAAGCGGGCGCGGATCTGATGCGCGTATCGACACCCACGATGGATACGGTCAAAGCCTTTGGTGAGATTCGCAAGCTGGTCAGCGTCCCATTGATCGCCGATGTACATTTTGATCATAAGATTGCGCTAGCGGTTGCCGAAGCGGGTGCGGATTGTCTACGTATTAACCCGGGTAATATCGGTAGCGACGCCAAAGTACGTGAAGTCGTCGCTTGTGCCAAGCATTACAATATTCCGATTCGTATTGGCGTCAATGCAGGCTCCCTAGAAAAAGACATTCAGCGTAAGTATACCGAGCCAACTGGCGAGGCAATGCTGGAGTCAGCGATGCGTCATATCGATATTTTGGAGCGTCTGAACTTTGATCAATACAAAGTCTCGGTCAAAGCCAGCAATGTGTTTTTGACCTTGGATGCCTATCGTCTTATCTCTGCTCAAATTGACAATCCACTGCATTTAGGCGTGACCGAAGCGGGTGTCTATCGCACAGGCGCGGTCAAGTCAGCCATTGCTCTTGGTGGCTTATTGCTAGATGGTATTGGTGATACTATTCGTATCTCCTTGGCAGCAGAGCCAGAAGAAGAGATTAAAATTGGTTTTGATATTTTAAAATCGCTTAATATTCGATCTAACGGCGTGAACTTTATTGCTTGTCCAAGCTGCTCGCGTCAAGAGTTTGATGTGATTAGAGTGATGACTGCGCTTGAGTCGCGTTTAGAAGACATCCGTGAGCCAATGAACCTGTCCGTGATTGGCTGTAAGGTAAATGGTCCGGGTGAAGCGAAAGAAGCAGATATTGGTATTGTCGGTGCTGCACCAAAATCTTTGGTGTACCGTATGGGTGAGAAAAGCCATCTGATTGATACCGAAAATTTGGTCGATGAGATAGAAGGTATGGTTCGCGCGCACGCAGAAGAATTGGCCAAAAAACGTGAGAATGAAATTATTCGAGTAAAATAAGCTGGGATAATTCAGATTCCAGTAGCGTTCGTTAAAGCATGACAACAATAATAGAATACTTGTTAAAATTTTTAAGGATACGACCGTACCATGATTAAAGCTATTAAAGGGTTTAATGATATTTTGCCTGACCAATCCGCAAAATGGCTGCACTTAGAGTCGATATTGGCTGATGTATTGGGTAGATACGGTTATGAACACATTCGCCTGCCTATCGTAGAACAAACCGACTTATTTGCCCGTGCTATCGGCGGGGCAACCGACATCGTCGAAAAAGAGATGTATAGCTTTACCGATAAGTCCGAGCCACCAACGCCCTTAGCATTGCGTCCTGAAGGTACAGCTGGGGCGGTACGTGCAGTGATTGAGCACAATTTGCTGCGTGGTGATACGCCTAAGCTTTGGTATATCGGCCCGATGTTCCGCTATGAGCGTCCACAAAAAGGTCGCTACCGCCAGTTTCATCAATTGGGTGTCGAGAGCTTTGGCAGTGCGCTAGCGGATGCCGACGCTGAATTAATTGCTATGACGCATCTGATGTGGCAAGAGCTGGGTCTAAAAGATGAGATGCATTTGCAGTTAAATAGCTTGGGCGAGCTGGATGAGCGCCATGCTTATCGTGAGGCGCTGGTTACTTATTTAACGGACAAACAAGAGCAGCTAGACGATGATAGCAAACGCCGCTTGACGACCAATCCGCTGCGTATTTTAGACAGTAAAGAGGCGAGTACCCAAGCAGTATTGGCAGATGCACCAAAGCTGGCTGACTTTTTAGGTGCAGAGAGTGTCGCGCATTTTGAACAAGTACAAGCTTATTTGACCGACCTTGGCATCAGTTTTGAGATTAACCCGCATCTAGTACGCGGTCTTGATTACTATAACAAAACCGTCTTTGAGTGGGTCACTGACAAGCTTGGTAGCCAAGCGACCGTTTGTGCCGGTGGGCGCTACGATGGTTTGATTGGACAGCTAAAATCAATCGGTAGCGATAGTAGCAAGCCGGTGAAGTCTGAGCCTGCGGTTGGTTTTGCCATGGGACTTGAGCGTTTATTGTTACTCATGGAAGCTGTCGCTCCGATTGCTGATGTGCCAGCTTGTGATGTTTTTGTCGTGGCTCATCCCGATGTTTATGGTGCGGGTATTGGCTATGCACAACGTTTGCGTTATAGCCGTCCAGATGTGCGGGTAAAAATGGCAAGTGCGACGAGTCTAAAGGCGCAAATGAAAAAAGCGGACAAATCGGGCGCTGCGTTGACGGTTATTATTGCGCAGCAAGAGCTGGATGATCAGACTATT
Organism: Psychrobacter okhotskensis; assembly: GCF_013248965.1. Lineage (GTDB taxonomy): Bacteria > Pseudomonadota > Gammaproteobacteria > Pseudomonadales > Moraxellaceae > Psychrobacter > Psychrobacter okhotskensis. The sequence goes on along the minus strand of NZ_JABRVQ010000002.1, from coordinate 188,046 downwards.
AGCATCAAAGACATGCAGACAGGTGAGCAACAGACGGTCGCGCAGGATTGGCTATCGAGTAAAGAGCACTTTTCTCGTCACTGAACCGCTTTAGCATCAGCAACTTAATAACAATTTTATCAGGTAACTACCTATGGCTCTGACACCCAATTCGCCGAATGCAGACAACTCAATGCAAGCGTTAAAGCAATACGGCAGCTATATTGTCACTGCGATTTTGTTGGCACTGGCCGCTTATTTTGGCTGGACATATTGGCAGGACAATCATGCCCGTGTGGATACGGTTGCTGCCGATCACTATGCGGACATCCAGCGATTGAATGAAGAAGTCAGTCTGGCGTCACAAAATCCAGATTTAGAAGCAGAGGCAAAAGCAGCACTATCAGACAGCCGTACGCAGCTTAATAAAGACATTGATGATTTGGTCAGCACGCATGGTGACTCCGTCTATGCGTGGCAAGCGCTGATGATTAAAGCGCGTCAACAGGTTGATGGTGATGACTTTACAGGCGCAAGTGAGACGCTAGAAAAAGCGCTGGCAATCGATTTGGGTGATGCGGGTCTGACTGCGATTACGCGTCTGCGTTATGCTAAGACGCTATTGGCGGCTGGTGATGCAGATGCAGCCTTAGCCGAAGCCAATAACGATATGCCAAGCTCCTTTGAAGCCAGTCAGCAAGAGCTGCTGGGTGATATTTATCTGGTGCAAGACAATAAAGACTCAGCGATTAAGTCTTACAACAATGCTTGGGAATTGTTACGTAGTCGTCAAGAAACGCGTGCGGTATTGGCTTTAAAGATGGAAAGTTTGGGTATCGTGCCTGAGCCTATTGAGCCGCAAGCTGGCCTGCTGCAAGAGCCTACTACTGCTGAGCAGCCATTAGTCATTGAGGAAAATACCGCTACCGCCGAGCAACCCTCTTAGTTTTAATGATTTATATCTTAACTCAAACCGTTCTACAAACTAAGTAGCGCAGTAAGTCAGCAGAGCAGTATTAACAGTCGGTGCCAATGTAGCGGGAATGTACCGAACTTTTTTATTACTGCTCAATTGCCTATTTACTGATGGCTAATTTATTAATGATTAATTTATTTGTAGTGAGAACCTATCATGACTCAATCTATTCGCTCTAGCAACACGTTAAAGGCTAAGACCATCAAGACGACTGTCATGCACGTGGCTGTCATCGCAGCACTGGCAACGGCTGTCGTTGGCTGTAATCGCGGTATCAAACCTGTCGTTAACGATCCTGTAAAACTGGTGCAAATTGCTCAGCCTATTAGCGTGCTACAGCCTGTATTTAGCACTGATGTCGGTAACAGAAAAGCCAGCAAAAAAGACCCATTAGATTTACAGGTCGGATATGCCAATGGTCAAATAGTAACGGCATCACGCGGTGGTGATTTGACCGGCTTTAATAGCGCTGGTCAAGAGTCATGGTCGCTCAATGTCGGTGATCAAATCACAGGCGGCGTGGCAATAGATGCCTTGAGCCAAACTGCGATTGTCAGTACACGTAGCGGGCGAGTCATGGCTTTTGATAGTGCGACTGGCGCAAAACGCTGGCAGCAACAGTTATCAGGTTCGGTACTGTCACCAGCGCTTATTAGTAATAATCGGGTGATTTTGTCGGCCAATGATGGCTTCTTGCACGGCTTATCACTACAGACTGGTCAGTCGGTATGGCAGTTCGCCACTCAAGTACCTGCTATCAGTGTGCGCGGTAGTGCGGCACCGACGTTGTTAGATGAAAAAACAGCATTATTGGCAACGGCTGATGGACGTTTGCATGCAGTGACCACCGATAGCGGTCTACCGCAGTGGTCAAGACGTGTGGGCGTGGGCGCGGGCAGTAGTGAAGTTGAGCGTATGAGCGATGTTGACGGCAAGCCTGTCGTCAATAATAATCAGCTGTTTGCTATCAGCTATAGTGGGCAACTACTAGGGATTGACTTGGCGTCACGTCAAGTGATGTTTGTCAATGATCTTGCCAGCCTAAAAGCGCTAGCGGTAAACAATCAGCAAGTCATTGCCACCAGCTTAGACGGAAAAGTAGTCGCTTATGATCGTAGCAATGGTGAGATGCTATGGGAAAGTGAAGAGCTGGCTTATCGCCACTTAACCAACCCTGTCATGATTGGGAACTATATTGCAGTGGGTGATTATGATGGGGTTGTGCATTTATTTGACCCTGCTAGCGGAAAAATCGTCAGCCGTGTAGAGACCAAAGGCGCGCTTACCAACTTGCAAGCTCAAGGTAGCCGCTTGCTGACCCAAAGTACCTCAGGCCAAGTTGCTATCTGGCAATTAGCTCGCTAAGACTTGATGAACAGGCGCTTTATCAATGGTTTTTTTAAGCCTATGACTAATCGTACTGTTTAATGTCGATGCTAAGAGATATAAACGCTGCTTTGTCAGCGTTTCATGCCTTGTGTAAATGGCTTGTTTAACGACAGGGTTTCGCGTACTCTATGCGACCGATGCGCTGTCGGCATTATCTCTATATAATAGCGGTAGGTAATGCCTATGTATGGTATCTGGAGACAGTATTCATAAATAATGCTGTCTCTAGGCATACCATCTATTTATTGCAAAATAGTAAATAATACCTTTTTATTGCTATAGTCGGTTTAATATAATTTAGAGACAAGGAAGGCGAGTGAAAGTACTACAAATAGTAGACTAAACGAGACTGACACCGTATCTAATTTATAGAGGATTGACTATATCGTTTTATATTTATCATTCATTTTAGTTTACGTTCAAGCACAGCATGTTTACTCGTATTATTAAGCGAGTAACTGTCTTGTCCGTCATTGTGCCCTTCACTGAGAGTAACCCATGAGTATCAAGCCTGTGGTCGCCTTAATTGGTCGTCCAAACGTCGGTAAATCTACCTTATTTAATCAGTTCACTAAAAGTCGGCAGGCACTGGTTGCTGATTTGTCAGGATTGACTCGTGACCGTCAATACGGCGATGCGGTATATGAAGGCAAAGCCTTTATCGTCGTCGATACGGGCGGTATTGGTGAAGCGGATGATGGCAGCGGCAACATCGATGACTACATGTCTGAACAGTCGCATACTGCCATTCACGAAGCGGATATCATTGTGTTTGTGGTTGATGCACGGGCTGGGATGATTGGCGCTGATGCCGAAATCGGTAAGTTCTTGCACACCCTTGGCAAGCCGGTCTATGTGGTTGCCAACAAAGTCGATGGTGTCCATGACTCTGCCCCTGCAGAATTTTATGCTTTAGGGTTGGGCGAGCCGTATCCGATGGCAGCCAGCCATGGTCGCGGTATCGGTAACTTGCTCGAAATTCTGACTGCTGATATGCCTGAACAAGATGCAGTGGTAGAGCCGAGAGGTTTAAAGCTTGCCATTATCGGTCGTCCAAACGTGGGAAAATCCACCTTGGTGAACCGTCTATTGGGTGAAGACCGCGTTGTGGTGTTCGATATGCCTGGCACCACGCGTGACAGTATTTATATCCCTTATAAGCGCGATGGCAAAGACTACGTATTGATTGATACGGCTGGTGTCCGTCGTCGTGGTAAAATCGATGAAAAAGTAGAGAAATTTTCAGTTATCAAAACCTTGCAAGCCATTGAAGACTCCAACGTCACGGTTATTGTCATTGATGCTCATGAAGGAATCGTCGATCAAGATTTGCATATGATTGGTTACGCCCTTGATGCCGGTCGTGCTTTAGTCGTAGCAATCAATAAGTGGGACGGTCTGACTCAAGATCAAAGAGACTATATCAAAATTGAGATGGATCGCCGCTTTAATTTTATTCCGTATGTAAAAGTGCATCTAATCTCAGCATTACATGGCACTGGCGTGGGTAATTTATATCCATCTATCCTGCGTGCTTATCAGTCCTCTATGTTTGAAGTGTCGACCAACCGTTTGACTCAGATTTTACAAGATGCCGTGACTGCCAATCCACCACCGACGGTCGCTGGTCGCCGTATCAAGTTACGCTATGCGCATATCGGTGGCCACAATCCACCCGTGATTGTCATTCATGGTAACCAAACTGGCTCGCTCCCTAAGAGCTATCAGCGTTATCTAGAAAACCAATTCCGTCAGGTGTTTAAGCTCGAAGGTACGCCGCTTAATGTGGTCTTTAAGCTCAACGAAAATCCTTACGCTAATAAAAGTGATACGCCAACCAAAGCAAAAGCGCAACAGTTACGTCAACGTGAGCGTAATCGAACGCAGAAGTTCACCACAAAAGATAAAAAACCGCGTTAAAACAACGGTTTTACCTGCCTTTAAATGTTTATAAGTTTATTTATGAATATAGACTCACTGCAGCTTTGTTATAACAAGGCTGCAACACAGTATGTGCATGTTGCTCTTACCATATCTTACAAATACCTGTAGTATAAATAAACAGTCGTCTTAACTCAGTTGAGTGACATGAACAACCAACCGCTGCAAACCCTTCCTAAGCTTATCTGGCGCTCGGTCGTGCAAGCCATCATTTTGGCTGTATTGGCTGGTATTTTATTGTCTTTTATTTACGGTTTGGTGCATCATTATCAACAGAAGCATCGTCATATTCAGCAATTGGCCGCCTTACTGACAAGCAGTGCGTCGACAGTAGATGGTGCCGACACTGTTGCCAAGCAAGTCAGCATTCTGTTGGCGGCAGAACCAAATATCCAAAGCATCCTATTTTATTCAACGCCGCAGCCTATTGCTGATATAGATAGGTTCACCGCCTATCAGTCAAACGATGACTGGCAAAACGCTTTGTTTGCCAGTACGGTCAGCTTTAATTATCCAGTCATCAGTGATGATATCGTTGACGATAGTGCTGCAACGATAAACGCCACTCAGCAACCAAACACGCTTTTATCAGACAACACGCTTGAGCTGGCAGCCCCTGAAGCCTTAACCGATAATAGTGCCTTGGTTGGCTATATTAATATCACTTTAGATGTAGATAAGTTGCGGGCCAATTGGTTTCGTAGCAACCTGTTGTTATGGCTTATCACTACCATGCTCGCTATTATTTGGGCGCTATACATTCTGCGTAAGCTCAGCTGGCCTGTCAAAGACATCGCAGCGCTAACCGAGGTGTGTGAGATCGTTAGTAAGAACCCAGAGCTTGAACAGCTGCCAGTGATCCCGCAGCAGTTTGAGTTTCAAGAACTGGTGCAAATCAAACAGACCTTTATAACTTTGTTTGATCGCCTACAAGCGGCCAAACAAGACTACGAAGCCCTTGCCGTCTTTGAGCAGCAGCTACACCATAAGGACTTGTCTTTAGATGTGCAGTTGCATAACTTTCAAAGTATGATCACTCACGAATTAAAAACATCATTGAATGCGATTGTTGGCGGCTTGCATCTATTAGATGATGAGCGCTTAAATAATGAGCAAAAAGATGCGGTTGATATCATCCGTAATGGCAGTGAAAAATTGGTATTGTCGCTTGACCAAATCATTCAATTGAATCAAATACAAAAGGGTCAATTTAGCCTACATTTTAGTGAATTTAACCCCTTACAGTTAATCGCTGATCTGTTAGCGGATGTTGAGTGTGCTGCTAAACAAAAAGGCTTGGCGTTAGTCAGTCATATTTACCATATAGACTATACGCTCGAAGGCGATGCGAGCAAAATAAAACAGATATTATCAATACTCCTGAGCAATGCAATTAAGTTTACACCAGTGGGACAAGTGAGTATCAGCTCGCAATTGACCCATTTTGACAATAGTAACCGCTGGCAAATTACTATCAAAGATACGGGGATTGGTATCGAGAGCGATTATATCGATGATATTTTTAATCCATTTTTTCAGATAGATTCCTCACAAACTCGGCAGTACGAAGGGACAGGTATCGGCTTGCCGGTGGTCAAACAAATCGCTCAGCTGATGAGTGCAACTATCGAAGTTGAAAGCGCTCTAGGCGTCGGTACGCAGTTTATACTCACCATTCCTCTACCCAAAAAAACCCACGTTCGTCAGCAAAAACTATTGGCTGGATTGGACGTAGTTTACTACTATGATCATGAAACGGGAGTTTTGGTAGATGAGCTTGAGCGTTTAGGGGCGACAGTCATCTGTCACCAGCATGAACATCTTGTGATCGAAGCACTGCATACGAAGAAAGTCGATATGGTGATGTTTGCAGAAGATGTGTCCGCAGGCATCGCTGAAGTTATCGCCAAGCGTATTCGCCAGTTTGAAAGCTACGAGAGTGAGAACCGCGCGCTATTGGTCTACTGGTACGCGCCGCATCAAGCGCAATACTTAGACAGCTTTGAGCATGGCTTAAAAGCGGCTGGTATCGATTACTGTTATAGCGCAGCTTATGAAGATAAAGCCTTAAGTAATCTACTGAAAAGTTGGCTAATATGGGCATAGCTTATCTCAAAAGTGGCTTACTTCAAAAGTATTCACTTTGAGCTTAATTGCTTTAAAAGCAATAGATATAAGTATCAATTAGTATAGCTATAACTCAGTATAGAAACAAAAAAAGACGCCCAAATTGGAGGCGTCTTTTTTATTCACTCATGCTCTTAAAAAGTATTTGTGCGATGACTAAATAGCCTTACTTTAAAATAAGTTTTGTACCCAGCGTACGGCATGTTGCCACATACGACTCATAAAGCCTGATTGCTCGACATCATTGGTCGCTATGATAGGCACTGATGCGACTGCCTTACCATCGATGACTGCCATCATTTTGCCAACTTCTTGACCTTTTTTGATAGGCGCTTCTAAGCTTTCAGGGATATCAACTACGGTCGTGATTTTGTTCTTCTGCGTTTTACTGGTTAGAATTTGCAGATTATCACCTGTAGTCAGCTCTACTTCCTCTGCTTCCCCGAACCATACAGGGATTTTGCTCACGAACTGGCCAGCCGGTGCCTTGGTTACGGTCGTGAAGTGGCCAAAGCCCCAGTTGAGTAGCTCACGTGACTGATCGGCACGCGCTTGCTGGCTTTCGGTACCCATGATGACAGAGATTAGACGCATGCCTTCACGGTTACTTGACGCAACCAAGCAATAGCCAGCGGCATCAGTATGACCTGTTTTTAGGCCATCAACGGTAGAGTCAGTGGCGAGTAGGGCATTACGGTTACCTTGGGTAATACCATTGTAGGTAAACTCTTTTTCGGCATAAATACCATAATAGTCACCGCTGTTTTTGATAATAGCACGGGCTAGTTTGGCCAAATCCAACGCCGAGGCTTCATGACCTTCGTCAGGCATACCCGTAGAGTTGACGAAGTGGGTATTCTCCATACCCAGCTTTTCTGCTTGCTCATTCATTAGGATGGCAAATGAATCTTCGCTACCAGCAATATGCTCCGCCATGGCTTTTGAGGCATCATTACCTGATTGAATGATAATACCGCGCAGCATATCAATAACGCTGGCCTTTTGGTTCACTGGCACATACATACAAGATTGACTGCTACTACCACGGCACCAAGCATTTTGACTCATCAATACTTGTTCGTCTTCTTTAAGATCACCTGACCCTAAGCGCTGCTCAATGATGTAACTGGTCATCATTTTCGTCAAAGACGCTGGTGGGAGAGCTTGTTTGGCATTTTTTTGTGCCAATATTTCACCAGTATTGTAGTCCATTAGCACATAGGCTGTATTTTCCATCTCAGGTGGCTGAATGGCAGCGCTCGCCATCACCGCACTTATAGAAATACTCATACCAACGACCAGCTGCACCAGCTGTTTTTTTACACGCTTTACTGTCATAGATTGTTACACCGCATCATGGAACCAAATGTATCTATCGCATCATGGCTAGTACTAAACCTCATACGTTATTTCAAACCCTATGTCTCAAACATAAGGTTTTAAAAGAGCCAATGTGTGAGGAAAACGAGGCCTGAGCGACGGACATAAAATTAACGCCTTATCTTAGCAAAATGCCAACCGATGGGGAATCGATAAATAAAAAAAATAGGACGCAACTGAAAAAGGCAGGCAATACTTAAAAGGCTTTTAGGTATATTGAGATTTATGCATGTTTTTTTACTTGCCACAAAAAAGCTTGCCGCACCAACTGCAATGGAGCAGTGGGGTGACAGCAAGCTTTTTCTAGACGCGATAAGCTCACTTATAAAGCTCGTCGCGCTAGCGTTCTATTTGCTTAACTCAATAAGGCAAAGGCAGCAATATCTATATTTTTTATCATTATTTATTGCTGTTAATGTCCAAGTGAATAATAGAAAGGATTGTACAGAGTAATATTTCTAGACTTAGCAAAAGTTCTACTTTTGTCATACAACGAAAGCATCTATTAATTATCCATTAATATTCAGCGTTCGCCAAATCTTCGCACAAGGCTTTATTTTCTTGTTTAGAGAAGCCCATGGTCCAGCTACGGATGCCTTGTAATATCTGGCGATAGTCTTGCTGTGTTGATAGATATTGAATCGCCGCTTTTGGGTCTTCTAACGATGGCATCAATTCATGCAGCTGTACCGTATAAGACTTATAAAAACGCTGTTTCTGTTTACCATTTAGCATCGGCGGGCAAATCTCAGACAATACTTGCATCACGGCAATCTCGTGCTTGGTGATATTCATGCCAGACATATCCAATGGGATAGTGGTTGCTGGATTGGGTGCAGCATTGGTCGCTTGAGACAGCATGGCAACAGACGTTATCAGTCCTGCAAAACCGATTTTTGAGACGGTCTTTGCTATCACAGAAGCTATAGATAATATCGATTGATTATTCATTCAGTATTACACTCGCTTATCTTTATTTAATGGTCATATGTTAATGGGTAAAAAAACAAAAGTCACATAAAATATTGATTTATGTGTAGATATATTGTGAGCCAAAGGCATTTTGCAGCAACATATCAGTAGCATCAACCTATAAGTTACGTCAGCATAAAAGTATAAGTTTATATTGTTGTACGTTGTTGTCTATTGTAACGTGTTACCGACCAGTTTTAATTGCATCTAGTCGAGCCACTATAAAATAAACATAGTACTACTGGGATGAATTTTTCGTCGCCTCTGTCAGCTTAGACACAGCAAGTAAGGAAAATTTATACCAGTGGCGCATTATAATACTTATACTCATTTTATTTGGGACTGACTATATTGCCGTTTGACTACCGTGAAAAATAAAGGATGCTGTCAAGCAACAGGCAAATTCTGCGCAAAGAGTGGGTTCGTGTCTGCTAGCGATTCAGGTATAATCGCCCATAATATCGTTGCACCTGACACGACTATAGGGTTAAAGTGCTATCTAATAATGACCACAGTTAGCATAAAACGGAGTGATAACAATCGTTCCCAGTGGTGCATCGGGGTGAGGTGCGCTCAGCAATTAATAGTCAAATACTGGGCTAATTATAGCAATTTTACCACCCTAAAGTAGACAAGCAGACAGACGGTCAAACCTAAATATATTGAGCACAAATGAAATTTTTAGTTAGTAATGATGATGGGGTACATGCGCCAGGATTGTTAGCGCTGGTGCAAGCTTTATCAAAGGTTGGTGAGGTGAAGGTGGTCGCACCTAACAATGAGCAGAGCGGCTGCAGTAGCGCCTTGAGCATCTCTCAGCCGTTGTATACTCAGCAGTTGCCGTCGGGGTTTATCGCGGTCAATGGTTCGCCTGCGGATTGTGTTTATTTGGCGTTACACGAGCTGTATCAAGACACGCGCTTTGACTGCGTGATTACTGGTATCAATTCAGGGGCCAACTTGGGACAAGATGTATTTTTTTCGGGTACTTTTGGCGCGGCATTGACCGCCCAACTCTTTGGCTTACCGGCGATTGCGACTTCTCTGGTAGGGGCGAGAATAAAAGGCGACGAGCAAGACCAAGCGCACCGCTATCAAATGGCCGCCGATGAAATAGTCAAACTGTTGACCGAAACATCTATAGTAGAGGCATTCAAAAGTTTGCCCTATCATGTATTAAACGTTAATATCCCTGATGTAAATGATGCTGATGATATTAAAGGTCGAAAAATCACCTGTCTGGGACATAGTCAGATAGCACGGCCTGTACATCATGTGGTAGATCCACGCGGGAGAGATGCCTATTGGCTATCGCTACGTAAGCGGCAACATGAATCGTCACTAGAAACTGAAGATATTCAGTCATCGGCCATGAACATGACGGATGACCAAGCGGTGGCAGCGGGTTATATTAGTCTATCTCCAGTGCGCCTGCATCATACGCCAGCTGACACCCTTAATACGTTGTCGGCGTTAATGCTATAATTTGGTGCTGCCAAATCCTAGCTGCCAAATACTAAACGGTATAAAAGTTAGCAAAATGCTTGTGATTAGCACAAGGAGTTTGTGAGTAACATAAAGAATAGGAAATCTTGTATGAAGAAGCTTATTGCTGGATCGCGCTTGGCAACAGTAGCATTGATAGGAACGTTGACAGCAGCATCGTTAACGATAGTAGGCTGTGCGACGAAGCCTACTTACCAATCAGCTAACCAAGTGGGACCTAAGATTATTACCAATGCGCAAGGCGTTCCTAACTATCATCGCGTGCAGCGTGGCGATACGGTCAGTCAAATCGCTGAACGCTATCGCTTGAGCTATCGTCAAATTGGGGCGATGAACGGTTTGGATAGTAAATATACCATCTATAGCGGTCAGTGGTTGAAGCTATGGGAAGGCGCGCCAGTAACGGCAGCTAGCAACAATCGCTATAATACTTATAATGGTGCTAATACTTCTGCTCCGTCACAGCCGACTTATACCCCTCCTGTCACCAGCACGCCAACGCCAGCATATGAAGTAACGGCCAACGCGACATCGGGCTATGATTATCCAAGTCGTAACCAAGTGGTTCGCAACTTTGATGCGGCAGCCGGTAACATGGGCATGTGGTTCGCTGGTAACGAAGGTGATCCTGTGCTTGCCAGCCAATCTGGTACTGTATTGTATTCGGGCAATGGTCTACCAGAGTATGGTAACCTCATCATGATTCGCCACAGCGATAATTACATCACCGCCTACGCTCACAATAGTCAATTACTGGTCAAAGAAGGCGAGCAGGTACAACTTGGTCAACGTATTGCCAGTATGGGTAGCAGTGGTCAAACCAACCAAGTCGGCCTAGAATTTCAAGTTCGCTTGAATGGCAATCCTATCGATCCACGGGCTGTACTTGGACGTTAAATGCTTTGATTTTAAATGCTTAGACGTTAAATTTGATGAACGGCTGCCAATGGTTGCCGCTAATCGCTAAGTTACTTATCCATACTTGAGAGTTTTTATGATGTTAAAAAAACAGTACATTGCCCTTTTCCCTGCCTTAGTAATGGTCGGTTGTACCAGTCAACAGGCGATGCAAAAACCCAGCAAGCCTGTGCGTCAAGGTAATGTACAGATTACCCAGACCCAAACCATTCAAGTAAAGCCAACACCGGCACCGGTCGTCAAGCCGCAGCCAGTGGCAAAACCAAGTTACAACAGCTTTTCTGATTGGAAGTCTGACTTCTCCATGCGCGCGCTGTCATCAGGCTATGATGCCTCAACGATTCGACGTCTGATGGATTCTGCTTACTTAAATCAGCAGGTCATCTCGCTTGACTCAGGACAGCCAGAGTTTTCAAAAATGCCGTGGGAATATGTTGATTCTGCGGTATCAGATGGGCGTGTGAGTACGGGTAAGCGCAAGTTTGCTGAGCAACGGGCATTTTTGTCACAATTAGAATCGCAGTATGGGGTAAGTGCAGAAACCATCGCCGCGATTTGGGGCATGGAGTCGTCATACGGCGTGGTGACTGGCAATAGCGATTTACCAAGCGCGCTCTCTAGCCTTGCTTATGACGGTCGTCGCCAAGAGTTCGCCGAAACGCAGTTACTATCATTAGCGACGCTATTGCAGCGTGGTGATGTGTCGTGGTCACAGTTAGAAGGCTCTTGGGCTGGCGGCATGGGACAAACGCAGTTCATCCCAGGTACTTGGTTAGAGCATGGTGTCGATGGTGATGGTAATGGTCACCGCAACCCATGGTCAACGGGCGATGCCTTAGCCTCTACGGCCAATTATCTCAGCAACTCAGGCTGGGTTCGCGGTCTGGCGCCTTTTTATGAAGTAACGGTTCCGGCTTCATTTGATTATTCAGTGGTCGGTAGCAAGCAACCTGCAGCCAGATGGGCGGCGCTTGGCGTTGATACCATAGATGATGTGTATCTCGATGCCAATACGCAAATGGAGCTATGGCTACCAGCGGGTAAAGATGGCCCAGTGCTATTGTTAAGCCCAAATTTTGATGTGATCAAGGTTTATAACAACTCATCGAGCTATGCGCTGGGTGTGAGCTTGCTGGGTAAAGCACTGGCTGGGCAAAGTGGTCTACGAAAATCATGGCCGCGCTATGAAAACCCATTATCGACTTCTCAAGTGACCAGATTGCAGCAGCGCTTAACCAGTGCAGGTTATGATACCAAAGGCACAGATGGTATTATCGGTACCAACACGCGCAAAGCATTCCAGCGTTGGCAAGCCGATAACGGGCAAACGCCAGATGGTTTTATCAGTCAGCGGAGTGCTTCTTCATTGACATCATGGTGAAGTTGGTTGCTGGCGCTATTATGTAATAATCAACGCCACCGTTTTTGACGACTGTGTTCATAATTTTTTATAGTGATGACTCTAAAAAAGCACCTAGATTAAGGTGCTTTTTTATGCCCTATCTAAAGGCATTGATTTACAGGTAGCAGCTTACTTAAAAGGTACTGAGTTAAAAGGCTCGCATTGAAAATTAAGCAGTTAAAATTAAGTACTCACTATTCGGGCATGTCATCATTTTAAAAATGGCGATAAAAATGAGGTAAATTGCAGTCAAACAAGGAAAATAGCGCAGATATAGTCAGAGCATTTTTAAACCGCTACGGTGTTGCCCGCCCTAGATGTACTCAGTGTACTATCTGCGGTCGGTCGCCTTGTAGCGATTCTAAAATTCCTTGACTATAGTATCGAGATATTGACCAGCTATTTGATACAATTTGGTAGTATTTAGCCTGTTTAGTCTCTTCCGTTCAGATTGAGGACATGCCCTAATATCGATTATCTGTTAGTGTTTAACGAGCAGGGTGCTATATGAACTTATTTGTATGGTGCTATCAAAAACTTAAGTACACTCGCATTGAAAATATATAAAATCGACTACAACAAGTAGAAGAGATGCAATTAACGCTGATAGCAAAAAATACGGGCTACAGATGATAAACTGTTAGCAATGCCTCACTATAATGTAATACTAATAACAACCGACAAACTGAGTGTTCCCCTATGATTACGATGGAAGCGTTACAGACAGCGATAAAGCTGCGCGTAGATACTTATAATAATAATGACTTTCCATTGCCAACAAGGGTGCTCAACACCTGTGAGCTGCTAGACAGTCGTAATCAAATACTGGCGCAACATATCACCGCAACATTCGATATACCAAGACAGAATCTATCAGCGATGGATGGTTATGCGATCGCTCATGGCAGCGATATATCAAACGACAGCAGCATTCAAATCATTGGCGAATCACAAGCGGGCAGTGCTTATACTGGCGAGTTAACAGCGGGACAAGGTGTACGTATCTTTACTGGCGCCGTCGTTCCAGATAGCTGTGACACGGTCATCATGCAAGAGAATACTAACTTTGCCACTATTAGAGACACAATCGATAAATCAAAACCTTACACGGTGACGCTGTCGCAAACGGCTCAGATCGATAACAATATTCGCAAACAAGGTGAAGAAATCGAATCGGGCGAGGCCGTATTGAAGGTAGGTAAACGTCTTAATGCTGCTGATATTAGCTTATTGGCTAATTTGGGCGTCAGCCAAATCAAGGTGTTTCAGCCATTGACGGTAGGCCTGTTAGCAACTGGTGATGAGCTGGTTGCTATTGGCAATGAGCTGACAAGCTTGGCGCAAATATATAATTCTAATACGCCTACACTCAAAACCATGCTGGCTGATCTGCCAGTGACCATTCGTGATTACGGCATTATCCCTGACAATCTAGAGCAGACGACTGCCGCTGTCAATAAAGCGATGCAAGACTGCGATGTCCTGATATCAACGGCTGGCGTCTCGGTTGGTGATTATGATTTTTTGACTACCGTGATTGAACAGCTGGGTCAAATTAACCACTATAAAGTCGCGATGAAGCCGGGTAAGCCGTTTGTGTTTGGTGAATTAAACCAAGATATAGCTAAGCCCGTGTTATATTTTGGTCTGCCGGGCAATCCATTATCGACGGTCGTTGGGGCGTTACAGTTTGTGATACCAGCATTGTGGCAAATGTCAGGCGCTGATTTAGCAGAGCGACCCATGCAATTGAGTGTCAAAGCAACGCTCACAAACGATATCAAAAAATCAGCTGGTCGTAAGGACTTTCAGCGCGGTGTTCTCACACAAAACGACGCTGGCAGTTATCAAGTTGAGTGCTTCTCAGGTCAGCAATCACATAGAATCAAACAGCTTAGCCGAGCGAATTGCTTTGTTGTTTTGGACAAAGACAGTGGTAATGTGGCATCAGGTGATAGCGTCATTGTGCAGCCGTTCCCTTGGCTACATGCGTAGTGAAAGTTTTCTAAATCTCTATAAGATGACTACAAAAAAACTGAAAATAAATCATACAATGGTAGGCCAAACACGAATAATAAAGTAATGCTGCCCACAAGCACTACTGATGGTAGGAAAATATGAGTGATGACAACATTAAGATAGGCCATGCACAACTGTATTCGCCTAGTATGTCTACATTAACAGCCGCTACGGCTTTTGATAATTATCAAGCCCCGTCTGTAACAGCACCTACCGAGCAAGATATTGAGCACTCTCAACCGTTAACTGATGGTTTTGCTCGACGTCTTACCTATCTGCGTTTGTCTATTACCGACTTCTGTAACTTTCGCTGTGAATACTGTTTGCCGAACGGCTATCAAGGCAAACGCCCTGATGATGAGCTTAGTGTCCCTGAGATTGCCACACTGATACGCGGCTTTGCTCAAGTCGGCACCAAAAAAGTTAGAATCACTGGTGGTGAGCCCTCTATCCGTCGCGATGTCGTCGAGATTATTGAAACCATCAAACAAACTGATGGCATTGAAACGGTGGCGATGACCAGTAATGGTTATAAGCTGGGTAAGCATTTAACCAGTTGGCAAGCAGCTGGGCTCGACCAGTTAAATATCAGCATGGACAGCTTTGATGCCGCTACTTTTCACAAGATGACAGGCTTTGATAGCTTGCCACAACTACTTGCTGACATGGATACGTTGCTGCAAACCACGGATATTAAGCTTAAAATTAATAGTGTGTTGATGGCAGAAACTGCCTTTGAAAATCTGATAGATGCCATCGACTACGTCAAAGATAGGCGAGTGACTTATCGATTTATTGAATTCATGCAGACCAGCGACAATAGCGATCTGTTTTTTGCTCAGCATGCCCAGTCCGATATTATTACCGATTATTTATTAGAGCATGGCTGGCAGCCACATGAGCGCGGCAGTAGTGATGGTCCAGCGGTAGAGTACAGCCATCCTGATTATATGGGACGCATTGGTATGATTGCCCCTTACGCGGCGCATTTCTGTGATACCTGTAATCGCCTGCGGGTGAGCAGTCAAGGCAAAGTGCATCTGTGCTTATTCGATCAAGGCAACTATGATATTCGTCAGCATCTACAGACTAACGATGTGCAAGGTTTAGTCAATGATCTATATAGCTTTATGCCGATTAAACCTGAGCACCATCATTTGCATGATGCCAATAGCGGCATTATGCATAACCTGTCAATCATTGGCGGTTAAATTAATAAGCACGTTACGCTTTTTTAAACATTAACATCACCTTCTCGAGGAAACTCTATGAGCAAACCCGCTACAGCATTTACACCGCTTAATATTACCGTATTAACCGTCTCTGACAGTCGAACACTTGCAGAAGATACCTCAGGACAATACTTGGTAGACAGCTTAACCGAAGCAGGGCATCATTTAGCAGACCGTCAATTGATCTCTGATGATATCTACCAGATAAGAGCGGTGATCAGTGGTTGGATTGCAGATCCAAAGGTTCATGCAGTGATTACGACGGGCGGTACGGGATTTTTTATCAGAGATAGCATGCCAGAAGCGGTAAAAGTACTGTTTGATAAGTCGATCGATGGCTTTGGTGAAATGTTTCGTCTCATCTCAAAAGATGAAATTGGCATGTCTACGGTACAATCACGAGCGGTTGCTGGCATGGCAAATGGCACCGGTATATTTTGCTTACCGGGCTCATCAGGCGCGTGTCGTACTGGCTGGGAAAATATCTTAAAAGAGCAGTTCGATAGCCGTACTCGTCCATGCAATTTTGTGCCGCACTTTTTGGCACAAAATCCTAGCCATGACTGATATTCAATGATGGTTGATACTGCACCACATCTAAATAGCTTGGCAGGCGTAGTCATCTTAGCGGGTGGTGCGTCCAAGCGTATGGGCACGCCCAAAGCGGAGCTCACTCTGTCGACAGGTGAGCGGCTATTAGACTATCATGTGCGTCATGCCCTTGAACTAACAGCGGCTGATTCAAATGCCGCTGATTTCAATATACTGATTATGATTGCAGACAATGAGCGCGGTTTTACGGTTGATTTAGATTTAACTGTTAGTAATATACAATCTCCAATTATGCATATTACTGATTACACTCCTATGAAAGATGACAAACAGAGCGATAATGGCGGGGCTTTGGTTGCTATTGAATCAGCTCTGCAGACATTAGCTAAGCTCACTGATACAACGCCAAACCAAAAATCCGGCTCCTCATGGTTACTCGTTATTAGCTGCGATAGCTTAATACCGGCAACTGATTTGTGGCAAAAATTACAACCAGTGATTAGTCAAGCGGCCGATAAAAAAGTGGTTTGTCTAACCGATGATAGCCATCTATATCCATTATTGGGGCTGTATCAATTAAGTGTTGAGCCTGATCTGAAGGCTTATGTTGATAGCGGTCAACGCCGTGTCATGTCATTTATCAAGCCTCTTACGCAAGCGGTGCCTTTGACAGAAAATTGGCAGCATCTGACCAACTTTAATACCCCTGAAGATTTTCAACGTGCCTGCGCAGTGTTAAGCGATTTATAAAATTTTATCAAGAGACTTTATCAAGAGACTTTATCAAGAGACTTTATCAAGAGACCTTATCAAGAGACCTTATCAAGAGACATTAGCAATGAATAGCAATAATCAGGAAAGCAGACAATCTAGCTTATCGCATCTAGACGGCAACGGCGATATTACCATGGTTGATGTCAGTGGCAAGACGGCAACGACGCGAGAAGCCAATGCAGTCGGACAAGTGCGTTTCCCAAGCGAGATTTATGCGCAAATCAAAGCTGCTGATGGTATGACCAAAAAGGGTAGCATTACTCAGACGGCGCATATCGCCGGTATTATGGCCGCCAAGCGCACCCACGATTTGATTCCACTGTGTCATCCATTGCCGCTAGACAAGATTGGTCTAGCCTTTGCTTATGATGACGACCTAAATGCCATTATCGTCAGCGGCACTGTCAAAGTCACGCATAAAACTGGGGTCGAGATGGAAGCCTTAACCGCCGTTAGCATTGCTTGTTTGACCATCTACGATATGACCAAAGCGCTATCGCATGATATCGTTATTGATAATATTCATTTGGTGACAAAAACAGGTGGAAAATCAGACTATCGTCATGCTTAAAATCACACTTAGAATAATGAAGTTTTTTATAACGATGAGCATTACCAGATAAGCAGTAATATATAGTCAAAATATCCTAAAATCGCTACGGTACTGCTGATATCAATTTTTTGAAGCCTCTGTCTGCGCAGGCATAGCAAGCAAAAAAAATAGATATCAGCAGTGCGTGATGTGTCGATATTACTTTTAACTGACTATAGTTATAAAGCTCGATAGTTTGCACAGAATGGAAGGTTTTTATGAGTAATATTGACGTAGCACCAAACACTGAAGCAACGATGACTATCAACGTCTTGTATTTCGCCAGCTTAGCGGACGAAGCCAATTGCCAAGAGGAAACGGTCAGCGTTGAGCAGTCGACCTCATTGACTGAGCTATACGAACAACTCAGTCAAAAGCATCGCTTTAGTCGCCCGCAGGCAGAGCTACGCGTGGCGGTAAATGATTACTTTGCTAAATGGACAGACCAGATCTATGATGGTGATAGTGTGGTATTTATCACCCCAGTTGCGGGTGGTTAAATTTTAGTAGATCGCTTCCTAATTAAAAAGACAGCAAATAGAGACATCAAATGACAGATAACGTCCACAGCCACTCAATGAGTATCAAGCGTAGTATCGATGAAGCCTACCTAATCGCTGAGCGTGATGGCTTTGCGTTATTAGACGTAGCGATTGATGAAGGTCGACTAAAAAATACCCTCGATGATGATAGCTGCGGTGCTTTTGTTTGCTTTGAAGGCAGAGTGCGTAATCATAATAATGCCACTAGTGTTGAACGCTTGACCTATTATGGTTATGAAGACTTAGCGCTGAATCAAGGTCGCGCAATTATCGAAGAAGCCAAAAAGCGTTTTGAAATCACTCATGCCATTGCCATTCATCGTATCGGTGCTTTAGAGATAGGCGATGTCGCTGTGTGGGTTGGTGTGGTTTCTGCCCATCGTTATCCCGCTTTTGATGCTTGCCGCTGGATACTCGATACAATTAAGGCAGATATTCCGGTTTGGAAGCAAGAATACTACGACAATGATGTTTCCAAGTGGCTTAGTAACAATGGTTAAGAACGAGGATGGTTAGTAATGGCTAAGTTGATGGCGGTGACACCTATCTCTGCGTTTTTACTAGTAGCGTTAAGCGCTTGCACAGCAGAAAATACGGTTGACACGGATTCTGCTAGCCAGACACCTGAGCAAACCCAAACCCTACGTATTGCTGCTGCTGCCAATTTATCGGATGTGTTGCCTCAAATTGTTGATGGTTATAAAGCAGATAAAATCTTAACGGCGCAGGATATCGACGTCACTTATGCCTCGTCAGGCAAGTTATACGCGCAAATAAAAGCAGGCGCACCTTACGATATATTCTTATCTGCCAATCAAGAATTCCCTGCCAAACTGGCGGCTGAAAGAGTCGTAGACAACGATAAAAATAATGAGAGTTATACACCATTTACTTATACGCAAGGTCAATTGGCACTATATAGCGTCACTAAGTCATTGCATGGTCTTGAGCCAGCAGCGGTGAGTGACTTATTAATAAAAGACGCTAATGGTAAGATAGCCATCGCTAATCCTGAGCTTGCCCCTTATGGCGCATCGGCACAAGCCTATCTACAGTCGCAAACTCTATATAACACTTTAAATCAGCAAAAACGCCTGATACAAGCAGAAAATATCGGCCAAGCATTTCAATACGCACATACGGGCAGTGTGGATTATGGCTTTGTTGCACAGTCACAAATCATCGCTATCAAAGCCAAACCCGAACAATTTATCACGTTAGCGCCAGCCTCTTACCCAGCGATTTTGCAAGATGGAATCGTCATTAGTGATGCACTCATTGCCACAGATTTTACAGATTATTTGCGCTCAAAAGCAGGACAACACTATTTCTCGCAAGCGGGCTATTTAATGGTTAAATAACCAAGCATTATCCTTATACCAAACCCAAAAATACGATTAGCTGTGTCAAAATTGCTTGGCCTACAATGCGTAGTACTTATACTCTTTTTCCTTGCTACTCTAATTTTTGTGAATGAGATAGTCAGTGAAAAGTAATATCGAACCATCACGCACTGCTGATAGAAATTTTTCTTGCTTGCTGTGCCTGCGCAGACAGAGGATACAAAAAACTGATATCAGCAATAGCGTCGCGTTTTTAGGATATTTTGACTATATTACTTGTTACGATCAGTAACGGCTAGCAACGACCAAGAAAGAGCAATGACGTTATGATAGCCCAATCTCTTATGGCAGACATGCTCAGTCCATTGTGGGTGAGCATTAAGCTCGCTAGTGTGACTACCTTGTGCTTATTACTGTTTGCCACGCCTATTGCTTATTGGCTTGCCAAGCCCAGCCGTGGCCGCGTACTTGGTCGCTTTAAAGTCTTACTAATGGGCATTATCGCGTTGCCGTTGGTATTACCGCCTACCGTGATTGGTTTTTATTTATTACTGCTATTAAGCCCCAACGTTGGTATCGGTAGATGGCTTGCCGAGCATAACATCAGTCCATTCATTTTTACCTTTGAAGGGCTTGTCATCGGCTCTATTATTTACTCATTGCCTTTTTATATTCAGCCTGTCTACGCTCAGTTTTTGCGCATTCCACCTAGCGTCATTGAAGTTGCACATTTATTAGAAACCAGTCGTCTGAGGCGCTTTATGAAAGTGGCATTGCCACAAGCGCGCGTTGGTATCATTCTTGGCAGCTTAATTAGCTTTGCCCATACCATTGGCGAGTTCGGCGTGGTATTGATGATAGGTGGCAGTATCTCCGGTGAGACCAAAGTCGTCTCGATTGCTATCTATGAGCAAGTCGAGGCACTGAATTATGAAGCTGCACATATGATGTCCGGCATTCTTATTATCATTGGTGTGATCATGGTCGCCTTGATTGCCACTGTCAATAAGCTAAATCAACGCTGATGCTCGATTAACGTCGATAGAAGCGACGCAAACAGCCTTTTTAAAACACTATAATTTCTAGCGATTCTCATCTGAGCGCTTAATACTGTCTGGGCTTGTTTGATAAACAGCATCTAGCTCATCCTCTGTTAGATACTTTTCTACGATAGGATACAGTTCGCGCTCCTCAAAACGAATATGGTCGTATAGTAACGTGCCAAGCTCTCTAACTTGTTCTGTCGTTATAGACTGACTCGCTGTTTTTTGTCCCGTATCTATCAGGGTCTGCAAGCGTTTATGCTGACCAGTAAGCGTCTCTAATACCGATGCTACTTCAGGTTGAGATGCTCGATAAGGCTCTAGGGCGTTGGCAATTAAATTGTCTTCAATCTGAAAATGATATTGCATATCGTCGATATAAGCGGTGAGATTATGCCAGTGCTTGGCAATCTCTGTTGGCGCATCAGTACATTCTTTCGCATGACGAGACAAGTTGAGACCAAGATGATGCTGGCGTGATAATGGCTGTAGTTGATTGGCACGTTTCATAATTGAACCCCTTCATAAGTCTACAAACGATTAGGTAAAATACTTTTGAAACAAAAGCTTTTATTTCAAAAGCTTTTATTTTTAACACTGTCATTCTAAAAATCATGATGCTGTTACTATCAGCATACACAAACATCAAGGCAGGTTGTTATTTCATTTTTATCTCTACTTTTCAAATGAGGACACGCCCTAGAATTATATAAATATAATTGAATTACTATAAAACCAATAGCACTGGTAATATCAGCTTATCGATTTTATGTAAAATTGACTATAGAGTCGTCTTTGCATTGGCTCTATTTTAAAAAGGCCTAATAATTTTGAGAAACTGCTCCAAACGACAAGTATTGTTCTAAAAATAAGAACTTTAATTTGCGTTTACCCCTGTTTATTTGCGGGTCGTCAACACCTATAATAGTGTTATCGAATAAAGACAACCGAGCAAAAACATAGGAAGATGATTATGACTACTACAAATAAAATCAATGATAATCTTACCCCACTACAACACCGTACCGTGATGCATCAACTACCTGGCATGCCAACCTCTGATGGCGCTGGCGTGAAGCTCACGCGTATTATTGGCACGCCGCATCTGGATACGTTGGATCCGTTTTTGATGTTAGATTGCTTTGAGAGCGATGATGCTGATGATTATGTGGCAGGCTTTCCTACCCATCCGCATCGCGGCTTTGAGACCGTGACCTATCTGCTCAATGGTCGTATGCGTCATAAAGACAATGCAGGTAATGAAGGTGTCATCGAGCCGGGCGGTGTGCAGTGGATGAGCGCTGGGCGTGGCATCTTGCATTCAGAGATGCCAGAACAAGAAGAGGGCTTGTTAAAAGGCTTTCAGCTATGGGTCAACTTGCCTGCCAGCGCTAAAATGAGTGAGCCGAATTATCAAGAGTTTCCACCAGAGTCGACGCCACTTGAGCGCCGCGACAATGGCACCGAAATTCGCGTCATCGCTGGTGAGACTAGCGAAGGTACGGTTGGACCTGTTATCAATAACTATACTTATCCGACGTACTTGGATGTTACCTTACCGGCTAATACCAGCTTTGAGCAGGCTTTGGCAAGCGAGCACAATGCCTTTATCTACGTGGTAGAGGGTGAGTTACAAGTACGAGATGCTGAAGGAAATGTCAGCAAAAATAATACGGTACGTGCCAAAAACCTTGCTGTATTAACCAAAGGTGATACTGTTACTGTGGATAGCGCTAATGATGGCGCGCGGTTTTTGTTAATCGCAGGCCAGCCGCTTAACGAGCCAGTCGCTCGCATGGGGCCGTTTGTGATGAATACTGAAGCCGAGCTACATCAGGCGGTCAATGACTTTCACAATGGCAAGTTTGGACAACCTGCTTAAGCGTGATTGTGAGTATCAACGCGTTAATGATAAAGTAGCAAAGCCCGCTAAATTAATTTTAGCGGGCTTCTTTATTGAATACTAAGAATGATAGGGTGGATTATTTACGTTTTTTATTCAGCACTTCCACTAGCAGGAGTTGCTTCAAATTCAGCCAGCATAGCGCTAATGCGCTTGTCTTTTTGCTGCCACATCTCTTCTATCCAAGCAAACATCTGCGCCTTGATGGCCTCATCATTCTCATAACCGCCATTTTTGACCGCATCAAAGAGCGCATCAGGTATCTCGACATGTCGTACGTCGACACCCAAGCGTTTGATATTGCCTTTCCACAGATCACTGTAAGTCGGCACCCCATCAGGATATACGATGGTCATATCCAAGATGCCATCCATCTCTTTACCCAACGCATTAATTGCTAATGATAAACCGCCCGCACGTGGCTTGAGGAGATACTTGTAAGGTGACTGCTGTTTGTCATGCTTGTCTTGGGTAAAGCGCGTGCCTTCTAAATAGTTCAATAAGGTAAAAGGTTTGTCTTTGAGTAGGGCGCATGCGCGTTTGGCTTCTTCGATATCTTTGCCTTGTAAAGCTGGGTTTTTAGCAATTGCCTCTTTAGAATGGCGACGCATCATAGGAAAGTCTAAAAAATAAAACGCTTGACCGATAACAGGAATGTATATCAGCTCAAACTTGGTAAAAAAGCGCGTTAATGGCAAGCGGTTTTCACTAATGTATTGCACGATACTGGTATCTACCCATGACTGATGGTTGCTCATCAGTAGATACTTGCCTTGGGTATTGACGTCGTCAGGTAGGCTGATGCGCCAGTCTTTCTCCGGCAAGATATTATCGATTAAGGCGTTATTACTATTTATCCAATAGTTAGTCACTTTGATCATCGTGTCATCAGCGATCGCGGCACCGGTCACGACTTTAGTAGCACCCATTAGCCATACCGGTAGTGCAACGATTAGGCTGTTACCAGCAAGTACCCCTGTGGCCGTTGCAAGCGAGGCAACTTTGCCAAGTTTAGGGTTGCGTTTGTGCATTTTTTGCATGAATGATGACAGTCGCATATTAAATCCTTTTATTCTACTAACTGATAATGACTCCAGTTCACTGAACGCGCGTTAACCATAGTCGGTTAAATATAATTTGGATACAAGGAAGGCGGGTGAAAGCACTACAAATAGTAGACTAAACGAGCCTGAGACCATATCTGATTTATAGAGGACTGACTATATCTGGTTTTTATGAGCGTATAAACTGGACTTGAGAAGAATTGAGCTATCATTATCCACTTGCTGACGATATTTTCTAGCGTTTTTGAGTAATCTCTAACGCACTTGAGTAAGCGAACAAAGCGGGAGCACCGCCCGTATGCCAAAATAACACACGATCCGTTTGCTTAATTTTACCTGTGCGAATCATATCTATTAACCCGCCCATCGCACGACCCGTATAAACAGGATCTAACAAGATTCCCTCTGTTTGCGCAGTCATCTCAATGGCTTCGTTTTCCAAAGCACCAACCACGCCATAACCGCCGCCTACATAATCAGAGTTAAGTATTAAATCGCTCTCTGAAAATTGATGGTCGGCTGCGATAAGGGCAGCGGTGCTATTGGCAAGCGCGACGGTATACTGATCAAATGGCACTTTGTCTGTTTCGCCTTTATCGATATTGATACCCACGATTTGCGCAGGCGAGTTGAGCATTTTCTTGCCAAGCATCAAGCCGGCTTGTGTCGCACCAGAGCTAGAGGCAAAAACAATATGAGTAAATGAGACGTCCATGCTGGTACGTTGCGACTCTAACTCTTTAAAGGCTTCTACAAAGGCCAAAGCACCCAATTCATTGGAACCACCATAAGGGATGACGTAGGGTTTTTTGCCTTGTGTTTTTAACTGTTCGACGATTTTAGGAATGTCTTCCCCTTTGCGATGAGCGCCTGCCCAATGAATATGACACCCGAAAATCTTATCCAATAATAAATTGCCACTTGCTTGCTCAGGTTCTTCTCCACCTAATACTAAATGGCAGTCAAGTCCCAAGCTTGCAACGGCAGCAGCAGTTTGGCGACAATGATTAGATTGTGCAGCGCCTGCCGTAATCACGCAATCAGCACCCTGAGCAAGGGCGTCACCCATTATAAATTCAAGCTTACGGGTTTTGTTGCCACCCAATGCCAATCCTGTATTGTCATCTCGTTTCATAAAGATAGTAGGGCCGCCGAGTTTGTCACTCAATCTGGTGAGCTCTATCAAAGGGGTGGGGAAGAAGCCTAATGATTGTCTGGGTATGTGGTTATAGTCCATGTGTTATTCGCTTTATGGGTAGAGAAATTATGAGCTTGGAAGTTATCCTATGATAGTAATTATTGAATATTAATACCATACAATATTTAGCCATGAGAATAGCTATTTTTAGAGTATTAAATATATAATTTTGATAGATAAGTCTGCTCATTGATGACACGTCCTAGCCCAAGTTGCCCGTTTCAATCCATAGAGAATAGGCATTAAGTAAAAACACTGTCTTATCTTCAATTTCTAGAAAAATAGTTATCAGACCAATTTTATTCATTTGGCTTATCAAACAAGGCTTCGATAGGTTTGCTGTGAATCTTAGAGGCGTTAAACAGAGATTTATTAGCCGTATCGCCCTCTGTCCAAAAATTAATATTAAACTGAGCATCATCACTCAGCTCCACTCGGTGCCAATACTGTGGTGGACTAACCGCAAACTGTCCCGCTTTAATGACGATGGTTTGTTCTGGTTCGGTGGCTGCTTCATTGGCAAATCCGTAAAAAGTGACCTCTCCTTGCATGACACAAATCTGACCATACACGCCCTCCGCAGTATTGTGGTGAGTGAGTAGGGCTTTGGGTACTTTATCCTTGGTAAAGAAATGGGTAGAGCGTTTTACTTTCCAATGACTGGGGATGATTATATGGTTCATGAGAACTCCTTGATTGAGTAAACAAAGTGATTTTTATCAAATTTTAATAATCATTAAGCTTAGCATTAGCAGATGTAGCATTGACTTGTTTCAACAGTTATACGATCAGCTTGAATAGTTTTTAAAATTAAATCAAATGTTGTTGAGATAAATTATAACATTCATTTAAAATGAATGTTATAATTTATTTTTAAGGCTTTGGTGGACTGCGATTACTGAGACAGCAGTGTTGCTGATTATTGAAATAACCTTAGGTGTTAGCTATTTAACCGCATGACTTATTAGCAGTATAGGAATCATATAGTCAATTCGACATAAAATCGATACGCTAATATTACCAGTGCTACTGGTATAAATTTTACTTGCGTGCTGTGTCTGCGCTGACAGAGGCTGCGCAAAATTCATCCCAGCAGCACTGTATTTTTTTATAGTGATTCAACTATATTTTAAATAAGTGATGCCTTAAAACACTCTTAAACATTCATTATTAATATATTTTTAAGGGTTATGACCTATTTGCAAGGAGGAGCGAGACATGGGTGAGTACAAGAAGTATTGGTTCGGTTTACTGGCCGTGCTAATCGTGACATTTATATTTTTAGGGTGGGGCGGTGTTGAAATCTATCGCACAGCACCACCAATACCAGATCAGTATGTCGATACTACTGGTCAGGTTTTATTAACAGAAGAGGATATCTTAGATGGTCAATCTGCATGGCAGCGCACAGGCGGTCAGCAGCTTGGTTCGGTATTGGGCCATGGTGCTTATCAAGCGCCGGATTGGACCGCGGACTGGCTGCATAGAGAGCTGGTAGCATGGTTGGATATCAGATCACAAGAGCTATATGGCAGTAATTTTTCTGACGCATCTGATGATCAAAAAGCGGTATTGAACGCGCAGCTGAAAAAAGAATATCGTGGTAGCGTGGTCAATGATAGCGAGCAAGTCGTGCTATCAGACACGCGGATTGCCGCTATCAATCAGATAGCGCCTTATTATATGAGCTTGTATGGTGATGACCCTGCATTGCAAGAGTCTCGAGAGAACTTTGCGATGAAGAACAACACCATAATGGATGCTGCTGATAGACAAAAACTGACCAATTTTTTCTTTTGGACCGCGTGGATTGCTTCTGCTGAACGTCCCGGTACTGGTGCTACCTATACGAATAACTGGCCGCATGAGCCGCTTATCGATAACGTACCGACCTCAGAAAATATCATGTGGTCTATCGCCAGTATTGTCTTTTTAATCGCTGGGGTAGGGTTTCTGATTTGGGGCTGGTCTTTCTTACGTCAAGAAGAAGAGGTTAAACAAATCACGCCAGACGTTGATCCATTAACCAAAGTTGCTTTGACCCCTTCTCAAAAGGCACTCGCAAAATACGGCTTTTTAGTGGTGGCACTGTTTGTATTTCAGGTGTTTATCGGCGGTTTTGTCGCGCATTATACGGTCGAAGGTCAAGAGTTTTATGGTATTCCGGTTGCAGACTTTTTCCCCTATGCGCTAGTGCGTACTTGGCATATTCAGTCGGCCTTATTTTGGATTGCCACTGCGTTTTTGATGGCAGGGCTATTTTTGACACCGCTTATCAATGGCGGGAAAGATCCTAAATATCAAAAACTAGGTGTCGATATATTATGGTTTTCATTAATTATCGTGGTAGTGGGATCCTTCGCCGGTCAGTATTTTGCTTTAGCGGATATATTGCCCGCAAAATATAACTTTTGGTTTGGACATCAAGGCTATGAGTATATTGACCTAGGCAGATTTTGGCAGATTTTAAAATGGGTTGCCGTACTGTTTTGGCTGTTATTAATGACCCGTGGTTGTTTACCTGCCTTTAAAGAACAAGGTGATAAGAACTTACTCGCTATCTTTTTTGCCTCCGTTGTTTGTGTTGGCTTATTTTATGGTGCAGGCTTGTTCTATGGTGAGCGCACTCACTTAACGATCATGGAATACTGGCGCTGGTGGGTGGTGCATTTATGGGTAGAAGGTTTCTTTGAAGTATTCGCTACGGTCTCGCTTGCTTTTATTTTTTATAACTTGGGCTTGGTGAATAAGAAAATCGCCACAGCCAGCTCTATTGCCTCTGCCGCGCTATTTTTGCTGGGCGGTGTACCAGGCACATTCCATCATTTGTATTATTCCGGCACGACCACACCGGTGATGGCAATCGGTGCATCATTCAGTGCGTTAGAAGTGGTGCCATTAGTGGTCTTAGGTTATGAAGGCTATGAGCATTGGTCTATGCAGCGTCAAGCGCCATGGATGAATAAATTAAAATGGCCTATCATGTGCTTCGTCGCGGTCGCCTTCTGGAATATGTTAGGGGCTGGGGTGTTTGGCTTTATGATTAATCCACCGGTATCATTATTCTACCTACAAGGATTAAATACCACTGCCGTGCATTCACATGCTGCACTGTTCGGGGTATATGGATTTTTAGCGATTGGTTTTGTATTACTGGTAATGCGATATATTCGTCCAGACTATATTTTTAGTGAAAAGCTCATCAAAACTGGCTTTTGGGCATTAAATATAGGCTTGGTATTGATGATTGCGACCAGCTTGCTACCCATCGGTATCTTCCAAGCGCATGCTTCCATGACCGAAGGTTTATGGTACGCGCGTAGTGAGGGCTTCTTACAACAAGACTTGTTACAAACGTTACGTTGGGTCCGTACCTTTGCCGATGTCATCTTTATCATTGGTGCTATTTGTGTGGCATTGCAGGTGGTCAAACTGGCGTTTGCAA
Organism: Psychrobacter okhotskensis; assembly: GCF_013248965.1. Lineage (GTDB taxonomy): Bacteria > Pseudomonadota > Gammaproteobacteria > Pseudomonadales > Moraxellaceae > Psychrobacter > Psychrobacter okhotskensis. Next base: position 159,749 of record NZ_JABRVQ010000002.1, on the reverse strand, counting down.
AACCGTCACACTCTAATTATCAGCCGAACAAACCAGTGAACGATTGATGATAGGGCGTAGGTATTGAAGATAGTGTTTGAGTAAAAATCCCTGCCTAGTAGCGGGGATTTTTATTATTTTGAAACTGGTTTTTAGAAGGGTTTTATCACGAAGTTATGGATTTTTCACTAAACCTCTTCATACATAGATTTGCTAAATTAAGGGTCACTACCACCAAACTTTAACCATCATGGTCACAAAATGGTCACCGTTTGGTCCCTGAGAAATTGGTCACCGACTTCCACAAGATAGAGTGGATGTGCAAAAACTTATCATTCATGCATTTTTGAAGAGTAGATTTTTTGGTAAAGGTGAAAAGAGAGAAAGCATCCAACCCTTATAAAGAAAAGGTTTAAGTGGAAATTCAGACACAAAAAAACCTCAAACAAAGTTATGTTTGAGGCGAAACTTGCTCAGATTTAACATCCGAATTCGTTTTAAATATGGCGCAGCGGACGGGACTCGAACCCGCGACCCCCGGCGTGACAGGCCGGTATTCTAACCAACTGAACTACCGCTGCTTAGGTCGTTTTTAGCATCTTCTCTTATTACAGAGACACTCGCTAAAAAGAGTGGTGGGTGATGACGGATTCGAACCGCCGACATTCTGCGTGTAAGGCAGACGCTCTACCAACTGAGCTAATCACCCTGAGAAGCGTATAAAAATTGCACTGCAATTTTAGCTTCGCAAGAGAAATCCTTTAAATAGGATTTCTTAAAAGTTCTACTATCTAAAGGTGTCACGCTCTAGAATCATAAAAACTTTCAATAACATAGAACTTAATTAAAGCCCCTTGCTGTGGGTGTGTATTATATAGATTTACACCTGCCTGTCAAATATTATTTTAAGTATTTTATAAATTGATGATTATCCTAGTTTTATGGTCGTCATTGTAGCGCTTGTTTAGCCCATATAGTGGCTACGCAGTTACCTATTGTGTGTGTGCTAAAAGCTATTATACTGATAATGCTTTGTGGCACGTGCATGTATTGAATTATTTGATTGGTATTAATTGATTGGTTGATGGAGGCGGGCATAGACACTTTTGCTATTGAAAAGTACTTTACGACATGGTCTTTTGGCGACTTTGCAGAATTGGGACTGATATTACATGTCGTGCTCATGATATTAATGACGCTACGGATTGTATCGGTACAGCGCAATATTGGTGTATCGATTGCTTGGGTTGCCGTGCTTTATACCTTGCCTGTGGTAGGATTTATTGCCTATATATTGCTGGGTGAGCCAATGATCGGACGCCGCTATCGTGAACGCGTGGATCAAGCCAGCCTGCTGATGAATGATATGGCAAAGCGGGAGCATTTGGTCTTTGACAAAGGGCAAGATTTGTTGCCCGACAACTATCGCGGTGTCAGCCAAATAGGGACGCGCTGGACAGGCTTTGGGGTGTTCCCCGATCATCAGATGCAGCTATTAACCGCGCCCAATGCTATTTTTAAGCGTTTGATCGATGATATTGAGTCAGCAAAGAGCATCATCTTGATGGAGTTTTATATTATCTATCCGAAGGGGCAGGTGGTAGAGGTGATAGAGGCATTGGTCGCTGCCGTACAGCGCGGGGTCGAGTGTCATATATTGGCGGATAGTGTTGGCAGTTTCAGCTTTTTTAACAGCAATGAGCACCGAATGTTAGAGCGCGTGGGTGCCTTTGTCCATCAGTCGCTACCAGTAGGCTTGTTCAAGACCTTATTTAAACGTTCAGATCTGCGTAACCACCGCAAGATGGTGGTCATTGATGAATACATTGGTTATATCGGCAGCTTTAATTTAGTCGATCCTAAGTTTTTTAAACAAAACAAAAACGTCGGACAGTGGATCGATGTGGCGATACGTAGCGTTAGCCATCGTACCATTAGTATAGCGACGGCGATGGCCAAGGTGGTGGTTACCGATATCGGTGCTGAAAACAAAAACAATCTAGACGAGCTAAACCAGCGGATAAATAACTATACCCGTAAACTATATGTGATGGATCCGACCATCAATGACATCAATAGCCGGGTGAAGTTCTTAGGTGATAGTATCGCCGCTGATGAGCCGCTACATACGGGCTCAACGTCGATAGTCATACCTCAGATGCCTATAATAGAAGGCGTGGTCGCGCAGTTGATACCTTCTGCACCACAGGTGACGGCGCATGTTATTTACAATACATTGGTGACGGTTATTCATCGCGCCAACAAACGTATTTGTATTACCACGCCGTACTTTGTGCCTGATGAGGCGCTATCAAGTGCGCTGACGATCGCGGCTAAGCGCGGGGTAGAGGTGACGATTATCGTTCCCGAAAAGGTTGATTCGTTTTTAGTACAGCATGCATCCCAAGCGTATTATGAGGAGTTACTAGAGGCAGGTGTGACCATTGCGCTATTTAAAGGCGGGCTGCTGCATGCTAAAACTGTGGTCATCGATGATGATTACTGTTTGTTCGGTACGGTAAATATCGATATGCGCAGCTTTTATCTCAATATGGAAGTCAGCTTGGCGATTTATACCCCAGAAATGGTCGCTCAAATCACTGACTGCCAAGAGACTTATCTGCAAAGCTGTCATTTTTTGACTTTAGCCGAATGGCAGCAGCGTGCAGGTTATGAGCGTTTGTTCGATAATGTGGTACGCTTGTTTAGTCCTTTATTGTAGCGCCTTAACTTTTAGGTTAAGGTAAACTATCTACACATTGCATTACTGTCGCCATCATAACGATGTCATCCTATTCATGACCTATTGAACTGTAAAAGGACACGCTTGCCTTATGTCTGCATCGCCTTTAACGCCACTTGATTATATCGCCGCAGGCTATTGGCAAGATTTCTTAGCGAATCGTCCGGTCGCAGGCGGCATTGCCTACGAAACTCAGCTACGTGATTGCGTTTTGGATGAGTCGCTGGCAAGCTTGCAACGGATAGACACCTTGCTGTCGCAGATACGTCGCGATTTGATTAAAGCGGGTCATTGGGATGAAGAGACGCTGCTAACGGATGAACGTTATCGCAATTTCATGATGTTTTTAGCGTTTTATGCAGGCCAAGTATTGGCACGGCACTGGCAAACCACAGCGCATTGGTATGGTCAGTTCGAGCTGCGCAAACGCTATCCAACATGGTCACTGAGCGCCGATGACTTTTATCAGCATATGGCAGTACTGTATGGCGACAATAACAATGCCAATATTAATGACAGTGTCAACTCACCGATATTTTTTGCCCTAGAACCAGTAGGGTTGCGTTTGTTCGGTCATATTGACCGGCCGTTTGTCGCTGTACAAGGCGGGCAAGTTGCTAGTGGCTTGTATCAAGCGGTCAGTGCCAGATTGCCAAGCGCTGGCAATAATCACACGTCTGCAACGAGCCATCAGAATAATAAAGCTGATATTACGTCCCATACAGCTTCGAATCCCAATACAAATTTAAAAGCAGGTTTAAGCCCGATTCGCATGAAGAGTAGTTCTCAGACAGTCGCTACTAGTGAACACTCTTTAGTAAAGCAGAATATAACGGCTACATCAGCAGATGCTTTAAATAGAGCTGATTTGAATAAAAATGCTTTGAATGAAGCTACTGCTCCACAAATATTGGATCGACTAAGCAATAAAGACTTATCGAATGAACAACAAGGTGAGATAAAGCCTGAGCTGTCTAAATTGGAACCGGCATTAACGCAAACCAAGTCAGATCGCTCGCCGTCAGTCCCTGTCAAACCTTCGCCAACCCCAGAAATTTTTAGCCAGTTATTGATAGAATTAGATGAGATTGAACAGCCACAAACTGCTGGTAATGCTGAATACCAGCAAGCTTGTAAAGTGCTAGAGCAGTTTGAACAGCACATTGCCAAGCAAAGCAAACCACGTGCACAAGTTAGTTTTTCAGAGCGTCATTTGGCAGCAAAAGAGCAAGCGTTGTTAAAACTACGAGAAGCCGCGCATGCTGGTAATACCGCTGCTATGCTACGTCTAGCGATGTATGAGCTACTCGGTGAAGGGTTAGCTACGGATAAAATCACTGGCACAGAGACAGGTGTTGAATGGGTTAAGCAGGCCGCCAGCAAAGACGACAGCCGAGCGCAGCGCTTACTCAGTAGGATGTATTACCAGGGGGTTGGTATAGTGCAAGATATCAATAATGGTAAGTATTGGCTAGAGCAAGCTGCCCAAAATGGTCACGTAGAAGCAGCCAGCTTGGTGGCGCAGTGGCAGCAAGCGCAAGCGTTGATAACGACACAAAAGCAAGAACAACACAGTATCAAGCGCTATCAGCTGTTGCTGGCGATAGTCACAATAATGGCAGTGCTAATATTAATTATTGTCTAAACGATTTTTGTTAGCTCATACTGCGTAAAAGCTTATTATTAAGCAGAAAATTCAGGTAGAATTGTCGCGTTTTTTACCATCAGTTTTTTGAGAATGGTATTATCTGATTCATTACTAATCTGGGCTGTTCTATGCCATCTTCTCCTACGCCATCCAAGCCTTCTACTACCGCGTCTCCATCTAACGCGTTATCCAGTCGAGCTGTGTATCAACCACCCTTTTATTATCAATGTATCATTGGCTTACTCAAGCCGCTATATCGTCTGCAAGTCTGGCGACGCTCACACAAGCGCGATAACTATCAGCAAGAAGTGGCGCAGCGTTTTGGCAAGCACTATCCTGCAGCGCCAACAGCGGATATCAAAGCTGAAATGCACCATAAAGCTGAGATGGATAATAACGTTATCTGGTGCCACGCGGTGTCTTTAGGTGAAACCAATACAGTAGCGCCGTTGCTTGACATGCTGTTGGCGCAGGGTTATCAGATTTGGCTGACCAATACCACGCAGACAGGTTTTGCCCGCGGTGCCAGCCGTTTCGCTGCTGACATTGCTCAAGGTCGGCTTAGCCATAGCTATGTACCTGTAGATAGCCCTGCTGTTATTGAGACGTTTTTAGCGCATGTGCAGCCAGTCGCGGCCTTATTTGTAGAGACCGAACTGTGGGCGAATATTTTAGCCAAGCTATCCGAGCATTGTATTCCGAGCATCTTAGTCAATGGTCGTCTATCAGCCAGTTCATTTACAAGCTATCAAAAAATCGCTGCTGTCAGCGCCAGTATGATGAAAAATCTGACGTTAATTATTGCGCAAGACAATGAGTCTGCCAAACGCTTTCGCCAGCTGGGTGCTCATAGTGCGCAAATTCGGGTGGCGGGCTCACTCAAGTGGGTCATTAATAGACCAATGCTTAATAATGAAACGATTGATAGCAAAACTGATGATGTACAAGCGATTGATAGCAGCGCTGCTAAGAAAGAACATGAGCGTGCCACTATACAAAAGCAAAAGAGCGGTATTGCCGTCGAGTTGGGCATAGCTGATCGTCCTATTTGGGTCGCGGCCAGCACCCATAGCGGTGAAGAAAGCATCGCTCTGTCATTACAGCAGCAGCTATTGTCCAACCCAGCGCTGGCAGATACGCTATTGATTATCGTGCCCAGACATCCTGAACGCTTCGATGAAGTAGCGACACTTATCCAAAACAGCACGTTGATAATGGCACGGCGCAGTAACGAAGAAGTAATCAATGCGGACACGCAAGTCTATTTGGCAGATAGCATGAGCGAGCTGATGACATGGTATGCATTGGCGGATGTGGCGTTGGTGGGCGGTTCTTTGGTCGATGTAGGCGGACACAACCCAGTTGAGCCAGCGAGTGTGGCAACGCCAGTGCTAATGGGACGCCAAACCCAATCGTGTCAAAGTGTGGTCGATAAGCTGGCGAGTGTCGGCGCGTTATATCAGCCAAACAATGCGTTTTATCGTCCAATTACGATAAAGCCAACGACGATAGAGGATGTTGCTGCCAATGATGTTGCTACCAATAATGAAAATATCGCCAATTCAGCTATCAGTAGCTCAGATATCAGTAGTTCAGAGATAAAGGGTAAGCAAAAATCCTCGCGCAAAAAATCCTCATTGGCTGCTAACGATACGGCGCTCATTTATGATCAACTACAGTCTTGGCTTAGCCATCCGCTATTAGCCAAACAGGCAGGGCAAGCTGGCGAGCAGATGACCGTACAGCAGCAAGCAGTATTAACGCGCCAGTTTGCCATGATTGAAAAGGTAATTGAGCAGCATGCAAGCCAAGAGACGCTATGAACTGTCTATTACTACCTACCGAACATTTTTCGCAAGATTCTGCGATAATCAATAATCTGTTGCAAATCAACCATGTCAATCATGTATTGGCAGCAAAAGTGGGCGACACGCTGAAAATCGGGCAACTCGGTGGTAATCTTGGTACGGCGATTATTGAGGAGATTGCTGCTCGCTGTATTCAGCTAGGTGATGTCCAATTGTCAGTTGTGCCACCTGCTAAGTTAAATCTGACTGTTATCTTGGCATTGCCACGTCCAAAAGTGCTGCGCCGCTTGATAATGGATATGACGGCGCTTGGTGTGCGTGATATTATCCTTATCAATAGCTACCGTACACAAAAGAGCTATTGGCAAAGTCCGATGTTGAGTCGCCTCGATGAGTTCGTATTAGAGGGCTTACAACAAGGGGTGGATAGCATTGCCCCGCGCATTACTTTGCAAAAGCGCTTTAAACCCTTTGTCGAGGATGAGCTGGCAAGTCTAATCACTAACCGCGCTATTGTCGCGCATCCTTACAGCGATCTGTCATTTTCGCAGTATGTACAGCAGCACAGACTAGCAAAGCCACGTCAAGATAAAACATTGCTTGCAGACACCAACTTATCTAATAGCGCCTCATTACCCAGTCTCGTCTGTATCGGCGCAGAAGGGGGCTGGATTGACTATGAGGTTGAGCTACTTACCGCGCAAGGCTGTCAGGCAGTGCATATAGGTCCACGCATATTACGTACTGAAGCAGCAGTCAATGCAATTTTAGGTCAGTGGTTATTATAAGTTTGGGGCAATAGCAGCGATAAAGATGGATTAAATAAACAACTGCTGAGCAGAAATTAAGTCAAAAATTGCGTTGTAAAAGCAAGGGCTTAGCCAAATAAATACCAGTTTATCCAGTTAAATAAATGTATTGATAATTAATCTCATTTCTATTAGTATGTTGTTTTCAGATATTATGCGGTTATTAATCTTGATTATTAGTAATTGATAACGATTTTTTATCTCAATTATCTGTAGCACCATTAATGGGGAAAACTATGTCATTGAAAGCTTTCAGCGCAAATTTACCTTCTACCAAGCTTACTTTACCTATTGCCGTATTTGGCATGATGTTAGGACTTGCAGGTTGTAGCAATTCCTCTACGACGGAAGAGAGCGTTGAGGCGGAAGGCTCAGCAGCGAGTAGCGAGCAAGAAGTGGCGAATGATGGCGCGACGAGTGCTGAGGGACAGACGATTACGATCTACTCATCACGTAACGAGCAGCTGATCAAGCCCTTGCTAGACCGCTATACGAAAGAGACGGGCGTCAATATTGAACTGGTGACCGATAAGAGTGGTCCGCTGATGGCACGTTTGCAAGCGGAAGGCAAAAATACGCCAGCGGATATGCTATTGACTGTAGATGCAGGTAATTTATGGCAAGCGGCTGAGCAAGGTTTGCTCCAACCAGTGGCATCGACGGTTTTAGAGGCCAATGTGCCTGCAAAATATCGTGATCCAAAAGGTCAGTGGACGGGTCTGTCATTACGTGCGCGTACTATCATGTATGACCCAAGTAAAGTCAGCGCCGACCAGTTATCCACTTATGCAGATTTGGCCGACCCAAAATGGAAAGGCAAGCTTTGTTTGCGCACCTCGAACTCTGTATATAACCAGTCATTGGTTGCCAGTATGATTGAAAACTTAGGCGAAGAAAAAACCGAAGCCGTCATTCGTGGTTGGGTAGATAATTTGGCTACTGACGTCTTCAGTGATGACACTAGCATGCTAAAAGCTATCGCTGCCGGTCAGTGTGAAGTGGGCCTGTCTAACAGTTATTACTACGGTCGCTTGCTCGATGAGCAGCCGAATTTCCCTGTCAAAGTCTTTTGGGCAAACCAAGGCACTACTGGTACTCACGTGAATATCTCTGGGGCGGGTGTGGTCACAGACTCAGACAATCCTGATGGCGCGCTTAAATTGATGGAATGGTTGTCGTCGGATAAAGCCCAAGGTCTCTACGCCAGCTCTGATAAAGAATATCCAGTCAAAGAAGGCGTCGATGAGTCAGATATGCTCAGATCATGGGGCGAATTCAAAAAAGACGACATCAGCGTGCAAAAGTTTGGCGAGCTGCAAACCCAAGCGATTCAAATGATGGACAAAGCAGGTTATAAATAGAGCCTCTTAAACCCTGCCATACCTAAAAAGCACAGTAGCCAAAAGACAAATGCAGCACTACGTTTAGTAGGCTAAATGAGTTTGACAGTGTGAACGTGCTATTTGGGTATGCGCTGGCTAAGTTAGGATCTCTATGCGTATGACACGGTAATAATGATATGATCACAACGCCAGACGCGTCTGTTCGTCAAGATGAAACAGTCAACGACAATAACAATAGCAATAATGGTAACCATAGTAACCAAGCTGTTAGTCAAGACCATGCCGTTCGCAAACGTATCCTCTCAAAATCAGTCCTAGGACTGATTTCGTTGTTTATGCTGGTACCAATTCTCATCGTCCTGCTGTCATGGACGCAGCCAGTGGCAGACATCTGGACGCATATGCGCGAGTATGTATTGCCGCAAGTTTTCAAAAATACCGCGATTTTATTGGTCATGGTGACGGTCATTTCTGGCAGTATCGGCACTGCACTTGCTTGGCTCACCAGCATGTATCGCTTTCCCGGACAGCGCTTTTTTTCGTGGGCTCTGATGCTACCGCTCGCGATACCGGCTTATGTGCTGGCATTTGTCACCGTTGGTATTGTTGATTTTAGTGGACCGCTACAGACAGGTTTGCGAGAACTGGGTATCGATACAGCTATTCCGTCGGTACGCAATGTCTGGGGCGCAGGCTTGGTGTTGTCACTGGCTTTTTATCCCTACGTTTATTTGCTGGCGCGTCAGGCCTTTTTATCACAAGGCAGGCGGGCGATTGAAGCGGGTCAAATGCTTGGTTTAAGCCGCAGTCGCGTGTTTTTTCGCTTGGCATTACCACAGGCCTTGCCGTGGGTCATTGGCGGCTTGTTACTTGCCAGTATGGAAACGCTTGCAGATTTTGGCGCGGTTTCAGTCTTCAATGTTGATACCTTTACGACGGCTATTTATAAGGCTTGGTTTGGCTTCTTTAGTCTAACGACAGCCGCCCAGTTGGCCGCTTTGTTAATCGGTGTGGTATTTATCGTGGTATTGTTTGAGCAGTATTGGCAAGGCAAACGCGGCAATACAGTGACTCAAGGCAATAATCAACGTTTTGAAGCCAGCACGTCTGCTAAATTGGCTATGACGTTACTGTGCACACTGGTGTTTTTGCTGGCCTTTTTAATACCGTTCTTGCAGCTCATCTACTGGACGGCGTTAAACTTCCGCCAAGATTTTGACGCTCGTTATATTGATTTTGTCACCAACAGTCTCATGATTGCGAGCATGACCACCATTTTTATTGCTTGCTTGGCAGTCATCATTGCGTGGATTAAGCGCCAATATCCTGATAAATCAACCAAGCTCATGACCACTTTATCCAATCTAGGCTATGTGGTGCCGGGAACAGTATTAGCTGTTGGCATATTTATTCCGATTGCTTGGCTTGACAATCAGCTGATTGCTTTTGGTATAACCTCGCAACAAGTGCTGTCTGGTAGTGTGATTGTAATGCTCCTTGCTTTATCGACGCGCTTTATGACTGTAAGCTTTCAGCCAGTCGATCGGCAGTTACAACGACTGACTGTCAATCAAGAAGCGGCGGCTAAATTGCTCAGTGACAGCCCTTATCAGCGCTGGCGACAAGTGATGTTGCCCGTACTCAGCCCTGGGGTGCTAACGGCATTACTGATGGGCTTTGTCGAAGTGATGAAAGAGATGCCAATCACCTTGATGACAAGGCGGCAGGGCTGGGATACGCTAGCAGTGCGGGTGTTTGAGATGACCAGCGAAGGCATGTGGGGCAGGGCAGCATTGCCAAGCTTACTGATTGTGCTGGTCGGTCTTATCCCTGTTTGGATATTGCTACGTCAAAGTGATAAGCAAAGGTAAGTTGAGCGCAGTTTATTATTTAATAAGTTAAAGACAGAGTTGCTCGCGCTCAAGGATTCATTAGCACCATAATTTTTACCGTTTTATTTATTGGTTTTATTCACTAATAGCTTACTGGTACCGTCTATGTATACTGACTTGATTAAAGACTCAACAGACCCAGCCAATCCTAAGTCGGCTACGGCTAAAATGGAAGTGCGTGCTGGCAATGTAAAAAAATCACCAGTATCAACAGATGAAGCCTATCAAGTACAGCATAATAATATCGCTAAGCATGATGGTCATTCTAGCGCACATACTGAGACCAATATCGCCACCAATCCTTACTTTAGCGTCCAAGATTTAATTGTCGGTTATGACGATACCATCATCGTTAATGGACTATCGCTAAGCTTGCAGCAAGGTGAGATTGGCTGCTTTTTGGGTTATAGCGGCTGCGGCAAGACCACAGCATTACGAGCCATTGCAGGGCTAGAGCAAAGTCGGCGCGGCACGATTGGCTTAAATAACCAACGCTTGACAGAACAGACACCGACGACCTCGTTCGCCGTCGCGCCAGCCAAGCGTGGCATGGGCATGGTGTTTCAAGATTATGCGTTATTCGGGCATTTAAGCGTGGCAAAAAACATCGCTTTTGGTCTCAATAAATGGTCAGCAGCCGACAAAAAAGCCCGCGTGGCTGAGATGCTAAGCCTCGTTGAATTGACGGAGCATGCTAATAAACGCCCCAATGAGCTCTCAGGTGGTCAGCAACAACGCGTTGCTTTGGCACGCGCGTTAGCACCGAAGCCCAAGCTTTTGCTACTCGATGAGCCGTTTTCTAATTTGGATGTGGTGCTTCGCGAGTCATTGGCCATGAATGTCCGCGATATTCTCAAACGTACCAATACTACCGCTATTTTGGTGACTCATGATCAAAACGAGGCTTTTGCGCTGGCAGATAAAGTAGGGGTCATGGATAAAGGTCGACTGGTACAATGGGCGACACCAAGCGAGCTATATCATGAGCCAGTCAGTCCGTTCGTTGCTGAGTTCGTCGGCGAAGGCGCAATGATAGACGGCATCATCAAGGAAGGTCACGTTGAGACTGCACTTGGTGATATCTATCGTCGTATGGAAGTCTATGATGAGTCGGGACAGCCGCAGTATTGCGAGTACGACTATCCCAACGGCACACCGATTAAGGTGCTGGTCCGTCCTGACGATATTATTCATGATGATGACAGTCCCCGAACCGCTTTAGTAGTGGGGCGTGTCTTTCGCGGTGCTAATTATCTGTATCGCTTGCAACTCGATGATGGGCAGACGGTTTTGTCCTTGGTCGCCAGTCATCATAATCATGAGATTGGCTCGCAAATTGGGATTTTGCCCATACTTGAGCATGTCGTTGTCTTTGATGAAAAAGACATCAATGCGACGACGTGGTCAGAGTACGATCGGTCCGAGCGCGTGGCAGAAGCCAGATAGTCGCTTTAACAAACGCTACTTTAGATGCTCGTTATCATTCCACTTAAGCAACTTGCCGAGTTGCCATGATATGCAGGTAACGACCCAGCCATTTATACGGCTCTCGTTGTGAGTAGCGTAGCTCCATGCGTATGACTGCATCAGGATCGTTGTGACCGCCGCGTTTGAGCGGCGCATAATCATGAAACACGCGCAAGCCACTGGTTAGAATCGTTTGGTAATGATGAGCTTCTAACCAAGACTCGACTTCTTCCTTGGCGACTGGATGATTAGGGGTCAGGCTTTTTTTATTGTCAGCCTTATAATCCGTGTTATCGAGCAGATTAAAATTACCCATAATCAGATTACGATAGTCAAAGCTCGCTGGATTATAAAAGCAGAGCGACAGTGCGCCATGCTCAGCCAATTGGCGGTCAAAAAAGTCCATGATAGCGGCTGGTTCTGCGAGCCATTCGAGTAGGGCGTGTGACATTATCAAATCAAACTTAGCTGCGTTTTCAGTATTATCAGCCCCACTGCCTTTATTTTGCCAGTTGTCTATTGCCAGTTTATCTATCGCCAATTTGTCCTCAAGCTCTTGATACGGGCAAACATACCAGCGTATATGTAGATTCTTATCGATTTCTGCGGTGCTCGCTTTTGCTTTCTCTAACATATTGGCAGAGATGTCATTGATGACCACGCTATGGCCTTGAGCGGCAAGCTCAATCGCAATCTGAGCCAGCCCCGCACCCACATCTAAAATCCGTAAAGGCCGCCCAAGCTCTTTGCTCATCTGCGCCGTATAGTCAAAGATATCACGGCGCAATACTGCCAGCCGAATGTCGCCTTTAAGACCACCGTAGACCTTTTTTTCAAAATGATCGGCAATCGCATCGAAGCTACGATCACTGCGCATCTCTTCTGCTTGGATAGAGTGTTGCAGAGATTCTGTTATTGCTTGCTTGTCGTTTGTACTGTTTTTCATATCACTTGGCATAAGGGTTTACACTGTCTAAGGAGTAGGGGTTGGGTGGATAGTATCAAGGCAAAATCATGTAAACAAAGCCTATGACATGTAAGCAGGAGTGCTGACCTCTCTGGTATCGTGAACCTCATGGCTAAAAGTATTAGCGTTGCGAGGACAATTGTGATGTTCAAGAGCATGTTTTCCGGTAGCTTTTGCTCACTTTTTACGGTATATATAGTAAGGTATCAGACACATTGCTGATGCATTAACTGTCATCAAATACTCTGATTAAATCAACACTGTCAAACGACTTCTATCTACTGCCAAGGACGCTTGGCACTCTTCTGTTTTATTACTGCTAAGGATAGCAATTATGATTATCGCCTCTTCCTCTATTATAAATAAGCCTGTCATGTCACGTTGTTTGCTCTCAGTTGCCATTGCGAGTAGTTTATTACTCGTCGGTTGTGGCGACGATAACGATTTTGACGCTGTTGATTCAGATACCTCGTCAGCCACGTCAAAGTTTGTAAAAAGTTTTAGTACGAGCCAAATAGACAGTGGCTTTGGTAATAGCGCAACGCCAGCGGCCAAATGCGGCGTGACTATAGAAAAGGTCAGCTATGATACCAAAGGTGCTGCCGATGAAGATACCACAGCGACAGCGGCATTGATGGTACCGACTGGCGATGCGGCTGAATGCCAAGGCGACCGTCCAGTATTATTATATGCCCATGGTACGACCACTGAGAAGTCTTATGACTTTAATCAAGTAGGCAACCTAAACAATCCGGCGGTTGGCGAATCGACGTTAATCGCTGCGAACTTTGCTGCCCAAGGTTATATCGTCGTAGCGCCAAACTATGCAGGCTACGATGAATCAGAGCTTGATTATCACCCTTATCTGGTTGCCCAGCAACAGTCTACGGATATGGTCGACGCCTTAGACAGCGCCCGCTCAATCATTGACAGAAAAAAACGTGCCAACGATGCCAATTACCTCAAGATTGATGACTCAGGTAAATTGTTTCTCGCTGGTTACTCGCAGGGTGGCTATGTGGTTATGGCAACCGCTAGATTGCTAGAGTCACAAAACAAACCTATTACGGCGATAGCACCATCTTCCGGCCCTTATGCCTTGGCGGCCTTTGGTGATGACATCTTTAGAGGCAATGTCAATATTGGCGCTTCTCGGTTTGCGCCCTTGCTTGGTATTGGCTTGCAAGAAAAGTACGGCAATATCTATCAAGATAAATCCGATATCTTTTTGGATAAGTATGCCAGTGCGCAATTACCAAGTGATTCACCATTTGGCGAATTGGTAGCGGCTGGTAAATTACCAAACAATGCGTTGTTTCAAAAGACGCCGACGAATCCAGTATTGGATGGTTTGTCCAAAGGTTCTATATTCTCATTTTTGGGTGGTTATGATGACAATGATTACTTGATAAAATCTGATTTCCGCGCGGCTTATGTGACGGATACCATCAACAATCCTGATGGGCTATTTGCAGAAAATGGCAATGATTTACCTGCTGCCAATCCGCAGAATAATCTGCGTAAAGCGCTAAAAGACAACGACCTACGTGGCTATGTGCCAAAAATGCCAACACTCATCTGCGGTGGTAATCAAGATCCGACCGTCTATTATGATATAAACACCGGCTCTATGGCAAAATTATTGCAAGCAGCCAGTACCAACAATCCTGCAGTTAAACTTAATGTGACGGTATTAGATGTAGATACCGATAATGCGGATAGTCGTCCAGACCAGCCGAGCCTTACAATGATTGGTCAGGCATCAATGAACAAGTGGAATGCCAACACTGTGGTCACCAGTGTGCAAACCAACTTTAGTAGTAGTGTGGCTAAAGTGAAGGCAGATGCCGAAGCACAAGGTCAAAACAGCTTACTGGCTTTTTATAGCAACTATCATGGTGGCTTAGTCAGTCCTGCCTGTACGCAAGCTACCCGTGAGTTCTTTGCGCAAAATTTTAACCAATCTTAAGAATATTTGGGCATAAAGGGTTTAAGCGTAAAGACATACCATAGACTAAAAGACTGCATCCTAGTGGGTGCAGTTTTTTATGGGTAAACCAATGAGCTTTTGGAAGAATAAAACGATGAAATCAATGATGCTATCTTTGCTGGCCTTGACCTTTGTACTGTCTTCTATGAGCCAAGCACAAGCAAAAAATACCCCTTGCTCTGGTAAGATGGGCGGCATCTCGCATTGCTCAAAAGAGGGCAAGTTTGTATGCAAAAATGGCAAAATTAGCCAGTCTAAACAAGTATGTCGTTAAAGTCGTTTTGGTAGATATTACCAGATTAAAAAATTAGCGCTAATGAGCTGTTTTGCTTGATTTTTATGACAGTCAGAACCCCCTAAATCAACAAATTTGTGCTAAAATGGCTTCTTTTATTAAACATTACTTTTAACAAAAACCGTATCGCCATTTTCCTATGGTTTTGCCCGTCTGATGGTGCTTTTCAGCGTTGATAAAGCAATCATAGTTGCGCGTTTGTGCCGCTATATTTTTGTATCAGCGTAAGCACTTTTGAGGCGTGCAACCTATAGCGAAAGTATGTGAGTGAAGGAGTGTATATGAGCGACTCGATCAGTCCTATTGCCATCGTGGATGAATTAAAGCAATCCTATTTGGATTATGCGATGAGCGTGATCGTCTCGCGCGCGCTGCCTGATGTGCGTGATGGGTTCAAGCCAGTGCATCGCCGTGTGATGTATGCGATGCACGTATTGTCTAATGACTATAATAAAGCTTATAAGAAGTCGGCGCGTGTGGTCGGTGATGTCATCGGTAAATATCACCCGCATGGCGATAGTGCGGTCTATGATGCGATTGTACGGATGGCGCAGGACTTTAGCTTGCGTTACCCGATGGTTGATGGTCAAGGTAACTTTGGCTCGATTGATGATGATCCACCGGCTGCCATGCGTTATACCGAAGTACGTATGACCAAGCTGACCCATCAGATGCTGGCTGACTTGGACAAAGATACCGTCGATTGGGAAGACAACTACGATGGCTCTGAGCGTATGCCAAGCGTGTTGCCAGCGCGTGTTCCTAACTTGCTGGTCAATGGTGCGACTGGTATTGCGGTCGGGATGGCGACCAATATGGCGCCGCATAACCTAACCGAGGTCATTAATGCCTGCTTAGCGTATGCCGAAAACCCACAAATATCAGCCGAAGAGCTGATGACGCATATCTCTGGTCCTGACTTTCCTACGGGCGGTATCATCTATGGTCGCGCTGGTATTTTAGATGCTTACCGCACTGGTAAAGGCCGCCTGCATGTGCGCGGCCGCTATATTATTGAAGCGATGAGTGATACTGGTGTCAACCGTGACCGTGAGCGTATTGTCTTTACCGAAGTGCCTTATCAGACCAATAAAGCCAAGCTGATTGAGCGTATCGCCGAGCTGGTACGTGACAAAAAAATCGAAGGTATTACTGAGATTCGTGATGAGTCTGATAAAGACGGTATGCGTATCGCCATTGATTTACGTCGCGGTGAAACAGCCGAAGTAATCGTCAATAATTTGTTCCTGCAGACACCGCTTGAATCTAGCTTTAGTATCAATATGGTGGCATTGGATAACGGCCAGCCTAAGCTATTGACCTTACGTCAGTTAATTGCCGCCTTTGTCCGCCATCGTCAAGAAGTGGTCACGCGTCGTACCATTTATGAGCTTAATAAAGCACGCGTTCGTGGTCATTTGCTTGAAGGCTTAACCGTTGCACTTGCGAATATTGATGAGATTATTGCGACGATTAAATCCTCTGCAAACCGTGGCTTGGCACGTGAAAACCTGCTAAATAATACATGGGGTTCAGGTAGCGTCGTGGCGATGTTGACCGCTGCTGGTAGCCAGTCAGTACGTCCAGACTTTATCGAAGGCGAAGATCCAAAAGCACCGTTTGGTCTGATTGATAATCAAGAAAGCTATCGTTTGTCACTTGAGCAGGTCAATGCCATTTTAGACATGCAGCTGCATCGTTTGACGGGTCTTGAGCAGGACAAATTAACTGAAGAATACCAAGACTTATTGCGTGAAATCGCGCACTTAGAATCTATTCTTGGTGATTTCGATAAGCTGATGTCCATTATTTCAAATGAGATGATTGAGATTCGTGAAAACTTTGGTGATGAGCGTCGTACCGATATTATTGACTCACGTATGGACTTTAATCGTGAAGACCTTATCCCTGAGCAAACCGTGGTAATGACGGTTTCTCGTACCGGTTATGCAAAAACGCAGCCAATTGATGATTATGTGGCACAAAAACGTGGTGGTAAAGGCAAGTCAGCCACTGCAATGAAAGAAGACGATGTGATTGATCACTTAGTTGTGACCTCAACGCATGCCACCGTACTTTGCTTTACGGATACCGGTCGCGTCTTTAGCCTACGTGGGTTTGAAGTGCCGATTGCCAGTCGCGGTGCCCGTGGTCGTCCATTAGTGAATTTAATCGGATTAAATCCTGATGAAACCGTGACAACCATCTTGCCTATTCCAAAAATCGTAGAAGAATTGTCGGTAAAAGATGAGATGTCATTAACAAGCGCTCTAGTAGACGGCGATGACAGCTTATCAGAAGATAATAATTTAGAGGATAGCACGCAAGCAGAGCCACCTTTTGTATTCTTTGCAACGGCCAATGGCACAGTGAAGCGTGTCGAGCTTAAGCAATTTGCCAATATTCGCTCGAATGGCTTGATTGCCGTTGGTTTAGAAGACGGTGATAAGTTGGTAAGCGCGCGTATCACTAGCGGTAGCCAAGAAGTCATGCTATTTGCTTCAAGTGGTAAAGCCATTCGTTTTGATGAAAATGATGCTCGCGCTATGGGCCGTACCGCTAAAGGTGTCCGTGGTATGCGTCTGGCTGCTGATGAATTTATCAAATCATTGGTTGTCATTGAAGATGATGTACTCGAAATCTTAATTGCTTGTGAAAATGGCTTTGGTAAGCGTACCTTGATCGATGAGTTCAATACGCAAAATCGTGGCGGTGGCGGTGTTATCGCTATCAAAACTAGCACGCGTAATGGGGCATTAGTACGGGCGACCAAGGTTGATCCTGAAGACGACATTATCTTAATCTCTGACAAAGGCACATTAGTGCGCACGCCAGTCCAGCATGTGGCCAGCTCTGGTCGTAATACGCAAGGTGTCACGCTGATTCGTCTGTCAAAAGATGAAAAACTGGTGGCGATGGCGCGTGTTGATCACGAAGAAAGTGACGACGAGCTAATCGATGCCATGAGAGAAGACGGTACGTTTGATGTGGAAGGTCAAGAGCAGATAGATATTGATGCGGCAACTGGCGACACAGCGACGACTGATGTCAACGATGTTATCGATATTGCCAATGATCCTACCTTGGATAATGACAGTACTGACAACGAAAACACAGACGATGACGAATAAATGTTTCAGTGCCTAGCTTTTTAGTTTAGTTTTCATAACTGTTCTATCAAAAAGCCTCTGACGTTATCGTTGGAGGCTTTTTTTTGTTGCTTCGTTTAATTCGTCATTCTGATTTATTCGTTTTGCAATTCTATTTTTTGAGATTCTATTTTTTGAAATGTGTTGCACAACTCTATTTTTAACTCTTAATAACTCTACGTGGTTTTATAAATAATGCCAACAAAGTGTTTTATTTTCTAAGGCTGTTGTTATGCTTACGACCAATCAAACCTTTCAGGGAACCCTAGCATCGGTATCATCCAGCTTCTTATTCTCCATGATGTTCTTGTTTGGGCTGTTTATGCTGCCCTTGTCAGGCACACAGGTAGCCTCATGGCGTGTGCTCATGATGCTGCTCAGTTTGGTATTATTGGTCAGTTTCACAAAGCAATGGCAGCACGTTTTTGATTATTTAAAGACTTTGAAAACCCCAAAAGAGTGGCTGTTATTTGTATTGCCAACCCCGATTTTGGGTGGGCAAATCTGGCTATTTATGTGGGCGCCGGTCAACGGCTTTGGTCTTGATATCACCTTGGGCTATTTTTTATTGCCGCTGGTGATGATAGTAGTCGGACGCTTCTTTTACCATGAGCATATGAGCGCGCTGCAGTGGGCCGCAGCGTTATTTGCCGCAATGGGTATCGGCTATGACATAGTGCAATATGGCACGATATCTTGGGTGACTTTGTTTGTATGTTTGGGCTATCCACCTTACTATCTACTGCGGCGCAAGCTTGCCGTGCCACCGATTACTGGCTTATTGTCTGACTTGACCTTACTGACGCCAGTGGTGCTCATCATGCTTTATGTCAGCGGTGGTTTTAGTATGGCTGCTCAGGAGGCTAAGTTCTGGTATTTATTGCCGCTACTGGGTGCTTTTAGTGCGCTTGCAATGTCGCTGACGATGATTGCCAGTAGTAAGTTGCCGGTCTCGTTATTTGGGGCATTGAGCTATGTAGAGCCGATGCTGTTGTTTGTATTATCCGTCACGGTATTGAGTCAAAGTCTCGATGAAGGCGGCTCGCTGTTTATGTATGGCATGATTACGCTGGCATTACTGGTCATGCTGTTAGACAGTGCTATGGGCTATGTGACCCGTAAGCGTGACAATCATTTGCATGGTTACCGAGAGCCGCAAGTGGTCAGCTTTCCACCGCGCCGCCGTTTGATAGAGCGCCGTATCGATGGGGTGCTACAGGCGCATCGCTTCCGCAAAATTCGTCGTTACCAACATAAGATGAATAAGCTTAAGCAAAAAATTGAGCAGCTAGACTCGATGTAAGTATGTATGATATAAAAATCAGTGAAGTGGGCGGTTGTTATGAGCATCTTTATGTCGATAATTGGCTTAACTGAATCACACGTTTGATAGACTAGTCTTACAGTTGTATTGCTTATCCAGAATGACTTTGACATAATGCTGCTCATTATATAAGCACGATAAAGTTATCGTAGCTCTTAGCAACAAAAGCCTCCGACGTTCGCGTCTGGGGCTTTTGTTTTTTTTTCAAAATTGCCAAGGAAGTGCGCCAATCTGTACAGGCTGTCGTTAATTATGCTCACTAAAAATCAAACGTCGCAGGGCGCTATCGCTGCGGTGGCGGCAAATTTTTTATACTCGTTGTTATTTTTGTTTGGTCTGTTGATGCAACCATTGTCAGGTACGCAGGTGGCGTCATGGCGCGTGCTAATGATGCTGCTAAGTCTGCTATTGTTAATCAGTGTCTTAAAGCAATGGCAACATATTTTTGACTATTTAAAGACCTTAAAAACCCCAAAAGAGTGGTTTTTGTTTGTATTGCCAACCCCGATTTTGGGCGCGCAAATTTGGATATTTATGTGGGCGCCCGTCAATGATTTGGGTCTTGAGGTAACGCTAGGTTATTTCTTATACCCGCTTATCATGATTATGGTGGGTCGGTTTTTTTATAATGAAGACATGAGTGTGTTGCAGTGGCTAGCGACTTTATGCGCAGGCGCTGGTATCGCTTATGATGTTTTCCAGTATGGCACCATATCTTGGGCGACGTTATTTGTCTGCTTGGGTTATCCGCCTTATTATCTATTACGTCGTAAATTAGCGGTACCGCCGATTACTGGTTTGGTCTCTGATCTGATCTTGCTGTCACCCGTTGTCATTATTGCTCTGTATATGAGCGGTGGGTTTGAAGTAGCCTTTGATACCAGTAAGCTGTGGTATTTCTTACCGTTATTAGGGATTATCAGCGCCGCAGCCATGTCGCTGACCATGGTCGCCAGTCAAAAATTGCCGGTCTCTTTGTTTGGCACTTTATGCTACCTTGAGCCGATATTTTTATTCGTATTTTCTATTACTATTTTGCATCAAAGCGTGGATGAGGGCGGCTCCTTATTTATGTACGGTATGATTTTTGCCGCCTTGATGATTATGATTGTCGATAGTGCCTTGGGGTATTGGGGACGTAAACGTGATGACCGTCTGCATGGCTACAATGAGCCACAAGTGGGCAGCTTTCCGCCGCGCCGTCGCCTAAAAAATCGCCGTATCAAAGGGGTGTTGGCCGCGCACCGTTTTCGCAAAATCAGAAAGTATCAGCAAAAAATAGACAAAATGAATCGAAAAATAGACGTACTGCACGCCAAATAAGCAGGGGTCGTCGTAAACCCCAAAGTTGACTTGATAGACACTGTTTTTCGTAACCGCTCTACACAGTTGTGGTGTCAAAGCCGAGTTAAGTGCGCTATTATCAATAGCAGTATTATCACGCTCGACCTAATTTGGCACATGATATCTAAAATAGTATAGCGGACTCACAATCATTTATTACCAATTACTAGGATGGTTTATGTTACATCTTCATCATTTAGCAAACTCACGCTCGTTTCGTATCTTATGGTTACTAGAGGAGCTCAAAGCCGATTATCAACTGACGTGCTACGAGCGCAATAAAGCTTATCGTGCGCCTGATAGCTTAAAAGAAGTGCATCCACTCGGTCATGCACCGATATTGGAAGTTGACGGTCGCCCGCTGATTGAGTCAGGGTTTATCATCGAGTATCTGCTCAAGCATTATGATAAAGCGCATCAATTCAAGCCTGCGGATGATAATGAAGCCGCATGGGAAGCTTATACATTTTGGTTACACTTTGCTGAAGCGTCAGTGATGCCGCCGCTGGTCATGCGCTTAGTATTCACCAAAGTGGTTGAGCAATCGCCGATGCTGATTAAGCCGGTTAGCAAAAGCATCAGAACCCAAGTCGAAAAAAGCATGATCACCAATAGCTTAAATAAGATACTCGACATGATGGAGCAGCATCTACAAGACAATCATTGGTTTGCCGGTGAAGACTTTAGCGCCGCTGACATTCAGATGCATCTAGCAGTCGTAGGTGCCAATGCTGGCCCAGGATTGGATAAGAGTAAATATACCAACATCTTAAATTGGCTCAAGCATTGTGAAGAACGTGATGCCTTTAAGCGCGCAGAAGAAAAGGGTGGTCGTCTGACGTTTTAATTGCCAGCGTTTATACTTCTATAAATGCTTGATTTGATATTTTGCCCAAAGGTTTTGTTTATTCGTAAACAAAACCTTTTTAGGATACAGTAATGACTGACTTGAATAAATCTGATAACAAAAATATCGATGCCAATACCGATGGCAATGCTAACCCATCGCTTGCTCGTCAAGAAATCAACCGCCAGCAGGTGTCGATAAAAGCCTGGTCACAAAAACTGCTGGTCGTTTTGTTGTGTGTAGCGAGCTTTTATGGTGGTTGGAAATCCTACGAGTCCAACATGGTTAATGAATGCAGTGCTAATGGTGGACAGATGGTAGCAGGCGACCGAACCATGATGTGCCAATTGTCATAAGCCGTATCATTTATTAATAATTTTGTACTATGAGTGCTAAATCATGCTCAAACTGACTTTTTTAGGTACCTCAGCAGGAGTGCCAACCAAACAGCGCAATGTCACGGCGCTGGCAATTGAGTGCCTGAATCCTTATCTATCTGGCGCTAGCCCGCAGCCTAACAAATCGCGTCCTTGGGTTTTGATTGATTGCGGTGAAGGCACGCAGCAACAATTGCTGCAGACCAAGCTCTCCTTACATCAATTAACCGCCATTTGTATTACCCATGTGCATGGCGACCATTGCTATGGTTTGCCAGGATTGCTGGCGAGCGCGGCTATGTCTGGACGCCACGAACCACTAATGCTTATTGCACCAAAAGCCATCGCCAAACTCCTCGATGCCATTACTTTGACGACCGAGCTATACTTTCCCTTTGCCATCAACTTTATGGCGATAGAAGATGTATTATCAAAAGACAGTGAAGATGAGGGCAAGGTCAGTTTCAGTTTCGGCAGCCAGCATCAGCTTGATATTGATATCACCCCGCTATCACATCGTGTCGCCTCATACGGCTTTGGTATCACGCAAAACATCAGTCAGCGCACGCTTAATACGGACAAGTTGACCGCAGACGGCATTCCAGCAAGTGCACTGTGGGGCAAACTGCAGCAAGGTACAGATGTCATGACCGAAGATGGTCGCCAGCTTCGTTCAGCAGATTATGTCGATAATGCGGTGAAGCGTACACGGGTGGTAGTAGCAGGGGACAATGGTACGCCAGCTTGTCTCAGCGCTGCGCTGGTCGATACTGATTTGTTGGTGCATGAAGCCACTTATACTCAAGAAGTCTTAACCAAGATTCAAACCAAAAATCCAGACTTTGATCCTATGCATAGTAGTGCGCAATTGGTGGGCAAGTTTGCCCAAGATGTCGGACTTAAGAATCTAATTTTGACCCATTTTAGCGCGCGTTATCAAAGCTTTGATAACCCAAATAGCAATACGGCAAACATGGGACATATTCGCTTAGATGCGCAACGTGCGTATCAAGGTAATCTATGGCTGGCAGCGGATTTCGCTCAATATACAGTCGATGGTGCTGCTGATTTGGCAAGCAGTCAAGAGGATAACAGCGTGCAGTATCTAGGCTCTGCACGCGATAATGAAACGTGATTTATAGCTTGTTATTTGCCAGATTATTAGTCGTCAATTGAATCTACGATAGCCAATTGCGTTTTTCCGCTCCAATAGCGACTGAATTGATAAGCGACCCGTCCCGAGCGCCCACCACGTTCCGATGCCCAGCGCAAGGCATCGGCCCTGATAGTATCAGGCAGATTTTCACCTGCCAAATCAAGGGCAGTATCAGTATCATCAAGACTGGCTGAAATTTTCTGTTGCTCTAAATTCAGATAATGCTGAACAATATGTAAATAAGTCGTCTGATCCATGGGATGAAAGGTCAATGATAAGCCAAATCGATCCGATAACGACACGGTTTCATCAATCGTTTCATAGGGATTGACTTCATCTGTCTGCCCATTATAAATGTCAAGATTGTCTTTCATCATCTGCGGTAGGAGACGACGGCGATTACTGGTGGCATAGACCAGCAGTTTGTCTTGCTCAGAGTCGAGCGCGCCATCAAGCACACTTTTTAGCGCCCGATAACTCTCGTCTTGACCGTTAAACGCCAAGTCGTCACAGTACACCACATAGCGACAACTACAATCTGCGGGCAGCTCATTGATCGCTGCACGAATCTTGTCTAGCACTTGTAGGTCATCCCGAGCAATCTCAATAATGCGCAAGCCTTCGCTATGATAAGCTTGTAGCAATGCGCGAATCAGTGATGATTTACCCGCACCGCGTGTACCCGTCATCAGCACATGATTGGCGGGATAACCTTTTAAGAACTGGCGCGTGTTTTGTACCAATTTTGCCTTTTGCGTATCGATACCATGCAAGTCGTCCAAGCTCAAAAACAGATTGACTGCCAACGGCTTTAAATGTCCGGTGCGGCCACCAACCCAGCGATAAGCGAGCTGAGCAGGATCAATCTCGATAGCTGGCGTGACTTGCTCTTGCAGATATTGACTGAGCAGCGCTAACAAAGGCGCGGGCAGGGCGTAATGAGCAGACGGATCAGAGGCTTCAGATGAAGGAAAAGGCTGAGATGTATTGGCTGATTGCGGCATAATGACTCTAACGGTTAAAGGTGCGTTTACATTAGGAATAGCGGTTTGATAAAGGTATCACCATATCATGAGAAACTGGTCAGATGAAAAAAATACTATGGAAAATAGTGCCAGTAATCTGTCGAATATACAAGCGTTGCAAGCGCACGCTCAGCAAGTATTGCCACTAATTACCCAAGCGTTGTCAGCAAAGCATTATCGTGAAATAGTGCATCAGCGTATTAGTAGCCAGCAAAGTAAGGGTAGCGAGACGGACTATCAAGGCTTAACGCGCGCTCAGCATTCAGAGTTCGGTAGGGTGATGATTAAATGGCAGTTAAATGAGGGTTCTGATCAAAATTTCGCTGATTTAAATCATGAAGCTAAGGTTTTGACATCTTTAGCTTCTTTAACAAAAAATAATCTGACCGCTATTGCTCCGCCCATCCTAGCCTATGACAACTCAACCATTCCCGTATTAAACCACTCTCAGCAGCTAACGATAATTGTCATGCCTTATTATCTCAATGCTAGCTTAGCAAGGCGGATCAATGCTAATAATCATTCGTTATTGACCGTTCAACAAAAGCATCATTTTATCGTGCAGTCTGCTCATCTCATCACTAATTTACATAACGTTGGCTGGCTACATAATGATATTAAACCCAGTAATATTCTGCTAGATGGTCTGTTGCCAAATAGTGCGGATAATAGCAGGGTAATGCCTGATTTGTTATTGACAGATTTTGCCTTAGCGCAGCGTTTTCATGCCGCCAAAAAGTTACATCATCTTGCAGGCACGCCAGCGTATCTTGCACCTGAGTGTTGGCAGGGGCAGGGCGCAACGGTGCAAAGCGATATTTATGCGTTTGGCATAATGCTGTATGAGATATTAATGGGCGAGCGACCGTTTAAGATAAATACTCAAAGTAGCGATGTATTAAACGAGTGGGCGACACAACATTGTCAACAACCGATTCCAAGACTGCCACTAGAGTATAGTTATTATCAATGTATTGTTGATAGAGCATTGGCGAAGCGGGTGGAGAAAAGGTATCAGATTATGGATGAGATGTTGAAGGGTTTAGAGCGTTTGTGATAATAAATACCATATTTCAGACACAAAAAAACCTGCTAAAAAGCAGGCTTTAATATTTGGTCTAAGATGTACTATCCGAAAATGGTGGGGCTGGAGAGACTCGAACTCTCACACCTTGCGGCGCCAGAACCTAAATCTGGTGCGTCTACCAATTCCGCCACAGCCCCATTTTCGTTACTCTATCATTATTGGCGTTTAAATTCAAACACAACATAGATAGTTAACTGATTCGGTAGTGCGTCTCAGTGGTTGGCTATTATATAGAGTTTGAATGGTTTGACAAGCCCTTTTCGCAATTATTTTTAATTATTTAACGATTATTTTTGCTTGCTATGATAAATAACTGATTTTACTAAATTTTTAATTTAATGATTTTGCATTTTTATTACTCTTTGGTCTGTGTGTCTGCTGCTGACATATCAAGTTGCTGTAATTTGCGAGTCAGCGTATTACGTCCCCAGCCGAGTAAGTTGGCAGCCGCTATCTTTTTACCACCGCTGTGATTGAGTGCCGCTGTGAGCAACACTCGTTCAAATTCAGGCGTTGCCGTTTGCAAGATGTCAGTTTCGCCTGTTTGCAGTGCGTGCTGAGCCCACTCTGCTAGTGCTTGCTGCCAGCTTGGGTTTTTAGCACCATTCTGAGTTTGATTGCTCTGAATATAGTTGTCTTGAATAGAGTTATTTTGATGACGGCTATGCAGGCTAGCACTGTGTTGCTGATGATTGTTTTGAGCAAATTCAGACGAGGACAACGTTTGTTGTGTCTGCAGCTCTGTGTTCGCTGGCATCCCTTCAAGCAGCTCTGGCGGTAAGTCATCAATCATGACCGTATCACCAGTCGCCATGACCGTCAGCCATAAGCAGACGTTTTCAAGTTGGCGGACATTGCCGCGCCAGTCGAAGGCTTGCATAATCTGTAGCGCGGCAGGTTGTAGCTGCTTGGATGCGGTATTCATTTGCTCAGCCGCGCGTTGCATAAAATAACGGGTTAAGGCAGGAATGTCTTCGCGGCGCGTCCGTAGCGGTGGCAGCGGTAGGCGAATGACGTTGAGGCGATAAAACAAATCTTCACGGAATCGGCCTTGTTTGACCAGCTCTTCCAAGTTTTGATGGGTGGCGGCAATGATGCGCACGTTCACTTTGACTGGCTGCTGTCCGCCCACACGGAAAAACTCTCCGTTGGCCAATACCCGTAGCAGCCGCGTTTGGGTGCTAAACGGCATGTCGCCGATTTCATCCAAAAATAATGTACCGCCATCCGCTTGCTCAAAACGACCTTGCCGCGTCGTCGTGGCCCCAGTGAACGCGCCTTTTTCGTGACCGAATAATTCCGACTCAATCAAATCGTGTGGAATAGCCGCCATATTTAGGGCGATAAAAGGATGCTGGCTACGCGGTGAATGCTGATGTAAAGCACTAGCGACCAGCTCTTTCCCTGTGCCTGATTCACCAGTAATCAAAACGGTAATAGGTGAGTGCGCCAATCTGCCAATGGCACGAAACACTGTTTGCATCGCTTGTGATTGACCGATGATACCGCTGGGGTTGTCATTGGCTGGTGTCTCAGCTTTAATCTCAGCCTTATTTTTAGCGGTCTTATTGGTTTTGTCTGTCGTGTTAACTTTGCGTGCAGATTTGGTTTGCGGCTTTGCGTCAGTATTGGGCTTGAAATGAATATCAGACTTTGCTTGAGTAGCATCGGCTGTCTCAGTGGCTCTGTTAGTCACAGACGCGGTTGCGTGAGTGGCTATCGGCATATTCGGTTGAAAATTAATCGCTTTATAAATCGTAGCGACGGCATCATCTAGATCAAATGGCTTCGGCAGATATTCAAACGCCCCTGTCTGATAGCTATTAATAGCAGAGGTCAAGTCTGAATGAGCGGTCATGATGACAATCGGTAGCTTAGGAAAGTGCTTATGCACCCAGTCACTAAAGGACAAGCCATCCATCATTGGCATCCGGATATCGGTCAATATCACATCCGGTAGCTGCGAGGCTGACTCGCGTTGTTGCAAAATATCATTGAGGCGAGTCCAGGCGGCCTGTGCTTGGGTAAAGCTGATAACCGTTAGCCCTGCATCTTCAAAAGTATCTGCCAACACCAAGCGCAGCGCTGAATCATCATCGATGAGCCATAAGGTCGCAGGGTTTTCAGCAGGCGCGTTATTGACCGTTACTTTTATGGTCTGACTGTTAAGTGCTTGGCTATCAGATATTTGGTTGTCAGAGATTTTATCATTCGAGCCTTGATTGTCACTGTTAGCTTTGAAGTTGTCGTTATATGCAGTCATGTATCAGGCCTAATGAGCAAGTGATTCAGGGTTGTTGTTTGATAGATTCAGTCGTATTTACGCATCGGTTGCGGGCTGATTAAAAGGCAAGTACAGCGTAAAGCGTGTCTGACTGTTATTGTCATTATAACTGGGATTATAGTTTGCATTGGCGCCTTGTGTTTGATTCGAGCTGACGTCAATCATACCATGATGACAGCTGATGATATCTTGCACAATCGATAGGCCAAGACCAGTACCGGCGGCACGGCTGGTCACCATCGGGAAAAATATCTGTCCAATCAGCGCAGGATCTATCCCTGAGCCATTATCGGTAATGCTGACTTGCAACGCTTGTTTGTGCTGTTGGCTGCCAATCGTATGCTGAAAAGCAATGCGCGTTTGAATATGCAGTTTTGGTTGATACTTGGCCTCAATATCAAGATGACTATGCAAAGTATCTAAGGGCAATTGATGAGCGGCGGCTGGCGCGCTTTGTTGCAGCGCTTGCTCAAGCTCAGTCATCGATTCACAGGCATTATTAATGAGGTTTAAAAACACTTGAATCAATTGATCTCTATCAGCGCATAGCTCGGGCAACGACAAATCATAGTCGCGCTGTAGCAGCACTTGCGGATATTGATTAACCACTAACGCTAGAACATGCTCTAACGGCTCATGAATATTCAGCATTTGCCAGTTTGGCAGCTGATTGGAGCCAAGAAATTGACCGATAAGATGGGTCAAGCGATCGGTCTCTGAAATGATAATGTCGGTATAGCTGCGGAGCTTCTGCGCCGTCTTTTGCAACTGTGTATCGCTATTCGAAGCTGAGTTCGTGCCAGAGCTTATGTCGCTAATAACAGCAGACAGAGGATGATGCAAAGTAGTCGCTTCACTGAACTTGATAAATTGTCGCTGTAATAACTGCGCCGCGCCGCGTATACCTGCCAATGGATTTTTGATTTCATGGGCAACCGAACGCAGCATATGGCGGGCAACGTTGTATTGTTGCTGCTGACGTTGCTCCTCTGAGATGCGACTCTGGCGGTCTTTACCCCACATCTCGATAATAAAATAAGGTTGCTGCTCATAGATGACAGGCGTCACGCTATAATCGATTGAGAGTGGTAAATTGCCATTGAGTGGGGTATTGATGATGTGATCGTGGTCGATAAAGGGCTGTTGATATTGCTTTGCCTGATGAAATCGCTCGGTCAAGGCGCAGTGATTGTCTGGCTTGTCACGGTCATTGTTATCAATACTGTCATTATCAAGAACAGCGCGCTCATCCCTCTTTAATTTTTCGGACGCAAGCAAGGTCAATATAGACTGATTGAGCAAGCGTCCACTACTGATGGCCAGTAGCTGCTCAGCTTGGGCATTTAGCCACGTAATGACCAGCTCATCATTGACCCACAAGATAGCGGTGAATAAATGCTGAGATATAAATGCTAAGTTCGGGGTTGGTTTTTTGGTGGTTAAATCAGCTGTCATGACTAAAGCCTAGAATAAAGAGGTGCTAGATTTAATATTTAACCATAAATCAACACACTAGAGCGGCAAAACTGGCGGTTTTTGCAAAAAAAACGTACAATGCGCACAGCCATTTTTCTCTAGCAAGGTCAGCCATGCCTAAAACTTCTACCGAGTCGCTTAATACGACTATTACCACCCCACAGCCAGCTTCCACGCTAACAGCTTCTATGTCCAAAGACACTGCCACTATTTTTAATCCTGCCAAGCCGCCAGCAACGCCTGCGCAAAGCTCAACGGATAGTAGTGAACCTTACCACCATAAAGCCAATCACAATCAAAACCGTAGCATTGAACAAAGCAGCAATGTGGTTTCATCGACATCAAATAAAACAACAGCAGCGACTGCTAATGCACCCGTTAGCACAGCACCAAAGATTGGCTTTGTGTCACTGGGTTGTCCAAAAGCCTTGGTGGATAGTGAGCGCATCATCACAGAACTTAGCCGTGATGGTTATCAGGTTGCCAGTGATTATGAAGGCGCAGACTTGGTCGTGGTCAATACTTGCGGCTTTATTGAATCTGCAGTGCAAGAGTCACTGGACGCCATCGGTGAAGCGATTAGCAAAAACGGCAAGGTGATCGTTACTGGTTGCTTGGGTAAAGAGGCGGACAAAATCCGCGCCATGCACCCAGCCGTGCTAGCCGTGACCGGTGCGCATGCGTATGATGAAGTGATTACGGCAGTGGCGCAGCATGTACCCAAGCCGAACCGCAGTTTGGACGCAAACTATGATCCAAAGATAAATTTAATCAATGAAGCGGGTATCAAATTAACCCCAAGTCATTATGCTTATCTAAAAATATCGGAAGGCTGTAACCATCGTTGTACCTTCTGCATTATTCCAAGCTTGCGCGGAGATTTGGTCTCGCGTCCGATTGATAATGTCATGAATGAAGCCATGGCACTGAAAAATGCTGGCGTGAAAGAGTTGCTGATTATCTCGCAAGATACCTCTGCTTATGGGCTGGATTTGAAGTATAAGACTAGCTTTTGGAACGGTATGCCGCTTAAGTCGAAGTTTTATGACTTATGCCAAGCCTTGAACGATTTGGGTATTTGGGTACGTCTGCATTATGTCTATCCGTATCCGCACGTCGATAAAGTCGTTGAACTCATGGGCGAGAAGAAGCTGCTGCCTTATTTGGATATTCCTTTTCAACATGCCAGCCATCGCATCCTAAAGGCAATGAAGCGTCCGGCGCACAGCGAAAACACCTTGGCGCGTATCAAAGCGTGGCGTGAGATTTGTCCAGATATCGTCATTCGTTCGACCTTTGTCGTTGGCTTCCCTGGTGAGACGGAAGAAGATTTCCAGTGCCTGCTTGATTGGTTGGTTGAAGCGCGCCTTGATCGCGTGGGTGCCTTTACCTATTCAGAAGTCGAAGGCGCAGTCGCCAATGATTTGCCAGACCACGTCCCTGAAGCCGTCAAGCAAGAACGCTATGAGCGTTTTATGGCACTACAACAAGACATCTCAGCGCAAAAGCTACAAGAGAAAATCGGCAAAACCTTGATGGTGTTGGTCGATGAAATTGATAGTGAAGAAGGGATTGCGATTTGTCGCAGCTACGCTGACGCCCCTGAGATTGACGGTCATGTCTATGTGGACGATATCAATGCGCAAGTTAAAGTCGGCCAATTCCTAACCGTAACGATTGACGATGCTAGCGAATACGATTTGTTTGCCAGTTATAAAGGTTAGATGACTGTTATTTAACTGACTGCTAAAAAGATTAGGTGACTAATATAAAAGTTAGACAACCGCTATACAGGTTAAATGACTACGATAATAGGTGAGTGAAAATTGCCCAATGATAGGCAGTTTTTGCTACAATTAGCGCAATTTAGCCTTTTTACACACTGATCACCCAGTATGGGGCGGTAGGTAAATTGCAAGGCTAACTGTATTTGTGTTTTACCGATAATTTTAATTATAATTTAACGAAATAAGGTGACCTCATGTCTGACAAAAACCCGCGTTACTCTCGTATCTTGCTGAAACTCTCTGGTGAAGCCTTAGCCGGTAGCAAAGACATGGGTATTGATACCGAAGTGCTCGATAAGATGAGCTTGTCTATCGCGCATTTGCGAGGGCTTGGGGTGCAAGTCGGTATCGTGGTCGGTGGTGGTAACTTATATCGCGGTGCCCAGCTGCAAAAAGAAGGCTTAGTTGGCCGCGTCACTGGCGATCAAATGGGTATGCTAGCGACGGTTATGAACGGTCTAGCAATGCGTGATGCGCTTGAGCGTCGCAATATTAAAACACGCTTGATGTCAGCCTTACCTATTGGTGAAGTTACTGAAAGCTATAGCAGCCGTAATGCGATTCGCTACCTAAAAAATGGCGAAGTGTGTATCTTTGTCGCAGGTACGGGCAATCCCTTCTTTACCACTGATACGGCTGCTTGCCTGCGCGGTATTGAAATCGAAGCAGGTTTGATTTTAAAAGCCACCAAAGTAGATGGGGTTTATGATAAAGACCCAAGCTTACATGACGACGCGGTTAAGTATGATGGCCTGACCTTTGATGAAGTGTTAGAACAAAAGCTTGGCGTTATGGATTTAACTGCCATTGCCTTATGCCGTGAGCACAACGTGCCGCTACAAGTGTTCGATATGACCAAGCCTAATGCGTTATTAAATGTCATTATGGGCGAAAACGAAGGCACACGCGTTTTTCATTAATATAGCAAGCGTTGGCATGACTGCTATATGAAGTGATAATTCATATAACAGCAAACACCTTAATAATTTTTACCTTAATAAATTTTTATAACTAACAATAATGAATGATTTGTCGATAGCGATAAATAAGGATACATGATGATCAAAGAGATTAAGCAAGACGGCGAAGCGCGTATGCAAAAGACCTTGGAAGCGCTTGAGAGCACTTTTAGTAAAGTTCGTACTGGTCGTGCGCATCCAGGTATGTTGTCAGGGGTGATGGTCAGCTACTATGGTGCTCCTACACCGCTTAACCAAGTTGCTAGTGTCAACGTTGAAGACTCGCGCACGTTATTGGTACAGCCGTTTGACCGTACCATGGTACAAGCGATTGATAAAGCCATTCGTGAAGCTGATTTGGGTCTGAACCCAATGACGGCCGATGTGATTCGTGTACCGATGCCGGCATTGACCGAAGACACGCGCCGCGATATGCAAAAGCTTGCGCGCGGAGAAGCTGAGAACAGCCGTGTTTCTATCCGTAATATCCGCCGCGATATGATGAATGACATCAAAGAGCTGGCCAAAGAAAAAGAAATCTCGGAAGATGACGAGCGCCGCGCCAGTGATGATATTCAAAAAATCACTGACAAGTACATCGAAACTATCGATGGTCGCCTGAGCAAAAAAGAAAGCGATTTGATGGACGTTTAAGTACCGTCTTTGGTTTATTTTTTTTATAAAAATAAACCAAGCGCTTAAAAATTAAGTCTTTTAATGCAGACAATATCATAATAATAGACAGCTAATGGTCAATCACTATTGGCTGTCTATTGCTATATAGACTGTGATGATAAAAACACTAAGCATTACAGAGTTGTTTTAATTATTTCCCAATCGTCATTAGCCCAATTGCTAGACTGGTTTATGATAAGTTTATGAATATTTGGCATTATGCTTTTTTAATGCGATAGAGCGCGTTATGATTGTTTTACTTCAGCACATTATTCTACCTCAACAATAAGTCGTATCGCCCATGTCTACTCCCACCGTTTTGGCTCCTGCCCTCATTCCTCGCCATATCGCCATCATTATGGATGGTAATAATCGCTATGGTAAAGCCAATGCGCTCGGCAAAGGTCAAGGACATGTGGCGGGTAAAGATGCGCTAGATCCTATCGTGGAGTATTGTGTCGATGCGGGTATTGAGGTGCTAACGGTATTTGCTTTTTCTAGCGAAAACTGGCAACGCCCACCCAGTGAGGTGGCGCTATTGATGCAACTATTAACATCGACCATTCATGAGCAAATGCCGCGTATGAACGAGTACCGCATTCGCTTACGTTTCATCGGTGATCGTAGCCAGTTGAGTCATGATTTACAGACATTGATGGCAGATGCAGAAGCCGAAACGGCTCATTTTGATGCTATGACACTGGTAATTGCCATCAGTTATGGTGGTCAGTGGGACATTGCCAATGCGGCAAAACAACTGGCGCAGCAAGTAGCAGCAGGGGAGTTGCGTGCTGAAAATATCAGTAAAGAAATGCTTGGCGAATATGTGCAATTAGCGGATGCACCCGCAGTCGATATGCTGGTGCGGACGGGCGGTGAATATCGAATTTCTAACTTTTTATTGTGGCAATCAGCTTATGCTGAGCTGTTCTTTACTCAAACCCTATGGCCAGACTTTGCCGCCGATGAGTTGGCAGCGATGGTTGCAGAGTTCGCTCAGCGCCAACGGCGCTTTGGCAAAACCAGCGAGCAGATATTGACAGAGCAGCGCTAGCGTTATTCATTTATCAGTATTACATTGCTCACTGTCAAGTGGCTCATGATTAAATCAGTAGAATACTCGCTGGCATTTATTGATTCAGATAATTACTGTGTTCAAAGAATAGATGCTCAAAAATCTACCAAGCCATTAGTATTACTTGCTTGTGAAATGACAAAGCGCTTTAATTAGCCTCGATCGCGATTAGTAGGCTAATGTAGATTAGCTGCTATAATGCACTTTTTGACCAGACATTTTTCATTATTATAAGGTTCGACAAGTATGTGGCAACGAATTAAGACGGCAATTGTTCTCGTTATTATCGTTGGTATTGCAATGTTTGCGAGCCAAACTCCTATTTTGTTTGCTCCACTATTGGCCATTGGTGTGATTATCGCGGCGCATGAGTGGACCAAGCTGATGCCAAAGTGGCGCCAGCCTGCGGTGTTTGTGGTATTGGTATTGGTACTGACTTTAGTGTCGCTGATGTTCAAAGTCACTTGGTTATTTTGGTGGGTAGCTTCACTGGCTATATGGCTGATGGCACTATCTTGGGTGCGGGTATTTCCAACCCATACCAATTGGTATGGTAGGAAGCTAGCACTGATGGGCGCTGTGATTCTGACAGCATCTATCACTGCTATGTTTTATTTGTGGCAGCTATCAGCATGGTGGCTACTCTACGTATTCTTGCTGGTATGGTGTGCCGATAGTGGTGCTTATTTTGTTGGACGTAAGCTCGGTCGCCGCAAAATGGCACCGAACGTCTCTCCCAATAAGAGTATGGAAGGGCTGGCTGGCGGTCTTGTGACTGGTCTGCTCGTGGTTGTTGTTATTAGTGTCTTCAAACTACAATTAACTGGTGTACCGTTAATCGCATTTGTGTCGCTATCAGCCATCACTATTCTCGCCTCTGTACTCGGTGATTTGTTTGAATCAATGCTCAAGCGCCGCGCTGATGTAAAAGACTCAGGAACGATATTACCGGGGCATGGCGGGATACTTGACCGTATTGATTCGCTATTATCTGCGACGCCAATATTTGCGCTTGGCTTTTGGTCGATACAGCAGCTGGGCTTCATCGTCGTTTAAGAAACTAATGCAGGCTAATTGGTACACGTGAATGAATTGGTTTTTGCCAATAGCTCAGTCTTATTAATTATTATTATAATAAAGCATCGACATAATCTAGCATCGATGCTTTGCTATCATTCATACCTTATTAACTTTCCTGATTTTTTATTTAAATTTTAACAGTAACAATATTGTGGGCACTGATGGTTATGACGCAACGCATCGCCGTATTAGGCGCAACAGGCTCGATTGGCGATAGCACGCTAGCAATTTTGGCGGCGCAACCGCTTAATTATCAAGTCTATGCGCTATCAGGCTATCACCGCTTAGACAAATTGTTTGCGCTTTGCCAACAGTTTTTGCCCAAGCGTGTCAGCGTGCCGACAGCCGCAGTCGATGATTTTGCTGAGCGTCTTAGCGCGGCAGGTCTTGATATCGATGTGGTAGGCGGGGCAGCAGGGCTGGTCGATATTGCT
Source organism: Psychrobacter okhotskensis (assembly GCF_013248965.1). Lineage (GTDB taxonomy): Bacteria > Pseudomonadota > Gammaproteobacteria > Pseudomonadales > Moraxellaceae > Psychrobacter > Psychrobacter okhotskensis. The sequence continues at coordinate 124,729 of NZ_JABRVQ010000002.1, read as the reverse complement.
ACCGATTTGCAGACGGATACCATTGTCGCTGCTATTGTTGGCGCAGCAGGATTGCCTTCTACCTTAGCCGCCGCACGGGCAGGTAAGCGTATTTTACTGGCAAATAAAGAAGCGCTGGTAATGGCCGGTCAGGTAATGATTAATGCCGTTAAAATGCACAATGCTACCTTGCTACCGCTCGATTCTGAGCATAATGCGATTTTTCAGTGTTTGCCGCTCGCTATCCAACAAGATAATACCCAAATCCATCAGCCAAACCATGGTGTTCGTAAGCTATGGTTAACCGCATCAGGCGGGCCATTTTTGCAGCAGTCATTTGCCCAGATGCAGCAAGCCAGCGTCGCTGAAGCGGTCAAACACCCCAACTGGTCGATGGGCCAAAAGATATCGGTCGACTCAGCAACGATGATGAATAAGGGGCTTGAGTTGATAGAGGCTTGTCATTTATTTGATCTACCAGAAAATAAGATAAATGTCGTCATTCATCCACAAAGTATCATCCACTCAATGGTAGAATATAGCGATGGCAGCTTTTTAGCGCAGCTCGGCAGCCCAGATATGAAAACCCCGATTGCCCATGCGCTCAGTTACCCTGATCGTATCGAGAGCGGCTCGCAGCCTTTAGACTTGTTTGCGTTAAGTGCTCTAGAGTTTATTCAGCCTGATTTGCAGAAGTTTGCGTGTTTGCGTCTTGCCCGTCAAGCTATGCAAGCAGGCACACAGGCAACGATTGTACTCAATGCTGCTAATGAGATTGCCGTCGCTGCATTTTTGGACGGTCAGATTCGTTTGACGGATATTGCCGATATTAATGAGCAAGCCTTAAATGACATACAGGTGCCACCATTAAACGAAACGGCTGACATAGAAGATATACTAACAATTGATAAGATAGCGCGCCATCTTACTGACAAACTTGTGGCAAAGTTGGCATAATCGTAGCAAGAGTTTCTTAGGGTCTGTTGAACATTCAAATATTAGGACTGCTGATTGCTAAAATCGTCCCAAACGTTTTATCAAATCAGGCGTAAACCGACGATAATGTCGAGACCTTAGCTAGGTTTACAACAACGTTTGGGGTGATTTTAGTATCAGCCTTTCAGGGCAGGGCTATTTTTTGCCAATACATGGCGAAATTGTCTACCCTAGAACGACTAGGCGTCAAAAATTTCACTGCGTATTGTCTAAAAAATAGACGCTGCCAGTACCACATTTGAATGTTCAACAGACCCTAGTTTAAAAACGATATTAATAGAAGATGCTAAGAGAAAACACTGAGAAAAGATCATGACGTTTTTATTAACGCTCCTTGCGGCAATATTTGTCTTAGGTCCGCTTATTGCCTTACACGAATGGGGTCATTACATTGTCGCACGGCTCTGCGGCGTCAAGGTGCTGACATACTCTATCGGCTTTGGCCCCAAGCTTTTTGGCTGGACGAGCAAAAAGAGCGGTATTGATTATCGTATCTCAGCGCTGCCGTTGGGTGGTTATGTCAAGATGCTGGATGAGCGTGAAGGCGCGGTAGCCAAAGATGAGCTACATTTGGCCTTTAATCGTCAACATCCACTAAAAAAGATTGCCATCGTTGCCGCTGGCCCTATCATGAACTTTGTTATCGCGATTGCGTTGTTTTGGGTGTTATTTATGACGCCATCAGAGCAGTTGGCGACGAAGATTGGTGAAGTATTACCCGATACACCAGCGGCTATGGCGCAGTTACCCGTTGGTGATAAAATCGTCGCGATTGACGGCCATGAGGTACAAACGTGGGAAGGTATCAATTATCGCCTTGCTGGACGAATGGGCGAGACTGATAATGTCAGCGTTACCTTGCAATCAGAGTCACAGGCTCCCAACGCAACGAAGACTTATCAAGCACCTGTTAAAGCATTTATGCAAGGCGACGCGCAAGGTAAGGACGCGCTAACCAGCTTTGGCATGCTACCATGGCAGCCGCAGATTGAACCAATCGTTAGCGATTTGAGTGCTGATGGTGCTGCCAGTCGTCAAGGTCTGCAAGTTGGTGATCTCATTACGGCTATCAATGATACAGAAATCAAAGATTGGATCAGTGTCACCCGTATCATCCGTGACAATCCTGAGACCTTGCTTAATTTCACCGTATTGCGTGAGGGTAAACCCGTACAGCTTCAGATTATGCCGCAAGGTAAAAAAGACAATCTAGGTAATGACTTTGGACAGATTGGTGCTATGGTGGCGAAGTCTGAGATTATCGTTCCCGATGCCTATAAAACCACCATCGTATATGGCCCGAGTGAGTCATTGGTTAAGTCGTTTGAAAAGACGGAACAATTGGCAGTGATGACGGTTAGCTCAATGGGCAAGATGATCTCAGGTATGATTGGTCTAGACAATTTATCAGGGCCGATTACGATTGCTAAAGTCGCCAAACAAAGCTTTGATATCAGTTGGCAGATGGTATTGTCCACCGCGGCTTTGATTAGCCTGAGCCTCGCCGTACTCAATCTTTTACCGATTCCAGTGTTAGATGGTGGTCATATTGTGTATTATCTCATAGAGCTGATACGCGGTAAGCCTCTGTCGGAAGGGGTACAAATGGTAGGGCTAAATATCGGCTTACTCTTGCTGGCAGGTTTCATGGTGTTAGCAATTGGTAATGATATCAGTCGGCTGTTTTGATGAATCGCAGGGCAACCTAAAGGGTAAGCCGCGATACACTAATGGTTTTGCGCGTATCGTGCGCTGATTCTTGGTAGGCGTGCTGCGCTCTTTTGTATCGCTGTCTCTGTACTAATCGTAATTTTTAGTTTATTTTATGATGCGTTTTATATAAAGTGTCCTGAGTCTCCCGCGAGTGAGTGAATCACTTTACTCGAATTGGGCTAGACAACATGCGCTTTTTAACTTAACTTAAGCAAGTTTTTTATTGACGGATAGTGTTTATGCGTACGCCTTTATTTATGAGCGCGGCTGGGTTGCCGTTAGTTGTAGCGATGATGAGTATGCCGGTACAGGCTGCAGAATTTGTGGTCACTGACATCGGTTTCAATGGTCTACAACGACTAACTCCTGATAGTCTCTATCCGGTTCTACCTATTTCGGTAGGTGATACGGTAAATGACAGTAATCTGGCAGCCAGTATTAAGGCGCTATATGCGACTGATAACTTTGCCGATATTCAAAGCCGTGTCGAAGGCGGTCAGCTACGATTTGACGTCGTCGAGCGTCCAATTATTGCTGAGGTCAATTTTGAAGGCAATAAGCTCATTCCAAAAGAAGGTCTAGAGCAAGGACTTGGCAACGCTGGTCTGTCAGTCGGTGATGTGCTTAAGCAAGCAACATTGCAAGGCGTCGCCAACGAGCTGCAGCAGCAGTATATTAGCCAAGGATATTACAACAGTAATATCGAAGTTGATCAGACGCTGCTAGATGGCAACCGCGTCAAGCTTGACGTGCGCTTTATCGAAGGTAAGCCGGCCAAAGTTGTCGATATCAATGTCATTGGTAACACGCACTTTAGTGATGAAGAAATTAAAGACGTTTTTGCTGTCAAAGAATCGTCATGGACGCGTTTGCTGTCTAAGTCTGACCGCTACGCTAAAGAAAAGCTGGCCGCCAGCTTAGAGAATTTAAAAGCCTTATATCAAAATGATGGTTATGTGCGTTTTAACGTTGACAATGCAGTCCTTAATATCAGTGAAGACAAGCGCAGCGTCTTTATCGAAGTCAGCTTGAGTGAAGGCGAGCAATATCAGTTTGGGGAAGTGAATTTCCTAGGCAAGCCGACATTTGAGACCAATGAGCTTAAAGAACTGGTTACTTTTGCACCCAATGAAAAATATTCACAAGCCAAGCTTGATGCAACGACTGCCTCTTTAAAGAGCCGTTATGGTAACGAAGGTTACTATTTAGCACAAATTCGACCGGTACCACGTATCAATGACGAGACGAGAATGGTCGATGTCGATTATTATATCGATCCAGCACGCCCTATCTACGTACGCCGTATCAACTTCACGGGTAACACCAAAACTCAGGATGTCGTGCTGCGTCGTGAAATGCGTCAGTTAGAAGGCGCGCTTGCCTCTAGCGAAAAAATTCAGTTGTCACGTACGCGTCTGATGCGTACAGGCTTCTTTAAAGCAGTCAATGTCGATGTCAAGCCAGTACCCAATCAGCCAGATCAAATGGATGTGAATTTTACGGTTGAAGAGCAGCCTTCTGGTAGCTCAACGATTGCCGCCGGTTACTCACAGAGTGGCGGTGTCACGTTCCAGTTAGACTTGACGCAAAATAACTTCATGGGTACCGGTAACCGTGTTAAAGCAGCGCTATCGCGTTCAGAAACCCGCGACTCTTATAGCTTGGGCTATACTGATCCGTACTTTACAGAAAACGGTGTTTCGCAGGGTTTAAGCGCCTATTATCGCGAAACCAAGTATGATGACAGAAACGTCAGTAACTATGTCACCGACTCTTATGGTGCCACGCTGAACTATAGCTATCCTGTTGATGAAACCAAGCGGGTTAGTGCCGGTCTAAACGTCGATAAAACTTCAGTACGTGGCGGTCGCTTCCTTGGGGTATCAAACGTTCAGCAGATCATCGATGATGGTGGTTCGTTTGAAAACTTCGTCAATGATGAGGGGGCTGACTCTGGTCGTACTGGCTTCAAAAACGATTATCAAACCTATAACTTACTATTTGGCTGGGACTATAGCACCCTAGATCGTCCCGTATTCCCGACCAAGGGTATGAGTCATACGGTTGATGCAACGATTGGTCTGGGTGATGCCAGTTACCAAAAGCTTATCTATCGCGGCAACATATACTATCCTCTTTATAAGGATGTAGTAGCGCGCGGTTATACCAAGCTTGGTTATGGTAATGACTTGCCATTCTACGAAAACTTCTATGCCGGCGGTTATGGTTCGGTACGTGGTTATGAAGCATCGACATTGGGTCCTAAGTCGCAAAGCTATTTTGATGCGATCAACGATGACAGACGCTTTAGAGATGAAGAAATTGGTGGTAATGCGCTAGTCAGCTTCGGTACTGAATTGATTTTACCTGTACCCTTTAAAGGTGATTGGGCAGATCAAGTGCGCCCTGTACTGTTCGCAGAAGGTGGTCAAGTATTTGATACCACTGATAAAGAAGATCGTACCTTTATCAACCCTAATGACGGCACTGATACCGGCGTACCATTGCTGACCCAAGATGACAGCTTACGCTTTAGTGCGGGTGCAGGTATAACATGGTACACCCCAATTGGTCCAATTTCATTGAGTTATGCTGTACCGTTCGGTGACAAAGAAGGCGATGAGACTGAGAAGGTACAGTTCCAGATTGGTAGCACGTTCTAAATAGCTTAGTATACTCTGAATTATCTAGCACCCCTTAAGTTACCGGTATTTTTTAAATTGGTTGATGGCTTCTATTGAATCAATACCATAAACCAATAAAAAATCAAATCTTCATAGGTCGTTGAGTTGATACTTTAACTTGACGACCCTTTTATTAATCCTAATATTAATGCCAACTATGATAACGATTGAGCAACTTATCACGCGGATTGAGCAGCGTCAGCCTATTGCTAATAAAGCCGAGCTTAGCGCTGAACAGTTACAGCTAACACTCGATAGTGTTGGTAGCTTAACCACTGCTAACGATGCCCAATTAAGCTTTTTGGCAGACCCTCATTATATCTCTAGTTTGACCAATACTCAGGCAGCAGCCGTGTTCGTCACCGCTGAATACCGTGACCAAGTACCAGCAGCATCTATAGCGCTGATAGTGGCAGCGCCTTATTTGGCTTATGCCAGTGCCAGCCAGTTATTTGCCCGTCAAATCCCCTGTGCTGGTATCCACTCTAGCGCGGTCATTGCGGATAGTGCGGTCATTGGTGAAGAGGTCACTATTGGTCCGTTTTGTGTGATTGGCGACAATGTGAGCATTGGCGCTCGTAGTCGTCTTGATGCTCATGTGGTCGTCGAACCCTATAGTCGTATTGGTACTGATTGCCTTATTCAGTCGCAAGTCGTCATTGGTCATGATTGTATTATTGGTAGTCATGTTAGGCTGCATGCTGGTGTTAGCATAGGCTCTGAAGGTTTTGGCTTTGCCCCGACCAGCAATCCTAGCGTAAAGGGTTGGGAGCGTATTGCTCAGCTTGGTCGGGTAATCATCGGTGACCATGTGCGCATTGGCAGCCAAACTTGTATTGATCGCGGCGCCATTGATGACACAGTAATTGGCAATCATGTTATTATTGATAATCTCGTACAAGTTGCCCATAACGTCCGTATCGGTGATGGTACCGCCATCGCTGCTCAAACGGCTATCGCGGGCAGTACGAGTATTGGTAAACGCTGCATTATCGGCGGGGCAGTCGGTATCACTGGTCATATCAATATCACCGACGATGTGACGTTATCAGGAATGACTATGGTGACCAAGTCCATTAAGGTCGCTGGATCGTACTCCTCTGGAACAGCAGCAATGCCAACAGCTAAATGGCGCCGTGCCGCGGTGCGCTTTCGTCAGCTTGGTAATGAGTAGCGTTCATGCAAGTCCTTTAGCCATAAATTTTCAAACAGATCATCTTTAAACACAGCTTTTTAAATAGAGTTTTTTAAATAGAGCAAGGAAGCGTCATTATGAGCAGCAGCCATATCGATATACCGACGGATGAAGACATTAAAAGCTTGGCAGAGCAAGGTCTCACGTTGCCGTTAACTTATCATACGCTTAAGCATTATTTGCCGCATCGTTATCCTTTTATGTTGGTAGATAAGATTATTGCCTGCCAGCCTGGCGAATGCATTACCGGTATCAAAAACGTGACCATTAATGAAGAGTTTTTTAATGGTCATTTTCCGGATGAGCCGATTATGCCAGGGGTATTGATGGTAGAATGTATGGCGCAAGTTTCAGGTGTATTGGGCTTTATTAGCGCGGGATTGACCGCCGAAGATGGTTATTTATATCTGTTTGCAGGGGTGGATAAGGTTCGTTTTAAACGTCGCGTCATTCCTGGCGATCAGCTTATTATCCGGGCCAAAACAGTTATGCAAAAGCGTGGTATCTATAAGTTTGATTGTACGGTTCATGTCGAAAATGAGCTTGCAGCGAGTGCTCAGGTAATGATTGCCCGTCAAGAGCAGTAGCTTATCGTTATTATTTCGAGATAACCACTGGCTAAACTGCGTAAAGATTGCCGCCCATATTGTTAATAGCAAAACTCACTTATAATCTGAACGGGTATTGGCTTAATTTATAACGCTACATTAGTGGTATTTGTTTTACTATTTACTTGCATCAGATGATACAAAGGCCCAAATTATGAGTCAGATCCATCCAACAGCACTCATCTCACCGTCCGCTCAGATTGATGAGACTGCTATCATTGGTCCTTATTGTATTGTCGGTGACGAAGTAACGATTGGTGCACATACCACGCTGCATCGCCATGTCGTCGTGGCAAAACTGACGCGTATTGGCAGCCATAATCAATTTTATCAGTTTGCTAGCATTGGTGAGGATCCACAGGATTTAAAGTATGCTGGTGAGCGTACTTGGCTTGAAATTGGCGATCATAATACCATTCGTGAGGCTTGTAGTTTGCATCGTGGTACTGCGCAGGATGGTGAGCTTACCAAAATTGGTAGTCACAACTTGCTGATGGTAAATACGCATGTGGCTCACGACTGTGTGATTGGCGATCACAATGTATTGGCCAATAACGTCGGCGTAGCTGGTCATGTAACCATTGGCGATCATACGATAATTGGTGGTAACTCAGGTATTCATCAGTTTTGTACCGTTGATGACTATAGCTTGGTCGGTGGTGCCAGTTTGATTTTGAAGGATGTGGCCGCTTTTACCATGGTATCAGGCAATCCAGCAAAGGCACATGGTCTCAATGTCGAAGGAATGCGCCGAAAAGACTGGTCTAAGCACACGATTGATACCTTGCGCCAAGCGTATCGCACGATTTTTAGATCCGGGTTAACGACCGCTCAAGCGCTTGAAGTCTTAAAGCAAGAGCTATTGCCAAAAGAGCCAAAGATTCAATTGCTCATTGATTCCTTACAAAAAAGCCGTCGCGGCGTCGTTCGCTAACCAAACACGAGCTATTGTAGAAACAGCAATTTGTGGTGTTTCAATCTCGAACAGTCGATATACCAAACTGTTGTTAATTAGCGTCAAACTGTCAAAAAGCCATAACCAATTGTTATGGCTTTTTATGTTTATGACTACTTGACTTTTTTGGTCGCTTAGCAGAAACTGAGCGTTTACGATATTGTAAACAATTCTTTCATAATGTTGCTAGGCGCGTCACATTGAGGCGTTAATTAAGTAGCCTGTTATATCAGCAGCTAATTATAATAATCACGGATGATTATAAGCAGCATTAATTGAAGCATGAGGACGGCAAAATGGCTATCAATAAACAAGAACATGCGCAGTGGAGCTCAAGTTTTGGCTTCGTACTGGCGGCAGTAGGCTCGGCAGTTGGTTTAGGAAACATATGGAAGTTCCCATATATGGTTGGTGAAAGCGGTGGTTCAGCTTTCGTTATTGCGTATTTATTCTGTATCGCGCTGGTTGGTTTTCCAATATTAGTCGCAGAATGGTTGGTCGGTCGCCGTGGGCAAAAAAACCCTATTAATACTTTCGCTGATGTCGCCGCAAGCGAAGGCAAGTCACGCAGTTGGGGTATTGTTGGTGCCACTGGTATTTTAGGCGGCTTTTTGATCCTATCTTTTTATAGTGTGATTGGTGGCTGGGCGCTGAATTATATTACTAAAGTCGCAAGCGGTAGCTTCGCTGGTCAAGACAGCGATTCTGTTGCTGCAACCTTTGATGCGATGCTCGCCTCAGCTGGTACGCTGACTGTTTGGCATACCGTATTTATGGCGCTGACTGCTTTAATCGTTGGAATTGGTGTCACCAAAGGTATTGAAGGAACTGCTAAGATTTTGATGCCATTGTTGGGCTTGATTTTGTTCATCATGGTTGGTTATAACGTGATCAATGGTGGCTTTGGTGAGGCAGTGGCTTACTTGTTCACACCAGATCTTAGCAAGCTCACCGCTGACGTTATGCTCGCAGCCTTGGGCCATGCTTTCTTCACCCTGTCCATTGGTATGGGTATTATGGTGGCTTATGGCTCTTATTTGGGCCGCGAAGTAAACTTGCTCAAAACAGCACGAACCGTGGTTATTTTGGATACAGTCATTGCACTAGCTGCAGGTCTGGCTATCTTCCCAATTATCTTTAGTCATGGTCTCGATCCGGCTTCAGGTCCTGGCCTTATTTTTGTCAGTTTACCGATTGCTTTTGGTAGTATGGGCGCAGGCACAATTCTTGGAACCTTATTCTTCTTATTGATTACCTTCGCTGCTATTACTTCATCTGTCTCTTTACTTGAACCGACGGTTGAGTTCTTGGAAGAGCGGACATCGATGAATCGTATGATGGCCACAGTCGTTGCTAGTACGGTGATTTGGCTACTGGGTGTTGCGGCATTGTTATCGTTTAATCTATGGTCTGAATTTACCATTATGGGTAATGGTATCTTTGATGCTTTAGATAAGCTTACCAGTAAATTCCTATTACCGCTGACAGGTCTTGCGGGTATTATTTTCGTTGGCTGGAAAATGGATCAGCGTACGATTCAACAGGAGCTGGGTCTATCTAATGGAATGTGGCAGCTTTGGCAAATCGTTGCTAAGTTCGTCGCGCCAATCGCCGTTATCGTGGTCTTTATTACTACGTTAATGGGCTAGGATTTATACGAATTCAAAGTATTTAAATCACTAGCTTTAAAGATGATAAGCAACAAAAAGGGCTTAAGATAATTCTTAAGCCCTTTCTGTATGTATAGTCAGTGAAAAGTAGTATCGAACCATCACGAATTGCTGATATCCGTTTTTCTTGCTTGCTGTGCTTATGCAGACCCTAGCAATACCATTGCGTTTTTAGGATATTTTGACTATATAACTGTTCCAAAAATACGATTAGCGTAAGTTTAGCTCAGGAACCGTTTGTCCACGCTTGCTATAGAATTCGATGACGAACTCATCGAAGGCGTCTTGTTCGATAGCATCTCTAATACCTTGCATAAGGCGTTGGTAATAACGCAAGTTATGAATAGTCGCCAACTGCGCGCCTAGCATCTCTTTACATTTATTAAGATGGTATAAATAAGCACGGCTAAAGTTTTGACAAGTATAGCAGTCGCACTCTGGGTCTAATGTGCCTTCATCATTGCGATATTGGCTGTTACGGATACGGACGACACCTGCATTGTCTAAGTCGCCTGTCACGAAGTAATGACCGTTACGCGCGTTACGAGTCGGCATGACGCAGTCAAACATATCTACGCCGCGACGGACTGCTTCGACGATATCTTCAGGCTTGCCCACGCCCATTAGGTAGCGCGGCTTGTCTGCTGGCATGGCGTCTGGGATATAATCTAAGACATCCATCATCTCGTCCTTTGGCTCACCAACAGACAGACCACCGATGGCATAACCATCAAAGCCGATATCGAGCAAGCCTTCGAGTGATTGCTGACGCAAATCGGCATACATACTGCCTTGGATGATGCCAAATAGGGCATTGGTGCTGCCTAGCCTATTATGCTCATCAACGCAGCGCTGTCCCCAACGTAGTGAGAGCTCTAACGATTTTTTGGCTTCATCATGGGTGGCTGGGTAGGGCGTGCATTCATCGAATTGCATGACGATGTCTGAGTTCAAGCTATATTGAATCTGCATCGATTTTTCTGGCGAGAGAAACACTTTCGCGCCATCGATAGGGGATTTGAAGTCGACCCCTTCTTCGGTGATTTTACGCATCGCACCCAAACTAAATACTTGGAAGCCGCCTGAATCGGTCAAGATAGGCTTATCCCAATGCATAAATTTATGCAAGCCGCCGAACTTATCGATGACTTCAGTGCCCGGGCGTAACCATAAGTGGAAGGTATTGCCTAGCACGATATCAGCGCCAATGGCTTCGATATCACGTGGTAGCATACCTTTGACCGTACCATAAGTACCGACAGGCATAAACGCTGGCGTTTGCACATCGCCATGATTGAGGTGAACCGTACCACGGCGGGCACGCGTTGTGCCGCTGGCTGTTTTATGTAAGACAAATTGCATATGATAACCGCTATTTACACTATGAAAATGGCGCTAATTATAGCATTGTTAGCGATTTTTTTGGACATCGATGTTTGCGGGTCATTAATATATAGTCAGTGAAAAGTAATATCGAGACATCACGCACTGCTAATATCTATTTTTTTTGCTTGCTGTGCCTGCGCAGACAGAGGCGACAAAAAATTAATATCAGCAATAGCGTAGATTTTTTTAGGATATTTTGACTCTATATCCATTGGTACGTGTGTTACGACAACAACCAAAAGACACAGACAGTGTCGTTCAGTGCTTGTTAAAGTAAAGAATAAATATTAAAACCACTAAACATTGCTGATGAATGGCGGATAAAGAACATGATCGAAGCAACTTATTTTTTACCTAATCGCTCGCTATTTAGTAGCTCATTGTTCAGTAGCCTATTACTAATATCAGGAGCAGCTATGGCGACCGAAGAGCCTACCTATACCGTTTTGACAAAAACGAAGAGTTTTGAATTGCGTCATTATGATGCCCAGTTGGTGGCACAGACTTGGGTAATGGGTGATCAAGATGCTGCCAGTCGTGCAGGATTTAAGATTTTAGCAGATTATATTTTTGGCAATAATACTGCCCCAACTGGTGGCAGTCGTAAGATTAGCATGACAGCGCCTGTTACGATGCAGCCTAATAACAAAAAGAGTGATGGTGATTCGCAGAAAATTGCTATGACGGCACCAGTGAGTATGCAACAAGCCGATGGCAAATGGCGCGTACAATTTACGATGCCAAGCCAATATACGCTGCAAACGTTGCCCAAACCCAATAATCCAAATATTGAGATTAAAAAAGTACCGGCACAGACTTATGGCGTTATTAAATTCTCCGGATTGGCAGGCAGCAAAAAAGTAGCAGAAAAAACCGATGAGCTGCAGACGTGGATGCAATCCCAAAATTTAAAAGTTACTGGCGTGCCGGAACTTGCCCGCTATAATCCGCCATGGACGTTACCTTTTATGCGTCGCAATGAAGTGATGATTGCTTATCAGACAAAATGATCCTTTATCATCAAAAATGACGCCAAAAAAAGACAGCAAGCGCTGTCTTTTTTTGAGCTTAAATTTCAGGAAATAAATTTTAGCTTTTTTGCTCACGAATGATATTTAGCATACGGCGTAATGGTTCGGCCGCACCCCATAACAGTTGGTCACCGACGGTAAATGCACCTAGGTATTCTGGCCCCATATTCAGCTTACGCAAGCGACCCAAAGCTACTGTCAAAGTACCTGTCACTGCCACTGGCGTTAAGCGGTTCATAGCGGCTTCTTTATCGTCTTCAACCAAGTCTAACCACTCATTGCCACTGTTTTTTAGTGCCGCCTCGATTTCCTCTAATGGGATATCTTTCTTAAGCTTAATGGTTAAGCCTTGCGCATGACAGCGCATGGCGCCCACACGGACACACATACCGTCGATAGCAATTTTATCTGCTTCAGAGTTACCAAGGATTTTATTGGTTTCGACGCCGCCTTTCCACTCTTCTTTTGACTGTTTGTTTTCTAGCTGTGCGTCGATATAGGGGATTAGACTACCAGCCAATGGCACACCAAAGTATTGCTTAGGAAAGTCATCTGAGCGTTGAGTCTGGGCGATTTTTTTATCAATCTCAAGGATAGCGCTAGCAGGATCAGCCAACTCATCTTTGACCGCATCGTGTAGTACACCCATGCCGTTGATGAGCTCGCGCATGTTGTTGGCGCCAGAGCCACTCGCTGCTTGATAAGTCATCGCGCTGACCCATTCTACCCAGCCTCTATTAAACAACTCGCCGATGGCCATCAGCATAAGTGATACTGTACAGTTGCCGCCGATAAAGTCTTTTTGACCGTTGGCTAGGGCGCTATCAATAACGCTGCGATTGACCGGATCAAGAACGATGATGCTGTCATCTTCCATACGCAGAGTGCTTGCCGCATCAATCCAATAGCCGCTCCAACTGCTGGCACGCAATGGTTGATGGACTTTTGAAGTGTAGTCGCCACCTTGGCAGGTGATAATCACATCACAAGCAGCGAGTGCATCAATATCATGAGCGTCTTTTAGTTGGCTGGTCTGAATACCATCGAAACTTGGCGCATCACCACCCGCGTTACTGGTTGAAAAAAATACCGGCGTGATACCGTCAAAATCTTTTTCTTCCTGCATACGTTGTATCAATACTGAGCCAACCATACCGCGCCAGCCTACCAAACCTACTGTTAAATCACTCATGAATCTTAATCCTTTTTTACCGTTATTTGTTGCATCGCCAGCCGATAACAATGCCGTGAATAGCCTTAAAAAGCAAGGCGTTTTCGCAGATTTTGGCTGTTTTTCATACACTAATAACTATGCTCACTATAACTTTACGTTATTATTATAAAACCGCTATTATATCGGTTGTACTCATGTTGCATACAGGAGCAGTAAGAGTGATGAAAAATATAACAAGCTCACTGTTTTATATCAGTTGAAATTGTAACGTTTTATGCTCAGCTGCGCATAATTAAGGCTCAATAGTAGGCGATAGTGTTATGAAATGCTAAAGTAAGCACCTACGATTGACTTAGATAATCATACAAGCGTTAGTCATTAACGAACGATGAGTATAAGAATCATTGGTTTGATCATCCACTTAATAAACGGTTACTACACATTATGGATCTTTCATGGATCTTTCCCTCTTATATTATGGCGCGCAGTGTTTAGCTGGTTTCATCGCGTTTGTGACGATTTGGGGTTGGTTGCCCCTTGATAACTGGTGGGTGCGCGGCGTTGAGTTTCCCCGTATTCAAATAATGGTGCTGGGCGTCGTTGCTTGGGTTGGCATGCTGGTATTTTGGCCAGAATGGCAGTTAGGGCAGTGGCTATTGTTTGTTATATTAAGCCTGATGTTAGCTTTTCAGTTAAGAATGGTACTGCCTTATACTAAATTATGGAAAAAAGAAGTTCAACAGGCTAAAGATAAGCCAGAAGATCAAGATCACCAACTCAAAATTATGGTGTCAAATGTCTTAACCCCTAATGACGAAACGCAAAAACTGGTCGATTTAGTCAAGCAAAGACAGCCGGATATTTTAATTACCCTAGAAAGTGATAATAAGTGGGAAAAAGCCCTGCAGCAAATTGAGCCAGACTATCCGTATACCGTAAAAGTACCGCTGGATAACATGTACGGCATGCATCTGTATTCTAAGCTTGAGCTGATAGATCCTAAAGTCAAATATTTAATGATTGATGATATTCCCTCTATCCACACGCAGCTGCGCTTACAAAGCGGACGAGTGATTTGGTTATATTGTTTGCATCCTATGCCGCCAAGCCCGACGGAAGCGGATAAATCAACGACTCGTGATGCAGAGCTGCTTATGGTTGGCAAACATATCAAAGAAAATGAGCAAACGGCGATACTTGCTGGCGATCTTAATGATGTGGCTTGGTCAAAGACAACGCGCCGCTTCCAACGTATCTCAGGTCTACTAGATCCTCGTATTGGTCGTCACTTTATCAATACCTTCCATGTCAATTATCCGTTTTTACGTTGGGCCCTGGATCATATCTTCCATAGTGCTTGCTTTACCGTGGTTGATATCAGACGTTTGCCCTCTATTGGCTCCGATCATTTTCCGGTCATGACGACCTTGCAATATGAGCCAGAAGAAGCCAGCAATCAAGAGCAAAATGCTCCTACTGCTAATGCAGAAGATGTTAAAGAAACAGAAAATAAAATCGAAGCTGGCAAAAAAGAAGGTTGTAAAGTCTCAAAAGAGCATGCAGCAGAGCAGTCGTAGTTAGAGAATGTCCTAGTATTTTCGCTAAACCTTTATAGTCGTAAGGGCTACGCCAATAGGCTTCCTTAAAACGTAAGCAAATGCTTACGTCAAATAAGGTCTTTAGCCTCTAGTGGTCTCTAACCAATTGCCCTACAATACAATCATCAACACAAGGATAGGCAAGGATGCAGTGTTGAGGCAGTGACAATCCAAGCACAGGTCAGCCCGCTGTCTTATAAGTTACTGTTTACGACTTAGGATAAGTCAGAATGGAAGAAATAATAATAATAACATGAAGCGCCATAGCCCCGAACCAATCGCCCTAGGTTCGGGGCTTTTCTTTGTGTATTATTATGAGCTGATAAATAAAGTAGCAGTTTCTAGCATATCAAATGATATCAGCAGTGCATAATGTATCAATATTACTTTTCACTCACTATATCCAACTTTCTAAGTAATTTACTAAGAACAAAAACAGGCTTTCCTAGGTAAGAAGAAAAAACACCTATGAGTTATTAATACAAAAAGGGGTACATGCATTGGCATATACCCCTTTTTATTCAACTATTTTTACTAAGGTGCCACTTATTAGCGTATTGCTAAGATATTAACCAAGTACTTGGATGTAAGCACCGGCGCGTAGCTCTTGTAGCCAGTCTTCTTTGGCTTGCGGTGCTAGACGTTGATATAACGCTTGACGTGCCATGCTACGGCGATATTGTTCACTAACATCTTCTTGGCGCTGACCTTCTACTTTTAGGATATGCCAGCCAAACTGGGTTTTAAAAGGCGCAGAATAATCACCGACCGCTGTGTTTTTCATCACTGCTTCAAACGGTCCAACCATATCGTCTGCACTTACCCAATTTAGATCGCCACCACGTCCTGCAGAACCTGGGTCGTCTGAATAGGTCGATGCCAGACCAGCAAAGTCAGCACCGCTGCGCAGTTGCTCATAGAGATCATTAATCTTTTGCTCAGCAAGCGCATCCGTTTGTAGCTCATCTACTTTGATTAAGATATGACGCGTATGCCACTGCGGCACAAGCATTTTATCACTGTCTTTTTTATCAGCGAGCTTAATGATATCAATGCCTTCTGGCGTCACTAATGGGGCACTTACTGCGCCGACATCAAGCTTGGTAATCTCGCTCGATAGCTCGGTCGGGAGAGCGGCGGCTTTATGAAAGCCCATATCGCCACCTTGTATTGGAATAGGGTAGCTACCTTGGCTGGCAGTAACGGCTGCAGCCACGTCGACATTGGGCTCTAGCAAGCGCGCACGTAGTGCTTGTGCTACTTTGAGTGCTTCTTCACGCTGAGCTTCTGACAGTCGGCTGTAGTCATCCATATAAGGCACGCGTACATGGACGGTCTGGTATTCGCTTTGGTTTAGGCGCTTGGCTTCTGGAGAGGCCAAAAATGCATCGATATCCTGCTCGCTAATACGTACACGATTGCTGATTTGACGTTGTTGTAGAGACTGAATCGCAGCATCTTCAATCAGCTTAGCACGCAGGGTCGCATAGCTTCCGGGCTGCGCGGCATCTAGGCGTTGCTGCAAAGCGGCGATACTACCAAGCCCTTCAGCTTGAGCGATTTGACCAAGACGCTGATTAATCTCAGCTTCATCAGGATTTAGACCGACGCGTTTAACCAATGACAGTTGTAGTTCACGCAAGATGAGAGCATTTAATACTTCAGACTGTAGCTGTGCTGAATTGGCAATCGGCTCACCAGCCGCTTGGGCGCGTGCTTGGGTCTGGGTGATTGCGTCCATCAAGTCGCTTTTTAAGATAGCGTTTTCATTGACTAAAGCAATGATACCATCGGTACTGTTGGCTGGGGTCAAGCGATTGACGTTACTTTGCTCAGCAGCAGCGTTTGCTTTAGGCGTTGGTGCTTTTGCAGCATTAACGGTAGCAGCTTGGGCACTGAAACTAAGTACAAGGCCTGCACTCATACTCATAGAAAGCAGTACGGCTCGGCTGGTCTGACGTAAAGAAAAAAATCTCATGATGCTCCTCATCAATGTCATCGCATCGGATGGTAGTCGGTCAACGCTATCCAATACTTTTAATAAGCAAATATTGTATAAAGTCGTCCATAATAGGGTTACGAACAAGGTTATGTAATAGGTAAGTAGTGACGCAAATAATGCCTCAATATAGCATTGTTTGCGTTTTTTAGTCTTTCCATGCAGTTTGCACAGGTTCAAAGCCTAAGATCTTATCAGCGAGCAATCGTGTCAAACGGCTGCTACTACTACCAAGACCATTCAATCTAATCTCTGCCATAATCGCTTGTGTTGGTTTGTCTCTAACGTTCAAGTCATTATAGTAACGACGACCATAAACTGCAAAACCGAAACAGCAATCTTCATAATCAATACCGACCAACGAGTCTAGCATTTTATTACGATTATAATCATATTGACCTTGAGCCAATACTCGCCAAGTGTTATTAATTGGGAAAACGGCTGAGGCAGTAAAGGCCGACAGCGGCAACTGATTGGTGTTTTCATCGCGCTGGCGTTTAACAAAACCAACATTAAACAAGCTGTTATCTGATGGCTGATAACGCAGCTCAGTCGTAATATAGTTCAAGTCATAATCATCGGTAAGTGCGCCGCTGACATCTACCCAAAAATTATTATAAGGTTGTGTACTGGTATCCCAGACCATTCCAGAGGAGGACGAGCTAAACACAGGTTGCTGATTTTCAAGGGTCACGCGACCGTCATCGATATAAAACTGCTCAGCAATGCTACCATCAAAACGTGTCACACCCGTTGCGTCGATGTAACGATAATTAATCCCAGGAGTAATAGAATGCAAATCTTGCAAGCGATCGTGCCCTAAGAACCAACTGTCCGAAAACAACTGCTCATAGTTGATAGAGGCAATACGAGTGTTAAAGTTAGGGATGTCATTTTGGTTTTCAAACGGTGAATAGGTATATTTTAAGCGCGGACTTAGTAAGCGATAGCCACCCATGGTATCGTCAAAAGCGCCGAAAGGTGAGCCTGCTTGATAGAAGTGCAACCCTGCATCAATACTGGCTTGCGGTACAAATACCGATTGGCTACCATCTTCTTCACTAAGTTGGTTGTCTGCCAAGCTGTCCTCGTCATAAGAGGTATATAGATGTTGTAAGCTCAGCTTGGGCTTAATATAACCCCATGATTTTTCCATGGGATAGACGGCACTGATTTTATTATAAATACGCGCACCGCTTTTTTCATTTTCAGAACCGTCATCGATAGACTTTTTGAAATAAGCAGAATCATGCACACCCGTGATATCAAAACGCTCTGCCCACGGTAATCGGTAGTCAAGTTTGAGCTGCGGCAAACGTGAATAAGGCTTGTCTTTGTCTTCTAATGGCTGACCATTATCAGTAAAAGCGTTGAGCGTTTGAAAGGTCTCAACCTTTAACTCACCATTGACATAGTCATTATAATAATTCAGTCGAGCACGGCGCGGTAAGTTTATAGTATTGTCTGATAAACCTAGGGTGTCAAAGTCGTTAATATAATCTTCATCCGACACATAGCTGTACTTAGCATCGCCACTTAAGCGCGGAATACTGCTAGATGACCAGTAATGATCATAAAAAAAGCTGCTGCGATCTTCGTCGTTATACTCTTTGTCGTTCGGCAAATATGAGCCGTTAAAAATTCCTTCGCCATAATTTTCAGTCAAATAGCGAAACTCACCTGCGAGCATTGGGTTACGATCGCTGTAGATATGAGTATTGATCGTCGCATCATAATTGGGTGCTAAATTGAGATAGTAGGGGATATCGACCTCAAGCCCGCTTTCACTACTAATGCTCGCATTCGGCAATAAAAACCCAGTACTGCGACGACTATCTATAGGGAAGTTAAAATAGGGCAGATAGAACACCGGAACATCGGCGATACGGAAAGTCGTATTGTAGGCTTCACCGCGACCCGTGTCGGTGTTTAAATCAATGCTTTTGGCATCAAACTGCCATTTGCGGTCAGTCGGTGGGCAGGTGCTGAACATGACTTGGTCAAGCTCGTATTGACTGTCATTAGGTCGATTAAGGCGTTTAGCATAGCCATGCGCTTGTAGTTCTACGCTCGCAAATGCCACGTCATTGGCTGTTGACTGCCCTGTTTCGGTATTGTAGGCCAGACTGTCTGCGACACCAATAAGGCCGCCTTTGCTTGCCTGCTTAGAGAGACTGCCGGTAGCAGTTCGGGTATTGGCACGCGTTACTTGCGCACCAGTCGCTTGATCGGTGAACATTACTTTGCCTTGCGCTGCGGTAACACCACTGCTTAAGTCCAGCACGATTTTATCGGCTTCAATATGCTGAGTCCCTTGATCGACAATCACATTACCAGAGAGC
The DNA here is from genome assembly GCF_013248965.1 of Psychrobacter okhotskensis. Classification (GTDB taxonomy): domain Bacteria; phylum Pseudomonadota; class Gammaproteobacteria; order Pseudomonadales; family Moraxellaceae; genus Psychrobacter; species Psychrobacter okhotskensis. Next base: position 105,399 of record NZ_JABRVQ010000002.1, on the reverse strand, counting down.
TCGGCATAGTCGACATTGTCATAATATCCATAATCAGACTCTGCAAATAAAGGCGCCTGATTATTAGCCACACCATTTAGATTGGTTGCCGTCTGGCCACTATCCATTGCCGCTTCATTGACGGCGCGCTGATAATTAGCGTTTTGCTGTGGGTAGACCCATTGACCTTCACAGCGTTGGGCACTATCGACAGCATTCGGCAGTAGGCGCAAGTTTTTGCCTACTTTTGGGATGGTTTGCGTGGCAGGTGTTAGGGTGTTCTGGATAGTGTCATCTTCAGACTCTACGGGTTTGTCACTAGCGTTTTGCGTTGATAAGTCAGTATCAGGGGTGAGCTCATAAAATTCTGCCAAACGCCGTAAACTGTCTTGAATACTCTCGTCACTGGTATCGATTGCATCATTGTCGCTGACAGCCGCTAAGGGTTTTTTCTGCGTTTGTGCCTGAGCTTGTGCATCGTCATCACTATTGTTAGCGATTTCAGTGATGCCTAAATTGCCATTATCGAGGGTGCTGCCAGTATCTAAGTCAAGATTACTGCTCTCAGAGGCAGCATTTACAGTCTCTTCGCCTGCTTCATAAGCACTATTCTGCGCAGCGGCACGCTGGTAACTAATGTCTTGATTGATGGCGTTGACATTGGCGTTGACATTGGTATTGGCGTCGGTATTGATATCGCCGGTTAGGTCAGAGACATAACTGCTGGTAGTATCAGCGGGCAAAGATGCGGTCGTCTGTGCGTCAGCATTGGTAAGTGCTGCGCTGACGGTCAAACTTGATAAGCCTAAGGCACCAAATAAAACCAAACGGATGCTTTGGTAAAGCGGAGAATATAACAAGGGCACACCTATGATTGCAGAGCCTATTGAATGACGATATTTAGTTTAGTAGCCGTATTTTAGCTATATTTAGCGGCTCATTAATGATTAAAAAATCAGGAACTAATCATATAATCTCAAAAATTTGGGTGTTTTACATATAATGACGACTAATCATAGTCAAAAAAAACCAAATCAGCTACACTATTTACCAAAATTTATAACATCGCCAAGCCGTTTTTTAGATTATTGCTTAGCGCGTTGATAAAACTATGTGTCAATACCTATATTACAACAGATACTGTCAATCAAGCTGCCACTATTTTAGCAAGGTTTTGCCTGACTTATCACTACTTTAATGATTTATGACTTATATTTAACCTGCGATGCCCTCTATGACTGATACCATGCCTTTAAATACCCCTCTGAATGCCACTCTGAATGCTACTCTGAATGATAGGAATAACCGCCAACAGCAGCTAGAGAATTGGTTGCAACAAGTGTTCATCGACCGAGAGTTTGTGCTCGACAGTTTGCCTGGTGACGCAAGTGCCCGCCAATATCACCGTATCCAATTGACTGATAACGGTGCTGACACCGCGCGTTATATTGTCATGGATTCTGCTGACGAGCAAGACGCCTTGCAGCAGTTTATTAATGTTGCGAAGCTAATGACACCCGCCATCAATGTGCCAACGCTGGTTGCGCAAGACGTGGCAAAAGGCTTTTTGGTGTTACAAGACTTTGGTACGATTGAGTTTGCCCATTTACTCGTCGAGGCGACGCCTGAACAGATCAACGATTATTATCAATTGGCCATGCAGACCTTGGTTTCCCTACAGACTGTGCCAGTAGAGACTGCCAGAGTGCAGCACCAATTGCCCGATTATGACACAGCATTACTGAACCGCGAGATGGATTTATTTAGCGATTGGTTTATCCCCTATATTGATGTAGAGCTGAATCAGGACTTATGGAATAACGTAAAAACGGTATTGATACAAGAGATTTTACAGCAGCCTGCAGTGATTGTGCATCGTGATTATCACAGCCGCAATCTTATGCAAGACCAAGCCGACCCCACGCGTTTGGGCGTGATAGATTTTCAAGATGCGGTGATCGGCTCTTACACTTATGATTTGGTGTCATTGTTGCGTGATGCTTATGTTGAGTGGTCAGAGCATCAAATATCTGACTGGATTCGTGACTTTTGGCAATTGCAGCAGCAAGTAGCGCTCACCACCGCCGATAGTGTTGAGCAGCTTGAGAATGATATGAATGTGATGGGCGTGCAGCGGCATCTCAAAGTATTAGGGATTTTTATCCGTTTGTCTAAGCGCGATGGTAAAGACCGTTATTTGGCTGATATTCCCAAAGTCATGCGCGATCTAGTACTTGAGCTAAATTGGCTTGCTGAGCATGGTAATGAATCGATGAAGCAAGCGCTACTGCCATTTAATCAATGGCTAAAAGACACGGTATTACCGGCTTATAAAGATAAGTTTGACTCGTTATAAAAAGGGATAATAAGTTGCGTCTATTACTATCATTATAAATTGAATAAGGAGCATGCATGTCTACCATTACGCAAGCCATGATTTTAGCTGCTGGCAAGGGAACGCGCTTGCGTCCGTTGACACTTGAGACGCCCAAACCATTAGTCGAGGTAGGCGGTCAGCCGCTGATTGTCTGGCATATTAAGGCACTGCAAGCAGCGGGGATTACTGATATTACGATTAATGCCTCGTGGCTTGCTGACAAGCTTATGGATACCTTGGGTGATGGTAGCGATTACGGGGTCAAGTTGCACTGGTCACGAGAAGATGACGAACCTTTAGAGACCGCTGGTGGAATTTTTCAAGCGTTACAAACAGGTAAGTTACAAGACGAGCCATTTATCTTAGTCAACTCCGATGTCTGGACGACGTATAATTTTGCTCAGTTGCAGGATTATGAGCTGGGTGCTGATCAACGGGCGCATCTATTGTTGATTGACAATCCAGAGCATAATAACGGTGGTGATTTTGCGCTCAATAATGGTCTGGCTAGTGAGCAGCCAATTGGTGATGCAGACAAATATACCTTTGCTGGTATTAGTGTAATGTCGCCACGATTGGTCGATGGGCTGGTAAGCGGGCAACCCGCTGCGCTAGCGCCTCTGCTTAAGCAAGCGATGCTTAAGTTCCAGATTACGGCGGAAGTTATTCGTGATAATTGGATAGACGTGGGCACACCTGAGCGCTTAACGCAGGTCAACGAATTTATTGACAGTCATGGCGTGGCTAACCACCGCGGTGCATAACTTTAGGGGATATTAATATTAATTAATAATTCTTTAATAGATCTTACTTCAATCAATCTTACTTTAACGAAGATCATAAAAAGCGCCGCATTGATTTACAATCAATGCGGCGCTTTTGTTTAGCGAAATAGGGCAGGTTTTACACGCCCATTGCCAACTTTATTAATTGGGCAATGGTAAAAATAACGGCAAATCCTGCTATATATAGACCAATGAACCATGCCCATTGTGATTGTTTTTTGCTGAGTTTTTTCATAATCGTCTCCCAGTGACGTATTAAGGCGCTAATGATCTTAAGCGTTCGCTACCAAGAATAGTGATAGTAGCGAAGGCTGATTCTCCTTAACATATAGCCGTTAATACATATGCTCGTGATCCGTTTTACCTTTAAATGTGTAATAGGCAAAAGCAGTATAGCTTAAGATAATCGGCAACATAATACCCGCACCAATGAGCATAAAGGACAGCGATGTATCAGCAGCGGCCGCTTCATAGATAGTCATTTGGTACGGTACGATATAAGGAAACAACGCTGTACAGACGCCAATATAACCCATCAAGAACAGCGCAACGGTCATTAAGAAGGGGCGATATTCACGCTCAGTCCGTAAATCCTTACGCATGAGAAAGAACAGCAGCAGCACGATAACTGGCATTGGTGCCAGATATAACGCACCCGGCAAACTAAACCAACCTTCGAGGGCCTCGATATCTGAAAAATACATAAACACGGTAACGACAATCATTGCCAATACCAATGCTGATAATATCCAACCAGACACTTTACGTGCCCATACTTGCAGCTTATGTTCAGTTTTAATGATTAACCACGTAGAACCAAGCAAAGCATAACCAACTATCATGGCAAAGCCGCAGACGATAGAGAAGGGAGTGAACCAGTCAAATGGGCCACCAGTGTACAGACGATTGCTCGCCTCTAAGCCTTGCACCAACGCCCCGAGCATAATACCCTGTGAGAATGTCGCCACTACTGAGCCAACAAAAAAGAAGGTATCCCATACATGACGACGTGAAGAGGCTTTGAAACGGAACTCAAACGCCACTCCGCGCATAATAAGACCAAATAGCATGGCAGTCACAGGCAGGTATAGACCGGTCATGATGATGCCATAAGCAACTGGGAAAGCGGCGAACAAACCACCACCACCCAATACCAACCAAGTCTCATTACCGTCCCAAAAGGGAGCAATAGAGTTCATCATACGGCTACGGTTTTTGTCTGAGCCAGCAAAGGGGAACAAAATACCACAACCTAAATCAAAACCATCCAGCAGGACATAGATGAAGACGGATAGGGCGATTAATCCGCCCCAAATTAAAGGTAAATCTAATACATCACCGTAGTTAAACATTAGCGTAACCCTCCATCATCGACGTCATCGGCAGGTTTATCCAAATCTTCTACTTTCTCACTGACGTTACTATCACCACTTAACGTGCGACCTTGACCTTCAGTGATAGAATGCTCATAGAAGTTGTCATCTGCTGGATCTTCATAAGGTTGTGGACCTTTAGCAATCAGGCGTAAGATATAAAAACTGCCTGCACCAAATACAAAGACGTACAGCACAATAAATCCTATAAGTGTCGTTGCGACTTGCTGGGCTGCAACCGGTGACATGCTCTCAGCAGTACGAATCACCCCATATACTGTCCATGGCTGACGACCAGTTTCGGTCACAAACCAACCGGCGAGTATCGCGATAAAACCAAGCGGCGTCATCATCATCCACGCACGGTGGAACCATTTGCTTTCAGGATCGAATTGTTGTTTTTTAAAGTATTTATAAAGGCTAAATAGACCAACAAGCAGCATTAATGTACCGATAGCCACCATAACGCGGAATGACCAAAAGACGATAGGAACGTAGGGCCGATCTTCTGGCGCCCAGTTTTTAAGGCCTTTAACTTCGCCGTCTAATGAATGCGTTAAAATTAAGCCCGAGACATAAGGGATTTTAATTTCATAATGGTTTTTTTCTGCTTTTTGATCTGGAATACCGAATAAGACAAGCGGTGCACCGCGCTCATTTTCCCACAGACCTTCCATCGCTGCGACTTTAGCAGGTTGATGTTCTAGCGTATTTAGACCATGCATATCGCCAATAAATATTTGTGCTGGCGCAACAAAGATGGCCATGACCATCGCCATGCCGAGCATGACACGACCATGTTTGCGATGTTCAACATGCTTTTTGGATTGCAGATAATACGCACCGATACCACCGATAACGAAAGCTGTGGTCAAAAATGCCGCAGTCATCATATGCGCGTAACGGTAAGGGAATGAGGGGTTAAAGATAATTTCAAGCCAATTGGTTGGATAGAGCAAACCATCAGCACCGACCATAAAGCCCTGCGGCGTCTGCATAAAGCTGTTGGCAGCCAAAATCCAAAAACCAGATATTAGCGTACCAATAGCGACGATCGCTGTTGAAGCAAGGTGCATGCGTTTACTGACGCGACCCCAACCAAACAGCATAATGCCTAAGAACGACGCTTCTAAGAAAAAGGCGGTCAATACTTCGTAGGCAAGTAGTGGGCCTATGACGTTACCGGCTTTATCAGAAAATACGGCCCAGTTAGTACCGAATTGGTAAGACATTACCACGCCCGATACCACACCCATCCCAAATACCACGGCAAATATCTTGACCCAGTGCTTATAAACTTCGGCATAAATAGGCTCACCAGTTTTGAGCCAGCGGAACTCTAAGACCGTTAGAAAGCTGGCAAGACCGATGGAAAAAGCTGGAAAGACAATATGCCATGAGATAACAAAAGCAAATTGAATTCGCGCGAGCATCAGCGCATCAAGCTGGTCAATCATAAATGTAGCGAACATAAACGGTTACCTTTATCTGTTAGCTGAATAGCGCTGGCTTCCATGACACGCTCAAGTAACTGTCCGTAAAGCAGGATGACAAGTGTTACGGGCAATGGCTCAGTATTAGTTAGCAACCACTATCAATTTATCAAATGCGGCTGAGCTAAGACTGTCTAGCTGAATGAAGTAATTTATATCCCTATAAATTAATATATTACTGTCATTTACAATGAATATAGTATGCGCCACCCTAAGTGCACACGCAAGTCACCTACGGGACTGGTCGCACACCTACCAGTCACCAAAACTCCCTTGAAGAGATACCCTGTCGATTAATGAACATAGCCCAAAAGCCTAGAGGGTGTTTAGTATTTATTATCAATACCATTTTTAAAATGAGGACACGCCCTAGTCAGTATCTTGTCAATTAGACGAGCCTCATTGCTGCAATTGTTGATGCAAAATCCGTCGCAGGGTCAACACGGTCTGCGGATTTTCTTGAATACTATGACCACCTGTGATGATGGTTTCTGAGGTGGCGCCTTCGAGATGGGCGCTGGTGTAAGGAACGATACCATCTGATAAGCGCTCGGTCAGTGCTTGGCTAATATCTTCATCGACAGTCACCGCAGCGACGAGGGGCTTATTGGTTGACTCAGATGCAGGTTTGGGGCCATCATTTGTGCGCGCACTCTCGCTGTTGTCTTCTAATATCTCTTGAGATAAGTCAATTCTTGCACCGCCGGGCTGCATTTGCGCCAAGCCTCTAGTGATGTCGGCATCATTGTTAGCGATGATCGAATGATAAGTAATGTCGTCATTGATCTTGATATCTTTGGTCAGCTGAATAAAAGACGATTTATCGCTTAACTGACTGGCACCGTTCTGTAGGTACAGTGCACCTAAAGGATTTTGTGCCAAATCCCCTTGAATGGCGAGAGTAGCCAAGTTATCAGTGACGGTCTTTACCAAGCCAACCGGTAAATAAACGATGCGGCGTAGTGCTCGAGTAAACCAGCGATCAGCGTAGTCGGTACCTTGAAAGGGCGAGGATAAAAAGATAGCAGTGTCGACCTGTGGCAGCCTATGTAGCTCAAAACGGTTGCGCAGCTCATCATTAGCAAAGGCTTGTTTTAGCATCTCATCGACTTGGCGTTTACTGCTGTTTTCGAGCAAGTCTTTATCCTCTAAAGCGTCTAAGTTATTGGCAAGATTATCATCAGACAGCATCATGCGAGAGATGACACCGCCCATACTGTGACTGATAATGACGCTGTTTTTGCTGGCGCGGTTGCCTCCTTGAGGATCGGTCTGCTGATAAGTGCTCTTGATCAGCTCCTGAATTTGATAGCGGTTCTCTAAAATAGGTAAATTGGTCGGATAAAAAACCTGCCACACTTGATAATTATCGCGCAACTTATCATCATTAAAAATATCGTTGGTCAAATTTACCCAGGTGGCGGGGCTAGACGCCAAGCCATGCACCATAATGATGACCCGTTTATCAGGATCGTAAGGCTCTAGCATAAACAGTTTGGGTAAGCTGGCTTTTTTCTGGCGAGTGATTAGATTTAAGTAACCGACGCCATCGAGTTGGTTTTCTGCCAGCCATAGTCCATAACCGGCAGAGAAGTTCGCCGCCAGTGGATAGTTATCACCCAAGATAGTGGCGCTCTCGCTACGATAAGGGTTGTATAAGTGGATATCGAGTTGATGACTGCTGAGCGTATCCAGTATGCTATCGCCAGCGGGCTTAATCAAGCCAGTCACCAATAAATGACCCGTAGGGTAAATGCGTGAGCTGGGCGCGCTATCATCCTTTTTGCCATCGACCGTGTCTTTATTCAGTCGTCCCGACAGCGATGAAACCAAGAGCTGACGCACAGTGGTGGTATAGCGATCATTCAGTGACGCGACTAAGCTAATCCCCAGTCCTGGGCGCTTACTGATTGAGTTAAGACCCGAGAGACGTAGATCATAAGTGGACACCAAATCGGCGAGCGCTGAGGTTTGCTTTTGCGCATTTTGAAGGTAGTTACTTTCGTTAGGCAGAAAAATATTGAGATCATAGCGGTCTACTTGTACCTTCATGACCTTGACTTGGTCAGTAGGCTTACCCTTTAAAGATGCACGGTTTGCGATAGCGCCTTGGTTGCCAGTATCGGGCACAGTGGTGCTCATCGGTAGATAGTCTACTTTGGTATTGCCCATCAGTTTGTTTGCGCCATCTACCGACTGATATAGCTGGGTAATGACGTCATTGCTGGCTGAGTTATAAATGTCTTGAGTTTGGATATCGATGTCACTTGGAATACGGTTTTTGGCCTGAGCTTGGCTTTTTGCTTTATCTGCCCCTTCAAAATCATGCGCTAAACTGTCATAAAACAGATAGGTATAGCTGGACTTGATGGCGTCAAATAGTCGACCTTGATAGCTAATCAAGCAGGCATCTGTATTTTTCTGCTGCTCTTTATCCTCATCATCGCTCAGAGGTGCATTGGCATAATAAGGATCAAGCGGTGGACGGGCGAGCGCATCTTGACACTCTTTAGAGTCGGCAAGCTGGCGAGCTTTGGCGTAATGTAACTCGGCAAAAACGGCCAGCGCTGGACGATAATGTTCGTTAAGCATGCTGTCAGTAAGCTGCGTCAAGCACAAGTCAAACTGCTGAAAACAGGCCTGCTCATTAAGTCCTGCTGACAATAAAGCCGATGCTGTGTCGCTACTGAGCTCATCGTCTGTAACGATATTGCCACGCTGTGCAGAAATGGTCTTCGCTGAGGCTTGTTGTGTCACAGAAACCGTACTACAGGCAGGTAGTAGCGCTACTGTTGCTATTAACCCTAATAGAATAGCGGGCTTTATGTTCTTAGTAGCGTGTGTGACCGTATTGCTGACAGAGCGAGCGAAAGTCATAGGGGGTTCCAGTAAATAATAGTCAAGCCTATAAGATGAATATAATGAGTGAAACATAATATCGAACCATTATGCACTGTTGATATCCATTTTTCTTGCTTGCTGTGCCTACGCAGACAGAGGCCACCAGACAGAGCCTATAAAAAATTGATATCAGCAATACCGTCGCGCTTTTAGGATGTTTTGACCATAGGTCGTCAATATAACAGGATGAGTGTAGCGTAACTTTTTGGATTTCACTAGGGCGTGTTGAACATTCATAAATGGACACTGCTGATCGCTAAAATTGTTCCAGACACGGCGCAAGTCGAAGATTATGTTGATATCTTAGCTAGACTTGCAACACAGTATGGGGCAATTTTAGCATCAGCCTAAAAGGACAGGACTATTTTTTGCTGATTCTTTGATAAAAAGAGGCGCTTAGAATGACTAAACTTACTATTTTTATCTTTGAATCGCCTAAAAAACAGTCTCTGTCAGTGCCATGATCGAATGTTCAACACGCCCTACTATATTTGAAACTTCACAGTCAAATGCCGTCGCTAATGGACAAGATAAAATAAGCGTAATGGGGTATCAAACTTTTAACCTAAAATGAGGACACGCCCTAGATTATCGAACAGATTTGGGGCTAAGGGGATATTGATAGTGAATGGCAGTGATTGATAGGGAGCGACAATAATTGGCAACGACTTTGGCGAAGTTAATTAAATAAGACTGGCTGAACGAGAAATCATCTGCAAAAAAAGCCTTCTTTTCCTATTGATACTAAACCAATATAAAAAGAAGGCACTATATACTTTACTCTCAAATCATTTTTTAATAAGTCAATAATAACACTATAAGTCACTATTACTAATGAATAATGTTTACAACTGAATTTATGCCCCTGGTTTTACATCGATGTCAGGTGCTGGGATATCCCAAATATAAAACTTACCATCTTCAACGAGCTTAATTTGTTGACGAATAACGGTATTATTAGGCACTTGTTGCTCAAGACGACGCAAACGTTCTAGAGCGTTGTCGCGGCGATCGCTCAATAAATCTGACTGCGCCAAGCTTTGTTCTGCTTCGGTATAGCCCAATGAGACGGCTCGGTCTAGATATTTTTGACCTTCTTTAAAGCCGCCACCTTCTGACAGCATCATGCCGTATAAGAAGTTGGCTTCACCACTGTCAGGTTTGATTTTGATAGCACGGTCGACATATTTGCCGCCACGTACCGTATAGTCTGAACCTAAATCTAAGTTACGACCCATACCATTGAGCTTAGCCGCTCGAATCAGCACGTCATAAGAGGCGTTTGGCGATTGGGCATAAGGCTCAATCCATTCAGTCAATACTTTGATTTTTTCACGAGTATAGTGACGTTGTGAGCGGTTAGGGAAGTTCGGTGGATAGTGACGGGCGTTAGGAGAGACATCTTCGATAAAGTCATCTAGCAAGCTAACGTCGAGCTTATCAGTACCCAAGCCTTGCTGCTGTGGAACCAAAACTGTCGGTACAAAGCTAACGCTTGAAAGTTGTACTTGCGGTGTTGGGATATTGGGCAACTGACCACCACGAAGATCAATGCCAGTAGCAGTCATTGGACCACGCTCATATACTCGAGTAGTACCTGTTAGCTCAGGGGTCGCTGCTGTTGGTGCTTGCGGTACTGCTGCTGAGGGCTGTGCATTACTTAAAGGCGCCTGACTTTGTTGAGCACTGTTGTTCTGCGGAGCTCGGTTTTGCTGAGCATTGACTGACGCAGGGTTCGTTGGTAGGACGTTGCTTGACTGAGTGCTATTTGCGGACGCCATATTTGATGGTACATCAGTTTGAGCCGTGCTAGTAGCCGCAGTAGCGTTTGGTTTAGCGAGACGAATGACACGTCTGCTTGAATCCATGGCACTAGGGACAGCAGGGTTCGTAGCAGTTATGCTAGCGTTAGCGCTGCTATCCGCTTCGGCAGCGTTGACAGGGGCAGACAACATCAGTGCACAGGCAGCGGCTAATGCGGTTAGGGTCGCAAATGTAGGCGCTTTGGTAGCATTGCTAGACAAGCTGGATTGGTTGATAGCTTTCATAAAAGTCGTTACCTTGTTTATTAAGTCGTTATTTACAATCGATTGATAGTTGTTTTGTATTATCGACGCTATTTTGTATGCTTAGAAATTTTCTATATTATTGAAGCAAAATCGAACAAATTTTTAATACCCTAGCAAATTAAGCTCAATGCTATCAGTAGTAGGATTGTTAAATTACCTGATTCAATAAACCCGATGAGAGGCGCTACTCGCTATTCATTTATAGATGATAAGCCGTGGCTTTCATCCGATTGGCCATCCAGCGCATGGTCTGACGCACCGGTGGTGAAAGAGCTGCGCCGCCACTTGCTAGCGCCAGCTCGCGATGGTGACATTCTTCAGTATCCATTTGTGCCAGTATTTCTCTTGAGCGTTGATCATGCACGGGTAATTGTCCAATGTGATCTTGCAGATGCTCGCTGACTTGTGCTTCGGTTTCAGCGACAAATCCCAAACTAAACTCGTTAGAGATAGCCCCTGCGACCGCGCCAAGACCGAAAGACATGCCATACCACAATGGGGTGAATAGGCTAGCATGACTGCCCAATTCCTTTAACCGTGTTTCGCACCACACCAGATGATCGACTTCTTCTTCGGCTGAATGCTGCATGGCTTGTTTGACGCCAGTGTCTTTAGCAGTAAAGGCTTGACCATGATACAGGCCTTGCGCACATACTTCACCAGTATGATTGATGCGCATCAATCCTGCCACGTGACGCGCTTCGGTAATGGTCAGCTCAGGAATCTCGTCATTACTGACGGGCAATGGGCGAGTACTGGGATTAGAATGCGGAACAACCGCTCGCAGTGCCTTGTCAACCCCAAGTAATAGCTGGTCAATTTTGGATAAAGGACGCAGGGCCATGATTCACTCCTGATGGCTTTAATTGTTATCAAAAAACTTCTTATTAAGATATTGCTGATATTTGCTTTTTAAAGCAGCAATATTCTGTTCATGCACATTACTATAGCAAACAATATAAATTATCGGCACCACTATTATCGGCTGCATGATTTAGTGAACACCAACGCTACTCATAATCGCTAGATCTTTTAGGCATTTAGTCTTGTCGGCTAAGCTCGTCATCATTAGTATGTATGACCGCATGCTGCACGTGTTTATTAAGCTTAATATATAAAAACGCGCCAAAAGCAATGTTTAGCACACCCGTAACCAAAAATAATTGCGGTAGCGTCAATCCTAAGGTGTTGAGCACCACAATCGCAAAAATCGCTGAGCTGACCATAAATATGGCATTAAAAATATTGTTGGCACCGACGATACGCGCGCGATGACTTTTGGGTGCATAAGCCTGCATAGACGCATATAAAGGCACGATATATAAACCGCCACTAAAGCCTAAAAAGAACAAGTCGGCAAATACGCGCCAACTGCCGCTCATACCAAACAAATCACTAATGCCTAATAATGTTTCAGTATTAACGTCTATGTTGAGACCTGACAAGGAAAAATACAAATCAATAGCAAAAATACTTAAACCAGCAATACCAAAGGGCAGTAAGCGTAAACTGACTTGGTTTTTGGTCAAGGTTTTACATAACAAAGACCCAATCGATACGCCAACAGAAAATAGCGTTAATAGGAAAATAACCACCGACTCATCGCCATGCAAAATGACCTTGCTGAATTCTGGTGTTTGTGTCAAAAACGTCGCACCATAAAACCAAAACCAGCTGTTGCCAAGAATGACGAAGAATAAAAACGGCAGCGAGTACAAATAGCGTACCGTCGACCAACTGGTGGTAAAAATATTCCAATTAATTTTGAGCGTCGGCTGCATGGCTGGCATGGTAGGGATGTAACGAGCCGCCAGATAACCTAAAACAGCGACCGCCAATACAGTGACGCTAATCCAATACAACGACTGTGATAGCTGGGTCAAGACACCAGCGATAATCATACCAAGGAGGATGGCTAGCGACGTGCCCATCTGAAACAGACCGTTGGCACCGACGAGCTCATCTTCCTTCATCGCTTGCGGTAAGTAAGCGTATTTAATCGGTCCAAAAAAGGTCGAATGCGTGCCCATCAAAAACAATGCCACAAACAACAAGCCGTACCATTCAAAAACAAAGCCGACGGCGGCAATCGCCATAATCACCAGCTCAAGCACCTTAATAAAGCGCGTGAGCTTTGATTTTTCAAACTTATCGGCAATTTGTCCCGCCAGTGCCGAAAATAGGAAGTAGGGCAATATAAATAGCATTGCCGCTAAGTTATTTAAGATACTGACTTCCATACCCAACTGACTGGCAGCGGTATAAGTCAGTACTAATATGAGTGCTTGTTTAAAAATATTGTCATTAAACGCCCCCAAAAACTGGGTAAAAAACATGGCGCTAAAACGGCGGCGCTTAAATAACTGAAACTGATTGGCCATGAAAATTCCTACAGATGGATCGCGGCTGATAGATGAGAGGTAAGGGCTGAGCACAGCTTTCGGGTGCCATTAATTATCAACAGTATCAAAAACTTATCGAAATATAGCATAGGTTTTATCAATATTAAGCCGTATAATAGCAAGGCTTTGGCAAAAATACATGCGCCCGAAGCTATGATTTCATAATTAACTAAGTTATGATTTGTAAATTTTACATGGTTGTCTTTTGAAAAGTTACTTTTTGAAAATTTGAGCGAGATTAAAGCCTCGGCATCACTCAAAGTTACCTATCTTATGTCATTAAGTTCAGATGAGATAGGCTCAGCGCTAAAACTAGCACTAAAAAAGTACGGTCGCCATAGAAAATCTCAGTTAACTGCTCTACGTTTATTCACCGGTAAAACCTGGCGACTGCTATCGTCATTCCCTTGTGCCGCGTGAGGTGATAGGAAATAAGTATACATGGAACATCAGCCTTCAACTCTAGCGCGCCACTTGTCGGTTACGCAGCACAAAGCCTCAAACACTCATGCTGGTAATCGTGCCAGCGCTGCTACCAATACTGTTAAATGTGCCGTGATGGACGATTTACAGCAGACTGCGCCGCGTATTCATTTTACGCGCTCAGCGCTTTTTAGTGCCTTGGCGAGCAGTTTGGTGGGTTTTGGTATCGCGCCTGCAGCATTGGCTGACACCACGACCAATGCCAATACGAACAGTCAAATTATTGATAGTCAGAACCTTAATAGTCAGAACCGTGATACGCAAAATACAGCCAACCAACCATTTTTCAATACTGTAACGCCACCGCAACCGCCAACCCCTAAACAGCCTCGCACAGACCCTCAGTTCTCCTCTACTGAGGATACACAGCTTGATATCGCCTTAGATGCCTTGCGCCTAAAGAAAGCAGTGGAACAAGGCATCATCGATAAGTCAGTATTGGATGACTATAGCGAACAAAACCTAGGTATTAAGCAGTCTGGTACTAAAGAAAAAGACCTACAAAATTCGCCATCTCAAAGAGTAAATGGCAATGCCAACGCTCAGCAAGATGATGATAATGTCGATGATGCCAGTGATTTGGATAACGACCTTTATGATGTAGGCGAGTTGAGTGACGCGCAGGCGAATGTGGCAAATAAAGATTTGGAGCAGCAAGCGGCAACAGTGCAACAGCAGGGCTATCAGATGATGACGCCTGATGAGATTGATCGCGAGCTGGCAGCGCTGGATAGACAGAATGCGCAAGACATTGACAGCATTAATAATGGTAACGACGTTAACAACACCAATGTCAGTAACATGAATGGCATCAGTAATAACGACCGCGACTTTGATGCGCCTATCGCGACTTTAAATGATATCACCCCGCCTATTGGCTTAGACGTGAGTCTTGATGCGACCAATTTGCCAGCACCGAGCAATCTCGATACGCTGGGCAAAAGCGAGACAGCGGCTGAACAGGCTGAGACTGCTGAAATCATGGCACGGCCCATCAATGTCAGCGATGCTGTCAGTAGTGGAAGCGCTGATAACGACGATGATAGTATGATCGATGATGAGAGGTCAGTAAGTGCAGGCAATGTGACAGGAGGAGAGGGCACGCAGTCAGATATTATCAATCCAGAAGATTATTTGCCTGATTATCAGTCCGAAACCCAAGCCGTCAATCAAAGTATCGAGCAAGCCAAAAAGCCAAAAACCATGGCTCGTAACAAAACCAATATCGTTAAGCGACTCTACAATCGATTTTTTAATGACGGTGCTCAAGCGTTACCGCACGTCGAGACGACGGTTTACTTGCAGCAAGTTGCCGCTGACGATGCGACTAATACGCCGCAAAAACTCATCGAAGCAGACGAAGACACGCAACCGATTAAAAACATCAAAGCTGCGCTTGATGACACCACTGTCCAATCTGTCGTTGACTTTACCGCAGCCTTACCGCGTCTGCGCCAAACTGCACAAGATGCCGCACAAGCTGTTGGTTATTATGATGTGACCATGCGCTTACGTCAGCCTTATAGTGACGTCATTGAGGTGGTCATTGAAGATCTAGGTGAGCCGGTCATTGTCGACAGTCGTATTATCGAAATTCGCGGTGAAGGTCGCGAGCAAGAAGAATACCAAGCGTTGGAAAAAGAGCTACCACCGCAAGAAGGCGATGTATTCAATCATCGCGTTTACAAAAACAGTAAAGCGGCGCTAGAGTCACTCAGCAACACTTATGGTTATTTTGACCAGTATTGGCTGAACAAATCAGTCGATATCATTTTGCCAGACAATACCGCCGATGTATCGCTGGTTTATAATACTGGTGACCGCTACGAGTACGACGAAGTGGTGTTCTTTACTTATGATGCAGCGACCAATACGCTGACCCGCGACCCTGATAAGCTACCTGTCGAATTGTCATTGTTGCAGCAGTTGTTTGACTTCAAACCCGGCGAGCCGTTCTATCGCCCTGATGTTACTAAGTTTAGTAACGACTTATCAGCGACACGTTATTTTAATACTGTCAATGTCGAGTCTATTTTGCCACCCAATGACAGCAGTGAAAGCAGTACCTTAGCGTTCGATAATGCGCCTGGCAATGCGGCTGGTAATACTGGCAACGACGATGTTGACAGTGAGGTCAATGCTTCAGAAATTATTGATGATGTAGCCGCAGCAAATAATGGGGCAGAAAGTAGCAGTAATACGAATGGCACTGTTCAAAATGACACTGCGCAAAACAGTGATGCAGCAAATAGTAGTGATGGCGATGCTAATAGTGGCAATAGTGGGGAGAAAGTTAATCCCGCAGATATCGCTGCCATCGAATTTGAAGCAGATGAGCAAACACTGGATAAACTCCAAGCCATCAAACAAAAAGCCAATCGCTTAAGCCGCTTACCAGATGATCGGGTGTTAGATGAAAAAGACCAAGAGACCGACACGATTTTAGGTAAAATCAGTGACTCTATCAGCAACGTGGCACAAAAAATCTTCCCAGACGAAAAGAGTATTCTTGCGGATGAAAACTTTGTACCACCGACGCTAGCAGGACGTAAAACGCCGCAACAAGTGCAAGAGAGTAAAAAAGTCCCACTATATGTCTTTGTCTCTTCCAGTAAGCCACGCGACGCCCAAGTAGGTATTGGTTATGGTACCGATACCGGCGTACGCGCCACAGCTAAGATAGATTACAACCTGCTCAATCGTCAAGGCTATCAAGCTGGCGCAGAAACGGAGGTTTCTAGAATTACTAAGAATGTCTCGGTCTATGGCAGCCGGCCGTGGAAGCATCCGCTTAATGATAAGCTAGATGCGCGCCTCACCTATGAAGAGGAGGTCATCGATCAAGGCAAAGGTAACTTTGATTTGTCTACCCGAACGCTAAAAGCTTCATTGGCACGTAATATTCGCCGTGACAGTGGCTGGAATCGTAGCTACTCTGTACGTTATCGCTTAGACGAGCTAGAGACAGGGGTTGATGAGGCGGACTTAGAAGATCTGCCGATACGCTTTACGTCTTCTAGACCAAAGCAACAAGCGCTGTTATTGGGCTATGGTATCAATAAAACGGACGTGGATAGTGCGACCAATCCGACTCGTGGTATCCGTCAGTATTACTCTGTAGAAGCAGGCGCTGAAAAGGCGTTGAGCGATACAGATTTAGCGATTGTACGGGCGGGTGTCAGCGGTATTTATAGTTTTGGCGACGACAAAAAGCACCAAGTACTTGGTAGTCTCAATGCAGGCTATATTTGGGCCGATGATTTCTATGAAGTGCCTTATAAGCTGCGCTTCTTTGCGGGCGGTGATCAAAGTATTCGTGGTTATGATTATGAGAGCTTATCGCCTATCGACAATGGCTATCTGACTGGTGGGCAAGTGCTCGCCGTCGGTAGTGCGGAATATAACTATGAGTTTAAACCTGGCTTTCGCGCCGCCGTTTTTACCGACGTGGGTAATGCCTATGACAAAGACTTCGAGACTGAAACAAAGGTTGGCGTTGGTGTTGGTATTCGCTGGGCATCACCTGTTGGTGTGGTGCGGGTCGATGTTGCCGCTGGTGTCACAGAAGAAAGTGTTCCTGTCAGGTTGAGTTTCTTTATCGGATCGCCTTTATAAGAGCCTCGTCAATCGTTTTTAGCGATTGTTGGCAATCATTTTTCTAACGTAGTTGAGTGTGATGTTGACCAAAAATACCCCGCCTAATAATTCACCGGATGAAGATCCGGCGCAACGTGATGCCCGTGCTGTAAGGCGTTGGTATCCGCTGTCTTTTTTGCTCAAGCTACTGGTACTCATGCTCATCGTACTGGCGATTATGTTCGCCATCTTTTTTTATGCGGCTGGTACTGAGTCAGGCACCAAGTTCTTATTAGAAAAGATTAGCGCTGAGACGGGTATTAAGTTTAAATATGGGCGCGGTAATTTACGTGATGGTCTGTTGGTCACAGATATCGATATCGAGGCGACCGAAGACCTTGAGATCTTGGTAGACAAAGCCTACGTTAAAATAGGCTGGCGTGCGGTATTTGCTAAAGAAGTCCATCTGCGCGATGCCGACATTCAGCGTATTGAGATTATCAATAAAAAACCGCCAACGGGTGAGCCATTTGATTATAAAACGCTCAAGCTACCGGTGAATCTGCGTTTTGATCAAGCCAAAATAAAAACGATTGTCTATAAACAAGTGACCAAAGATCCTATTGTCATTCATGATATCAGCGCTCGTGATTTGACGTGGGTTGGCAGCATGGTCACGGTAGGTCGCGGCAATTTACAGTATGCAGATATCGTCAAGGTTAGTGCTTTGCAAGGTGAGATTGATTTGCAAGGTGACTATCCGTTGGACTTAAGTGCTATTGCTGAGGTCAGTGCCTTAGAAAAAGCCTACATTGATCCCCTTAATATTACCGCTACCGGCAGCTTAAAACGTACCGTTGGTAAGGTGCGTAGCCGCTACAATGATAACGATGTCAGCGGTGATTTTGTAGTGCAAGGACTCGATAAGGATTCACCGTTTCAGGCAAAACTGCAATGGGACGACATTCTGATTCCTTATGCCGAAAGCCAAGCCATTCGCCTAAAAAGCGGCACAGCCACTGCCTCAGGGGTCATCTCTGAGATACGTTTGCGTATCAATACTGAGCTGACTGCCAAAGATATTCCTTCAGGGCATTATCAAGGGCGGGCAGTGATTGCCAATAGTCAACTGCGCATTGATCGTTTGGATGCTCAGGTTCCAGCTGGAAACCTAATATTACAAGGTATTTTAGACTGGAAAAATAGCTTCGATGCAAAGGTGCGTGCGACTGGTAGCAATTTTGACATTCGCCGCGCGATTCCTGACGACTATGCTGATTTTAAAGCCTACGCTCCGCAAAAACTCAACGGTCGATTGTCGCTACATTATCAACAAAAAAACAGTGCAGGTAACTTAGAGATTGACGCGGATCTACGTCAGCGTGATGGCGAACATGTTAATGCCAATATTGCACGTGGTAAAACCTCTGCGAAGGTTAAACAGGTAGCGCCTTGGTATATCGATGCCACTTGGCAAAATCTGATCCGTCGTAATGTCCCGAATATCGGTAATATCGATAGTCCTAGTGGTCAAGCTGATGTCATCGTGCGCGGTTCGACCCTCTCTGTCGATGCCAATGCAGTCATCAATGAGCTTAATGCTGCTCCCAAAGGCAACTATGATGTGCGCGTCCGCAAAGCTGGCAATGTCATTGACATCAATCGTCTCAAATATAATGGTATCATCGGTGATTTATCAGGTACTGGGCAGATTCAACTGGCGACCAAGAAGCGCCCATTAACGTGGCAAATTGATGCCCGTACTAATGGTTTATTACCCAAAAAGTATCGTAGTGATCTACCGCTTGAGCGTCTAACGGGCAGTATTAGTGCCAGTGGCCGCTTAGTGAATATCAGCAAAAGCGGGGTTAAAGGTCAGCGTCATATTATTAATTTAAACAATACCGATTTGCAGGCGCAGCTTGATGCCACGCAAGACGGCCGTGCTATCGGCATCACTGGTGGCGGTGATGCCAAAGTCGATATCGTTGGCGGCGAGCTTTCTATGTTCGATGCGCGTTTTGATGGTCAGGTCGATACGGCGGATGTGCCAAAGGGTCGTCTGTCTATCAATGCGGCTGGCACGCCAAGGCTGATCAGTATTCGTAAGCTCAATTATAAGGGTGAGGCTGGCGCAGTGAATGCGAAGGGTGTCATCGATTTGCGAAAAAATATTGGTTGGACAGTGGATGGTCGCTTTGATGACTTCAACTTGGGTTATTTTTTACCCAACAATCCGGCCATTATTACTGGTGATTTAAAAACCAGTGGCGAGTGGCAAACAGCACCAAAAAACAAAGCGAATGCCAAGGGTAAGCTAAATAGATTTGCAGTAAATTTTGACGGTGTATTAGATGCCGAGCAGTTACCAGCAGGCAAACTGACTATCGATGCCAGTGGCGATGCCCAGCTCATCCGTATCAAACGCTTCCGTCATGTCGGCGCTGCAGGTAGTATCGATGCCAGTGGCACCGTCGATGTGCGTCAAGGTATCGCTTGGGATATCAAAGCAGTAATGAATCGCTTTAATTTGGGTTACTTCCTCAAAAGTACGCCAAGCGCTATCACCGGTACTATCGATACTGATGGTCGCTGGAGTGATGCTCAGCAAACCATTAATATCAAGCAGATCAACTTGACTGGCATGTTAAAAGGTCAGCCGCTCAGTGCCAAAGGCAGCTTAGCCGCAAAAATGCGATTGCCAAAAGACTTGGCGAGCTATTTTAAACGTTTACAAAAGCAAGATGCACAGGCGCAATATAAGCAAGTGAACGCCTTAATCGAGAGTTTAAATGCCAATAACCTCGTCTTACGCTGGGGCGATAACTACATCACTGCCAATGGCAATGCCAAGCAATTACAAGCCAAGATTAATATCACCAGTCTCGATCAGCTCTCTAGTAAGCTGACCGGCAAAGTGACTGGCGGTGCGACCTTATCGCAGCCTGCGGGACAAGCGTTACCCACTATCTATATTGATTTGGTCGGTGAGCGACTTGCGCTGCCGGGCTTTATCTTGCGTCAAGGTCGTATTCGCGGCAAAATCGTGAATTTAGCAAACAGCCCAAGTCAGCTTATTATCAGTGCTGAAGGCTTAGATGCTGGCGGGCAAAGCTTCAAAAGCGTTAATGCGTCTTTTAATGGTACTGAGCAGGCACATGTGGTCGATCTCAATGTCGCTAACGAGCAGCTCGATATTGCAGCAAGACTCAAAGGTGGTTTTAATCGTAATACACTCAGTTGGTCTGGGGTGATTGGTAAAGGTCGTGTTAAGTCCAGATATGCCACCTTGAACCAGTTGCAGCCAGCGCAGTTGATTGTCAATTTGCCTAACAAGCAAAACGGCAGTGACCGCGAGCTTAAGGTGCAACTTGCCGCGCATTGCTGGCAGGCGGCCGATCAAACCGGCAAGCTGTGTTTACGTGAAAACCTAATCGCTTCACCGTCTGGTGGTCAGGTCGATTTGGCATTGCAAAAGCTAGACGCCTCGCTATTTTCAGTGTTTTTACCCAAAGATATTGATTGGCAAGGGCAGATTAATGGTAAGGCGATTGTCGGCTGGCAACGTGGTCGTCCACCGACTATCAATACCACTTTATATTCTGATAATGGCAAAATCGGCTTGCTTCAAGATGGTGACAGCGCTCCTGTAAGCTTGTCATACAAGCGTGTGTCACTGATTGCCTTGTCAGTACCTGAAGGTCTTAAACTACGGACAGATATCAATACTGGTCGCGGCGCGCGTGGTTACGCGGAAGTCATCGTCGATCCTTATAAAAACCCCAAACCCATTTCGGGCGCGTTGGTACTCAATGAGCTTAATTTAGCGATTTTTAAACCTTTCTTCCCCGGTATGCGTGTGCTTGAAGGCAATATCACTATGGCGGGCGGACTTGGTGGCACGCTAGAAAAACCACAGTTCTATGGTGATGTGAAATTGGCCAACGGTCGTATCGCGATGCTTGACTTGCCAGTCAATTTAAGAAAAGTTAATGTCGATGCCAAGATTCGTGGAACGCAAGCAACTATCGACGGCACCTTTAATAGTGGTACGGGCAGCGGCACGCTAACGGGAACAGTAAACTGGCAGCAAAAACTACAAGCCAAATTGAGTATCGTTGGTGAGCGCTTAGTATTGACCCAGCCACCCTTGCTATTGGCTGAGATTAATCCTGATATCGATATTATCGTGCGTCCTGGCGACCGTTACGTCAACATTACAGGGGCCATCAGCGTGCCATCGGCGACCATTCGTCCGCCAGAGGCTAGTGAAGACATCATTACGCAAACAGAAGATGCGGTCGTCCTAGATCGTCGTCTCATTGGTAATATCGACGAAGTCTTAGCTATCTCAAAACCGTGGTCGATCAATGCTGATATCGGTGTTGATTTGGGTGATGACATTAACTTCCGTGGCTTTGGAGCGGTTATTCCGTTGGCAGGTGCGATTAATATCACTCAAAACGGCACGGGCATTATGCGTGCCACAGGGGTGGTGCAAGTATCACGTCGTACCAATATCAATGCTTTCGGTCAGAGTCTAGAGCTTAACTATGGGCAGGTGCGCTTCAATGGGGATGTGATGAAGCCTAACCTGAGTATTGAAGCTGTCAAAGTCATTAGCGGAAAAACAGTTGGCGTGCGTGTTAAAGGCAGTACTGAGAGTCCAAACATTATCGTCTTTAATAATGCTGGTCTGACCCAGCAGCAAGCAATGAATGCGTTGGTCACTGGTCGTATCGATAATAAGAGCGCCACGCAAATCAGTGAGCAGGGCTTTAAGTCGCAAGTGACGAATAACTTAGCGGCCGCTGGGCTGAGCTTCGGGCTGAGCGGGACACGCAACTTAACCAACCAGATTGGTCAAGCCTTTGGTCTACAGAGCTTGACTGTCGATGCCTCTGGCGGAAGTGAAGACACTAACGTCAATGTCACCGGTTACGTGACCCCTGACTTATACATTCGCTACGGGGTAGGTGTCTTTAATGCGCAGAACAGCCTATCTGTTCGTTACCAGTTGACCCGTCGAATTTATGTCGAGGCAACGTCGGCGGCAGAAAACGCGGTTGATGTGGTTTATAGTTGGCAATTTTAGAAGGCAATTTTGGATAATACTGTTATCAGCTAATGGTTGATTTATTAACTCTAATATTGCCCAAATAGTATTTACTGTACTTTAATCAACTGTACTTTAATCAATAAAAAACGCCTTTCGATGAAGGCGTTTTTTTGTGAGGTGTAATTTTAACTATTTGGTCAAAATTAAGCGGTTATTGCGAGTTAAGCGTAAGCGATATTCCTCACCTTCGTGCTCAATACGTACCTCTTTGGTCAAAGCAAACAGATGCTGTGATTGCAAAGTCGGTAGACGGTTTTCGCGGCAGTTTAAGTAACGAGAGATAACCATGCTCATAATAAATTCCTTTTGATAAAACAGTTGAGTAGTCGACATCAGAGAGTAATAGCCATTAACGATAATAATTATCATTTAGATTGGATTGTTTTGCAAGGTAATTGATAAAATAAAATGCAGTCATTATGTAAACTTATATAAACCTACGATGATAAAGTCAGATTGAATTTATTTTTTATTTTTTATATCAATGACTTAATTTAATATCAGTTTATTATCGCAAGTGACTATTCATAACAAACAAAGCAAGCATTCAAGTCATAACAAATAAAACAAGCATTTGAGGACAGTATTATGGTGAACGCCGCAATAATTCAACAAACTAGCCATCAAAAAATCGTAAACGTCGCTGTCGCTGTTATTCATTATCAGGCACAGTATTTGCTCGGATTTCGAGATGCGGCTCAACATCAGGGCAACCGTTATGAGTTTGTAGGTGGAAAGATAGAGGCGAATGAAACCGCAAAACAGGCATTAATACGCGAAGTCGCTGAAGAAACTGGAATCGATATTCACGACAATACTGTCGTCAAACTTGGACGGCTGCATCATGATTATGGGGATAAGCAAGTGAGCTTGCAGGTCTATAATATTGAGCTAACAGCAGAGCAATATGAGCAACATCGACATCTCAGCCATGGCTTAGAAGGGCAGGCGCTGGCATGGGTCAATAAATCTGCGCTATTGGCAGGGAAGTATCATTTGCCTGCTGCCAATAAAACGATTTTAGAATGGTTGCGTCTACCCGCACAGATAGCGATTAGCTATCCTTTGGCACATTTTAATGATCTGCCCAATCCAGCAACAGAATGGTTGACCTATCACAAGGAAAAAGTAGGGACCCATGCTTGGCTATACATTCGAGTTAAGGACTCAGACTTTGATAATAGCGTAAAGCAATTGATGGCTTTGCGTCCAGACATTCAAGTGATTCTGCCATTTGAGCGTCGCCTTCATTCATTACAAGCCGATTATCAGATCGTTGCTCATCAAATCTCTCAGACTGCGCTCATGAAATGGTTTGATAATGAGCAAGACAGTTCCGTAGGTGAGCAGGCGTTACCTCTCGATCGACCATTAATAATCAGCTGTCACGATGCAGCCAGTATCCATGCCGCTAATCAGCTTGCTAGTGTTCGTTTACAGCAGCAGCAAGCACCAGTGATCGGTGTGTTTTTATCACCAGTACTAGCGACCCAAACGCATCCCGATACTGCGCCATTAGGTTGGGCAGCGTGGTCAGCTTTGGCACAGTTGGCTGACATGCCAGTCATTGGTTTGGGTGGCTTGTCACCAGCTATGATTGAGCAAGCTGTCCAGTACGGTGGTATCAGCGTGGCCGGTATCAGCCAGTTCGTTTAGGCGTTTTTTTAGCAAGTTTTTATTAATAAATACCAAGTTAACTATGCTCATCAAGTGCTTGTACAAGGCCTATCACGTCAAGCACAGTAGCTACCATTTATCAAAGTAAATTCTTAATAATAATAAGCTTCCCTTATATTTATCCAATCGGTAACTATGTGTTTATTCTCTAATCTAAATACAGAATTACTTACAAACCGTTGCGTTTTCCTACATTGCGACACTGTTTTAATCATAGCACTGCCATTAAGATAGGCTATCAAATTAGAGAGTCTTCAAGCTGTTTTTATAGATGACGTTTTTGGCTTTTAATAAACCAATTGTCTGGTCAAGCGACTCTCACTACTCATAATAATATTTGATTTTTCTCACATTATCTTTATTAGTAACAATATTTTTGTGTAGAAAATCAAATAATATTTATTTGATAATGAATAAGTTTTTAACCATCACCAATAATTAATGGTATCCCTATGAAAACCAATAAGTTACCTCAGTCATCATGGTCTGATGCACAGGCAGCCGGTTCTCAATCACAGCAAACCAGTCAGTTAAAGAACCATTATCAGGATAATGGGCAACACGTAAATAGTGCCAGCAATGATGCAAGCTATAACCATGCTATCAATGGTAATAAAAGTCTCAATGCTAGTAATGACAGCGACAGTTATAATGGCGAACATTCAAACCATTTGGCAAAAACATCGTCTTTGCAAGACAGCTATTTTGGATACAAAAGCATCGACAAAAGCCTTACACAGGCAAAAGAGTTTGCTATGATTGAAAACGGTAATATCAACAGTAACGATTCAAAAAATAGCGATATAGAGGATTTTGACACGGCTAATGGCTTCAAAAAAGCTAGCGGCTCTCAAAAAATCCGTGGCTACAAAAAAGCGCAGAAGAAGCAAGCACAGGAATCTAACAAAGTAGATGTACTGATGTCAGAGGAACAAGCGAATATTTCAATAGAAAAACCTCAAAACATAGATGATTTATCATTGACGACGACCTCATATAAAGAAATACCGGAGCGCATATTTATGAATGGGCTTATTAAGCATACTGGCATTGCCCTAGCGATTATTATACCGTTGGCGGCGTTTTCGGCTTATGCTGCGCCGTTACCAGCGACTAGCGCGTCCACTAGTAAAACTTCTGCCACGGCGACGACTGATAAAACCACAACGCAAACCTTGTCTGTGAAGCCCAGCGACATCATCCATAAGTCTGCGAACACACCGACCACCGTCGACAGTGTGGATCTCAAAAAGTATGCAGGCACGTGGTATGAGATAGGTCGGTTACCAATGTACTTTCAGCGCAACTGTGCTAGTGATGTAACCGCAAACTATGCCCAAAAAACAGACGGCTCCGGAGTGGTAGTCACCAATAAATGTAAAGCTGAAGACGGTTCAGATATTACTGCTGAGGGATTGGCAAAACCTGCCGACGATACCGGTAGCAAGCTAAAAGTGACGTTCTTGCCTTCATGGATTCGCTGGTTACCAGTCGGTCGTGCCGATTATTGGGTATTGGCGCGCGATGCTGATTATCAGACAGCGCTAGTTGGTACGCCAGACAAAGACTATTTATGGTTACTAGCACGTTCGCCCAATGTCAGTCAGGAAACCTATGCGAAATATCGCCAAATTGCCCAGCAACAAGGCTACGACTTGAAAGAATTTAAACTGACCGCACAAAGCAATCAAACAGTTACTTTAGTACCCTAATTGTTTAGTGACTTAATTGTTTAGTGCGCTAGTTGTTTATCGATTTAGTTGTTTAACAGCATCGTTGTTTAAGGCGTTCGAATTTAACAAAGGCAGCGTAATAGGCTGCCTTTATTTTTATAATCAAGTCAATATAGCCCCAAAATAGGTTATAAGTGCGCGCTGATCGGTTATCACTGGCAAAATTGACCGTTTTAGGCTAAAATCTAGGCGATCTAAATACACTGATGAAAATGAAAAATGATTGGCATGGATGTTTTGCCCTCATCGTATTTGACCTCACCGTATTTGAATAGTCACTTAGACTAAATACAATCTATCTGTTTGATACTTCTTCATACTTTACTGATCATACATTACTGACCATAAGGATGTTTCTCGTGAGCAACGCTGATACCTTACGCCAC
Source organism: Psychrobacter okhotskensis (assembly GCF_013248965.1). Lineage (GTDB taxonomy): Bacteria > Pseudomonadota > Gammaproteobacteria > Pseudomonadales > Moraxellaceae > Psychrobacter > Psychrobacter okhotskensis. Next base: position 79,046 of record NZ_JABRVQ010000002.1, on the reverse strand, counting down.
CTACATCAAGAGCACTTGAGCAATTATAACAACCAAGAGCAACAAGCGATTGAGCTGATGGGGCTATTGAATAAGCTCTATAACGAGCAAGATGTCCAAGTGACCTTGTTCGGTGAAACGCTAGATACGACCTCAGTCGGTCGCATATTGGCACTACATCAAAAAGTAGCAATGCGTGATCAAGGCGCAAAAGCCATCGCTATCGCTGATACGCTAGCCATGGTTAAAGTGCTAGCAGACAATAAGGCTATCCAAGCTGCGCGTATCGATGTCGGTCAATTGATTGCTAATGACAGTGATGTACAAGCGGCTCTGCAATCTATTAGCAGTGACAACAATGCTATCAATGGTGCGACTGATGTCGTGCTATACGGTTTTGGTCGTATTGGTCGTATCTTAACGCGTCTATTGTTATCGCAAGCGTCAAGCGCGAAAGGCGTACAACTTAAAGCCATCGTCGTACGTCCGGCTGCTGCTGGTGATTTGGCCAAGCGTGCATCATTACTAGAGCGTGATTCGATTCATGGTAGCTTCGCTGGTGGCGTGGTGGTTGATGATGAAAATAACGGTCTGATTATCAATGGTCGCTTTGTGCAAGTTATTTATGCTAAAGACCCAAGCGAGATTGATTATACGGCTTATGGTATCAACGATGCATTGATTATTGATAACACAGGCATCTGGAAAGACGAAGCTGGTCTTGGCAAGCATCTACAGTCTCAAGGCGTCAAAAAAGTATTGTTAACCGCACCTGCTGGCGGTGAGATTAAAAACGTCGTCTATGGTGTGAACAATGATACAGTCGGTGATGATACGATTGTCAGCGCGGCGAGCTGTACGACCAACGCGATTACACCAACGCTAAAAGTACTGAACGATGAGTACGGTATCGAAAATGGTCACGTGGAAACGATTCATTCGTTCACCAACGACCAAAACCTAATCGATAACTACCACAAGGCCGATCGCCGTGGCCGTAGTGCAGTGTTGAATATGGTTATCACTAGTACTGGTGCGGCAAAAGCAGTTGGTAAGGCACTACCAGAGCTTAGCGGTAAATTGACCGGTAATGCTATTCGTGTTCCCACGCCAAATGTCAGCTTAGCAATTTTAAACTTAAACCTCAAAACTGCACCTACCAGTGCTGATGCGTTAAATGAGTTTATGCGTAAAATCTCTAATAGCAGCCAGTGGCAAACACAGATTGCTTATACGGACTCTACCGAAGCGGTCTCGACTGATTTCGTCGGCGATACGCACGTCGGTATCGTTGATGCACAAGCGACGATTCTCACAGACAATCATGCCATCGTTTATATCTGGTATGACAACGAAGTGGGCTATAGTACGCAAGTATTACGTTTGGCGACACAAATGGCCGGCATCAGCTATACTCAGATTCCAGCGTAAAAATTCTAAGTCTATAGCAGTGATACGCTAATGCATTAAGTTTCGTATAGAAGCCATGTTTTTTAGATGTGATACTCAAGCACCCGATAGTCCGATTGGTTATCGGGTGTTGTTGTCATACTTGTTGCTAAGTATCATGTTTGTTGCTAAGTATTTTGGCACACTAGGATTATAATTATTTTTAAACCAGTTTTTTACAAGCACTAATTTTTTATAAGCATTAAGTTTTTACAACTACACAAACACATAGCTATACCCTAAAATACAGTCGTTGGCTGTAACCAGTTTATAAACTGGATGGTAAATTAAGGAACGTAAGATGCGATTTATTGATGAAGCCGTCGTAACGGTAAAAGCAGGTGACGGTGGTAACGGAATCGCCAGTTTTCGCCGAGAAAAGTATGTCCCACGTGGTGGACCTGATGGTGGCGATGGTGGCAAGGGCGGAGATGTTTATGCCATTGCGGAGGATAACACCAACACCCTAGTTGACTATCGCTATACGCGTCGCTATGACGCCATGCGAGCTGAGAATGGTCATAGTAGAAACTGTTCAGGTAAGGGCTCTGACGATCTATTTTTGCCAGTGCCTATCGGTACGACGATAGTCGATACCGAAACCGATGAAGTGTTGGGTGATTTGATTGAAATTGGTCAGACTTTGCTCATTGCCAAAGGCGGTGATGGCGGTTTGGGTAATACTCACTTCAAAAGCTCGACTAACCAAGCACCGCGCAAGGCTACTTCAGGCTTTGAAGGTGAGCTAAAAGTGCTTAAGTTTGAGCTAAAAGTTGTGGCTGATGTTGGCTTGATTGGTTTACCTAATGCGGGTAAATCGACCTTTATCCGCCAAGTCTCTGCTGCTAGACCAAAAGTTGCTGATTATCCGTTTACCACGTTGGTTCCAAATCTGGGCGTGGTCGATATTGGTCGTCATCGCTCGTTCGTCATGGCGGATATTCCGGGTTTAATCGAAGGTGCCTCAGAAGGTGCAGGACTTGGCATTCGCTTTTTAAAGCATGTTGCTCGTACGCGCCGTCTGTTACATGTGGTTGATGTAAAGCCAATTGATGGCAGCGATCCGGTAAAAAATGCTCGTGTTATCTTGAATGAGCTTGAACGTTTTTCGCCTGAATTATCCAACCTACCCCAAATTTTGGTATTAAACAAAATTGATCAGGTGCCTGAAGAAGAGTTAAATGAGCTCTGTACCCATATTGTCGCTGAGCTTGGTTGGACAGGAGATGTATTTCGCACGTCAACTCTAATGGGTGAAGGGACTGATGCTGTTAAATATCATTTGATGAATGAGATTGAACGTGAGCGCGAACGCGAAATAGAGGACCCCATCTTCGCTGAAGCACAAAGAACACGTTTTGAGCGCTTAGAAGTAGAAGTACGTCTGAATACTGAAGCCCAGCGTGAGGCTTATCGTGCGGCTCGAAAAGCGGCACGTGAAGGGTTGGACTTAAACGACGATGATGATTTAGATGATGACGATGAAGATGGCGTTGAAGTCGTTTATGTTCCTTAAATGATGGTGCTTAAACTGATATACTTGAATTTTTTAGATCAATCCCCGTAATTAATTGACATAAGACACAGGAGTTTATATGGCAGGTGACATAGAAAACACGACCGAAGAAGCAAGGTTTATTAAGCAAACTCGCAACTTTGATATTCAGCGCGTTATTGTCAAGATTGGCTCATCGTTATTAACCAATAACGGTCGAGGGCTAGATCGAACTGCCATTTACGAATGGGCAAAGCAAATTGCTAAGCTGCACAAGCAAGGCGTGGAAGTACTGCTCGTGTCGTCAGGGGCAGTTGCTGAAGGCGTGGTACGCATGAACCTAGAGGAGCGTCCCAAAAAATTAGCGGCGCTGCAAGCTTGTGCTTCTATTGGTCAAATGGGCTTGATTGAAACCTGGTGGTCAGCGTTGATTCAGCACGGTATTCAAAGCTCTCAGCTACTACTAACCCATGATGACTTGTCTAACCGTAGTCGTTATCTGAATACCACAGGCGCACTGACACAGTTATTAGAATGGAACGTGCTACCGGTCATTAATGAAAACGACACCATCACCATTGATGAGATCAAATTTGGCGACAACGATACGTTAGGTGCGATGGCAGCAGCGATGGTCAATGCTGATTTGTACATTATCTTAACGGATCAAGACGGCGTGTTCACTGATAATCCGCGTGATAACCCTGATGCCAAAATGATTCGTCAAGAGCGTGCCATGGCTGATTACTTGTTTGATATTGCAGGTGATGGTGGCAAACTCGGACGTGGTGGAATGCTAACCAAGATTCGTGCTGGTCGCCTTGCCGCCATGGGTGGTTGTCCTACCGTAATTGTGAGCGGCGCTATCGATGACGTTATTACCCGTGTGGTATCTGGTGAAGCGGTTGGTACGTTGCTAACGACTAATGACGAAGATAAAATCATTGCTCGTAAACAATGGCTAGCAGCGCATCTACGTATGTCAGGCTCTTTGATTGTTGATGCTGGTGCCGCAAAAGCCGTCGTTGAACATCATAAGAGCTTGCTACCAGTCGGCGTAGCAGAAGTACGCGGTGATTTTGATGAAGGTGATGTGGTCGAAATTGTGCACCAAGATACAGGCGAGCGTCTCGCCGTTGGCCAAGTCAACTTCTCCTCTCGTGACGCGCGCCGTGTGGCTCGTGAGCGTACTGAGCAATTCGATAGAATTCTTGGTAATAATGAAGAGCGCGTGGTCATGGTACATCGTGATAACCTAGCATTGACGATGTAGTGGTATCGATTTTCTATGTACTTGACTTTCTATGTATAAGTATAAAGGTGTCTTATCTATAAGTATAAATAAGGCATCAAATGACTTTGGTCAATAGATTGTTTTTGTCATACGATTACTTATACTCATCGAGGTTGGAAATTTATGCGCGACGAAAAGCTTGTTAACACCCCCTAATATTTAAAAGTAACCGGCACTCAAAAATTTGAAAACCAGTATTATTTTGTGATACCAGACGTTTTTGGCTTAAAAGGCGATTTTGATTAAAACCCGTCTTTGCAAAAAACCTGATGATTTAATGTGTGCCGCGTTCTATATTCTTTATATTTAACTTATTTTATCCAGCACGGTATTCATTGTTATCATTATCAATGAATACCGTGTTGTTTTGGAGATTTGTACATGAGTGCTTCAGACAATAACAACTCGCTTCAGCATGAGTTTGCCCCTCTAAAAAACGACAGATTACTACGTGCCTTTCGTTTTGAGACGATCGACACCACACCCGTGTGGATGATGCGCCAAGCTGGTCGTTATTTACCAGAGTATAAAGCCACCCGTGCTGAAGCAGGTGATTTTATGAGCTTGTGCCGCGATACCGATCGCGCGACAGAAGTCACTTTACAGCCACTACGTCGTTATGATTTGGACGCAGCTATCCTATTTAGTGATATTTTGACTATCCCTGATGCCATGGGCTTGGGTTTGTATTTCGAGACGGGAGAAGGGCCGAAGTTCAAACACCCTATTCGTACGCAAGCTGATTTAGATAGACTGCCTGTGCTTGATGTCAATGACTCTCTGGATTACGTCATGCGTGCGGTGACCAGCATTCGTAAAGCATTAAATGGGCAAGTGCCCTTATTCGGTTTTTCTGGTAGTCCGTGGACACTAGCGACCTATATGATTGAAGGCGGCAGCTCAAAAGATTATCGTTATACCAAAGGCTTTTTGTATAGCAATCCGGCTTTTTTACATCAATTATTAGATAAGCTTGCCACGTCTGTTATTGACTATTTAGATGCACAAGTCGTTGCTGGTGCTCAAGTATTGCAGATATTTGACAGCTGGGGCGGCGCGCTGGGTCATCGTCAGTTTATCGATTTCTCACACGCTTATAATAAGCGCATCGTCGCTGAGCTAAAAGTGCGTCACCCTGATATACCAGTGGTACTATTTACCAAGGGCGGCGGACTATGGCTAGATATCCAAGCGGATAGTGAGGCGGATGCCTTAGGTCTAGATTGGACGATGCCGCTTGATCGCGCGCGTCAAGCATTGACTGAGAGTCAGCGTCAGTTGACCAAACAGCATAAGAAGTTACAGAGCAGCAAAGCGCTTCAAGGTAATTTGGATCCAGCAACTCTGTACGGTTCTCCTGAAACCATCCGCTCAGAAGTAAAACTAATGCTAGATAGCGCGTATGCTAATGGCGAAAAAACTGGCTACGTGGCGAATTTGGGTCATGGTATTACGCAGTGGGTCAATCCTGACAATGCCAAAGTGTTTATCGATGCCGTGCATGATTATAAAATCTAGCCACTGTTTTATTTAATCACTGTGCTATTTAGCCACTGGGGTATTTAAATGCTATGATAAATTGGACTTATAAATTTAACATCCAGTGATAGCGATAGCTAGCAATTACATTACTGAGTAAAAGGGGATATCTTATGATTTCAGCAGCAATCGTCGGTGGCACAGGATATACAGGTATTGAGCTGATTCGCTTACTATCCGCTCATCCTGAGGTTTCTATTGATTTGCTAACGTCACGTAGTGAAGCGGGTACACGTGCTGATGAGATATTCCCAAGCTTACGCGGTATCTCGGATATTGTCTTTAGTGACTTGGGTGATGATACGCTTGCCACCTTACAAAAATGTGATGTGGTGTTTTTTGCCACGCCACACGGTGTCGCGATGAAACAAGCACAAGCGTTGACTCAAGCAGGTGTACGAGTCATCGATTTGGCGTCTGATTTTCGTCTCCAGTCATTGACGGAGTTTGAGCATTGGTATAAACAGTCGCATGCCTGTCCTGAGCTGCTGAAAACGGCTGTTTATGGCTTACCTGAAGTCAATCGCGACAAACTTGCAAATGCTTTGGTCGTAGGAAATCCTGGCTGTTATCCAACCACCGCTATTTTGGGTTTAAAACCCATTATCGACGCGCAAAATCAGCAAGCCACCCGATTGATCGATGCTCGTATTGTTATTGATGCGAAGTCTGGCGTTTCAGGGGCGGGACGTCAGGCGAGTCTGGCGCTTAATTATGCGGAAACAACGGACAATTTTAAAGCTTATAGCGTTACAGGTCATCGTCATCTGCCAGAAATTGAGCAGGGGGTGGCGCAGTTATTAGACAGTCAGTTTAGCCATCGTATTCGCTTTTTACCGCATCTAGTGCCAATGATTCGTGGCATGTTAAGCTCTATCCATATGGAGTTGACAGAAGAAGGCGCTGCCATCGATTGGCAACAAGCATTTGAACAATGCTATGCGTCAGAGTTGTTTATTGATGTCATGCCAAAAGGTATTTATCCTGATACGCGCAGTGTGCGAGCCAGCAACCGTCTGCGGATTTCGGTACATCAGGACAATGAGCGTGCCGAACTGACGGTTATTGTGGTACAAGACAATTTAGTAAAAGGCGCGGCTGGGCAGGCGGTACAGAATATGAATGTGATGTTTGGGTTTGATGAGTCACAGGGGTTGAATTTTGCGCCGATTGTCCCTTAATCTTACTATCCAACATTGTATTTTTACTGTTAAATCATTCATATTGATGGTGCTAGGTATTGATTATAAATTCCGCTATAATAACCTGCCCTTACTGTTAAGAGATACTGTCTAAATGCGTGTTAAGATTGTACTACGCTTTTGCTCACAGCCAGCACGTTTATCGTGCCAAGACTCTGTTCCATATCAAGTGGAGCGTAGACCGCATTCTTTACAAAGCAGTGACCGCTTTATCGACAACCATCACAATCTCATTGCTGGTCAAAAAGGGGCATCGACACTGGTGCTGGCACTCTTTGTTGTGGCCATATTAGTGACCGCTACTGTTGGATTGTTATTTGGTCATAAGCTTGGCTATCAGCGCGGCTTTCATTCGATGCAAACCGAGACCAAGCAAGCAATTATCAATAGCACTGAGGCGACCAAAGAGCTAAAAGACTTGCGGATTAGCAACAAAATAGCCACCAGTGAGGCTGCGACTGCCAAGCAAGAGCTGGCGATTAGTTTGGCAAACTTGAAAGAGTTACGCGAAACGCAAAAATCACTAACTGTTGAAAACAAACAAGTTGCCCAGCTTAATGAGCTCTATACTGAGGTGATTGCTGATAATGGTGGCATGCCACTACAGATAATTGGTGCTAATATTAAGCCGCTACCTGAGAATGCTTTTGAGTATGGTTTTGACATCGGTATGCTCAGTGAAGATGGTAATGCCAAGCGTTTAACGCCAACGTTGACATTGCTTGATGATGATGACTTCGTGGAAGTGCCGCTAGATCCTGCCAGTTATTCGATTAAGGGTATTGTGCGCATTCGTGGTCGTTTTATGATGCCGTCTGGCTTTAAGCCATTACAAGCTAAACTGACCTTGCGAGCAGGCGGGCAACAAAAAGAACAGCTGTATGATTGGAAGCTTGGTGATAGGGTCGACAATATGCCGCTATCGCTTTTAGATTTGCCAGAAGTAGATGAAAGTCCTATCGAGCCTTGATTATAGTCAATTCATATAAATCCGTTACATCGTCATTCACGCTAACCATGCTGATGTATCGCTTGCACTCGGTTTCATTGTATTGAAATATCAAAGCATCGAAATATCGAAATTATTTGAATTTAACTATAGTGCTTAAAATTTAATTAATATCTAAAACCTAACAAGTACTTGAAATTTAATGGTATAAGCCAAAGTTAGTTAAACGTAATGGCTGTTCATAACCATTATTTTATAACAATGACACTTTTTGATAATTAACGATATTTTCTGATAACTAATGATACTTTGCGCTATGCCTGATAGCCTTTCTGTATAACCTCTTCTTTATTTCAAACTTACCTTATAATTATACTTTGATTATGATAAAACCTATGACTCTACAAGCTAGGCCGACCGTTTTTGATTGGCACTTTCCTAATATACCTGCGCAACGCGCTCAAGATAGTGAGCCAGACGGTGAGACATCGCCGCAAGCAGACGTGCTCGTGGCCGAGCCAGAAGTGGCGAAGCCACCGATGTATGCGGTCGTGATGTACAATGACAATTACACGCCGATGGAGTTTGTTGTCTACGTTTTGCAGTCAGAATTTCGCCACAGCGTTGATTCTGCCGTTGAAATCATGTTGACGATTCATAACAGCAGTAAAGGTATTGCCGGTATTTATCCCAAAGATATCGCCGAAACCAAAGCTAAAAAGGTGAATAGCCTTGCTCATCGCGAAGGTTACCCGTTACTGACTCAAATCGAACCGCATCAAGGTGAATAGCCATCGCGACTGTTTTATTTTGTCGCAGTTTTTCGCTTTGTTTAGCATTCCCTAAATCAGCCATTCAGTAAGACCACTGGCAGGCTTTATATTGATAAACCTATATAAAGCTTTATTGTCATAAAGTTCTGCTAATTGCTTTACAGCAAAACAGCGCAATTGCCCTTCCCAAATAAGTAGACATCTTTCTGTGTTGATCTTGATTTTCAGGTTAAGTAGCCCTATATATTAAACATAGCGTTGTATAGTAGCTCGATGTTTCAGGCCTAGTCGTTTTAGCACTTTGCTACGCCACTGAAACCATTATTCAGACAAATACTATTCAATATTCTGATTATTTACGTCCTCGTTCTTATATGATCTTTTTTATCATCAACTTCTCATTCATTTAATTCATTATTTTGACTTTTTCTCATGTTGACCATGACCTCATACAGTGTGCTTAGATACATTTTAGTATGCGTTAATAGATTGACTATGATTGAGTATCATGTTGAGATAAAGAAAAGCGAATATGAATTATTACAATCATTGCTAGATAGGTCGAAACATCGGCTAAATGATACGCGATACGCATCAATCATCATTTAGGCAGGTTTCTTAATAATACTAACATTGCCCTTGAACAATCCATCTATCGCCCTGATTTACTACCTAACTCATTCATAAAGCTATCAATTTATAAGATAGGTACAACCGTAGGAAGTCCTTATGTTAAGTCGTCATCTTGAAGTTTCTTTGCGTTTAGCAATGACACTTGCGCGTCAAAAATCGCATGAGTATCTCACTGTTGAACATTTATTGTTGGCACTGTTAGAAAACACTCATGCTGCCAATACATTAACGGCGTGTAATGCGAATGTTTCTACGCTGCGTACCGAGCTCGAGGCTTATATCAATAAGCATACGCCAACGGTAGACGCAGAAACGGAGCAATCACCACAGCCGACTCAAAGCTTTGATCGCATTCTACAACGCGCCATTTTTCATGTGCAGTCTATCGGTGGCGGTCGTTTGGTCGAAGGCTCAGATATTTTGGTATCTATGTTTTCTGAGCACGATACTTACGCGGTTTATTTGCTTAAAAAACAAGGCATCAGTCGCCTTGAGCTTACCCAGTATCTATCACACGGTCAGGACAAAGACGAGCCATCTGAGCCACGTGCCTCTATGACTGGTGAGCGCCGTAGTGCTTCTGAAAAGACCAGTAAAGATCCCTTGGTTGAGTTCGCTACTAACCTCAATCAGCGTGCCGCAGAAGGCAAAACGGATCCATTAATTGGCCGTGCTTCTGAGATTGAACGAGCGGCACAAGTACTTTGCCGTCGCCGCAAAAACAACCCATTGTTGGTTGGTGAGCCAGGGGTTGGTAAAACCTCTATTGCCGAAGGGCTAGCATGGTTAATTATCAATGATAAAGCACCTAAGCCACTCAATGGCTGTGTGATTTATAGCTTAGATATCGGCTCGCTCATCGCAGGCACTAAGTATCGTGGTGACTTTGAAAAACGTATGAAGTCACTGCTTGATGCCCTAAAGAATAAGCCCAACGCGATCTTGTTTATCGATGAGATTCACATGATTATTGGTGCAGGCTCTTCAATGAGTAGCAATATGGACGTGTCGAATTTAATCAAGCCAGCACTTGCTAACGGTGAGCTGCGTTGCATTGGTTCAACGACCTTTACTGAGTATCGTCAGGTCTTTGAAAAAGACCATGCGCTGTCACGTCGTTTCCAAAAGATCGATGTTAAAGAGCCAAGTGTCGATGACAGTATCGATATCTTACGCGGTCTAAAGCCGCGCTATGAAGAGTTTCATAATGTTGAATATACTGATGAAGCGTTGGTTACCGCTGTACAGTTATCTGCCAAGCACATTCACGAGCGCTTTTTACCTGATAAGGCAATCGACGTCATTGATGAAGCCGGTGCGTATAAGCGCCTAGGTGTGATTCCAGATGCCGACGACATTGAAGCAGAAGAGAGCTTCATTGCGGATTTAGAGCAGGACTTTGATGCTCAGATCGATGCCGATACTGAGGGTTTAGATGGCGACCTGAGCAGTGACGATGATAACGAGATGCAGGATGAAGCCAATGCGGCAAAAGCCAATGATCGTTCTAAATCATCTGACGATTCAAAAGCGGTGAAAGCCAAGAAAAAACCACCGATGAAAATCGATGTGGCAGACATTGAGGCTATCGTTGCCAAGCTTGCGCGTATTCCGCCCAAGTCGGTATCCAGTGATGATAAGAGTATTCTGGAGCATTTAGATCGAGATCTTAAGCACTTAGTGTTTGGGCAAGACGAAGCGATCGAGACGTTAGCAGATGCGATTAAACTGTCTCGTGCGGGTTTAAAAGCACCAGATAAGCCAATTGGTTCGTTTATGTTCGCCGGTCCTACAGGGGTTGGTAAAACAGAAGTATCGCGTCAGTTGGCAAAATTATTAGGCGTAGAGTTGGTGCGCTTCGATATGTCAGAGTATATGGAAGCCCATACGGCCTCACGTCTGATAGGTGCGCCTCCAGGCTACGTCGGTTTTGATCAGGGTGGATTATTGACTGAAAAGATCAATCAGCATCCGCACTGCGTCTTATTGCTTGATGAGATTGAAAAAGCGCATCCTGATGTCTTTAACTTGCTGTTGCAAGTCATGGATCATGGTACTTTGACAGATAATAATGGTCGTGTTGCTATCTTTAAGCAGGTGATTGTCATTATGACGACCAACGTCGGTGCTGATAGTATTAGCCGCTCTTCGATGGGCTTTACTCAGCAAGATCATAGCCGTGATAATACAGAATCGCTCAAGCGCGTCTTTACCCCAGAGTTCCGCAACCGCTTGGATGCTATCATCCAGTTCAACCCATTAGATACCTCAGTGGTGGTTTCAGTGGTCGATAAGTTCTTGGTTGAGCTACAAGTGCAGCTTGATGATAAAAAAGTCACGCTAGAGATCGATGATGAAGTACGTGATTACTTGGCCAATAAAGGCTATGATCGTTTGATGGGTGCACGTCCGATGCAGCGTTTGATTCAGGACGAGATCAAAAAACCATTGGCCAGTATGATCTTGTTTGGAGACTTGGTTAACGGTGGGGTTGTCCATCTAACCTTAGAGCCTGAAGCAGGTGATGAGAAAGATGACGCTACTGTGAAACTAGACAAAAATAGTAACAAGTCTTCTGATAAGGGCTCAGCCGATAGTCGTATTATATTGACGGTCGTTGAGACCCATGAGCCGCATCCTGACTCTGAGTCACTAGCCAGCTAAGCGGTTTTACATTAGCTTTATAAAAACGGCTACCATATTTCTGTGGTAGCCGTTTTTTTTATTGCTATAATTTATTAACAAACCTCACAGCATTTTTTGTTACCATCAATCTTTAAACCGCGCTATAGTCAGTGAAAAGTAATATCGAACCATCACGCCCTGCTGATATCCATTTTTCTTGCTTGCTGTACCTGCGCAGACAGAGATTAAAAAAATTGATATTAGCAATACCATCGCGTTTCTAGGATATTGTGACTGTAGTTGCGAAGTAATTATTCATAACAAATATAATAAGGATGTATCATGGAATTGTTCGACGAGCAAGCGACGAAAACCCCAGAGCAAAGGCAGGCAATTTTAGATAATGTCCGTCTACCAGCAGATTGGAAAGCGGCCCTAGCAGAGGAATTAACCTCTAACAATATGGACAATCTACGAGCGTTTTTAAAGGAAGCGTATCAATCAGATGAGAGCATTTATCCACCGGCTCCTTTGATGTTTAATGCGTTTAACCTAACCCCTTTATCAAAGGTTAAAGTCGTTATCTTAGGACAAGACCCTTATCATCGTCCAGGGCAGGCAATGGGCTTATCGTTTTCGGTGCCCAAAGCGATTCCCAAGCCACCATCACTCAATAATTTACTCAAAGAGATGGCCGATGACATTGGTAGCAGCTATTCTGCACATGGGGATTTGACCTATTGGGCGCAGCAAGGGGTTTTATTATTAAATAGCTCATTAACCGTGCGAGAAGGTGAGCCGAACAGTCATCAAAACAAAGGCTGGGAGCAGTTTACCGATGCAGTGATTGATGTGGTCAATGAACAAACGGAGCACACCGTATTTATATTGTGGGGCAGTAAGGCACAAAAGAAAGGCAAGTATATCGATACAGAAAAACATCTGATTTTAACGGCGGTGCATCCATCACCACTTGCTGCCAATCGTGGTGGGTTTTTTGGTTCCAAGCCATTTTCTAAAACCAATGATTACTTGGTACAGTATGGACAGACGCCCATTGACTGGCAATTACCACAATAAATGCCAAATAATTCGATGATAAATTTACAACTTCATCCGTTAACAGCTAACCAACTCGCCACTATTGAAGTAGACGCTTCATTCGCAAGCAGTACGTTTTGGTCGCTAGAAGACGTGAAATGGATGCAAGAAGCACTGCTGCTGGCTAAACAAGGGGCTGCGCTCGGAGAGGTGCCAGTAGGCGCTATATTGGTTCACAATCAGCAGATTATTGGCCAAGGGTTCAATCAGCCAATTGGGCGCCATGACGCAACTGCTCATGCTGAAATTGTTGCACTAAGGGATGCGTGCGCGCGTTTAGAGAACTACCGTCTGCCATTACAGACAACGCTATACGTGACTTTAGAGCCCTGTACGATGTGTATTGGCGCACTCATTCATGGGCGTGTGGAAAGACTGATCTATGCGGCGAGTGAGCCTAGAGCGGGGATGGTAGGCAGTCAAATGAACTTAGCTGCACAATCTTTTTATAATCATATTATCGAAGTACATAAAGGCTTATGCTGCGAGCATAGCAGTCAAATGTTAAAGCATTTTTTTCGTGAGCGTCGCCAAGCTGCGAAAAAGAACAAGCTCAGCGACCATACCATCATCAGTAACAAATAAAATAGACATTCAACAAGATATCAGTCTTGTGGCTAGTGATAGCGTGGTTTTTTTGCTATAATATCGCCCTATTTGGTTGCTAATAAGTTAGTAGTCTAACAAGCAGTTGATAATTAAGTAAATATTGCGTAGTTACTGTTGCATCAAGTCGCTTTTGTTTGATGAGGTTTTTAGTATAAAAGCCGCCATATACGCAGTGCCTACTATAAAGTGATAAGTGAATCCTATGACCGTCTCTACACCTGCTAATGATAATAGCCAAGCGCAGCCAATGCGTTATCCTGTTATCTGTATTGATGGGCCAAGTGGCGCAGGCAAGGGCACGGTAACTTGGCGTCTGGCACAAGCATTGAATTATCAGCTGTTAGATTCAGGCGCTTTATATCGTATCGTTGGTTTAAAGGCATTTGAAGCAGGATTGATTACTGCCGATGCCAGTCAGTCGATTGATGAGACGGCTGTATTACAGTTAACGCAAAGTTTAGAGATTGCCTTTGTACCTAACAATGAGTCAGGGCGTGTCGATATCATCGTGAATGGTGAGGCAGTGGGTGAGCAGGTGCGTAACGAAACGATTGGTGGTTATGCCTCACAAGTGGCTGTCTATCCGACAGTTCGTCACGCTTTACTAAAGCTACAACAAGATATGGCAACCCGCTCAGGACTGGTAGCTGATGGTCGTGATATGGGTACAGTTGTATTTCCAAATGCTGACGTTAAAGTGTTTTTGACTGCTAGCGCGGCAGCCCGTGCCAAGCGCCGTGTTACACAGTTAACAGAAGCAGGTCAAGCGGCAGATTTTGAGGCAATATTAACGACGATTAAAGCCCGTGATGATCGTGATGAAAATCGTACGACAGCACCGTCAAAGCCCGCAGAAGACGCTTTAGTATTAGACAGCTCAACGCTTGATGCTGATGCGGTTTATGAACAGATAAAAAAACATTGCCAGAATCAGGGTATTTGCTTTAATAGTTAATAGAAACAACATATTAAGCACTAAAAAGTTTCCTATATCTTTGATTTTAGTATAAAATTATAGTATGTCAGGTAAGGAATGACTAGAACGACATTGCAGCTTTATTATGATAAGACAATTGTTGTTAATGAGTTTAGTAAACATTGAGTTTATTAATAGTGCGCTTATTAACAACAACCGTTTTTTTATATGACTATATAGGATATAAAACCAGTATTCCGTTTTATATAGTCATAAATTTGATCCGTACTGTGCTGGACAGGATACGGCTATACAAAGGTAGACATAATGGAATCATTTGCTGAACTATTTGAAGCGAGCATCGAAGAAACAGGTCTGGATATCGAGCGTGGCTCGGTTATCACAGGTACTGTTGTAGCCATCGATAATGATTGGATTACAGTAGATACTGGTCTTAAGTCTGAAGGTATCGTCGCTCGTGAAGAGTTTTTAAGCGAAGAAGGCGAACTTGAAGTTGAAGTTGGCGATAGTGTCGATGTTGTGGTTGAAGCGGTTGATAACGGTATGGGTCAAACCTTACTGTCACGTGAAAAAGCCAAACGCGTTGAGACTTGGAATTTCCTTGAGAAAATCTCTGACAACGATGAGATCGTTAAAGGTATTATTTCTAGCAAAGTTAAAGGCGGCTTTACCGTAGATATCGGTTCAGTACGCGCGTTTTTGCCAGGTTCATTGGTTGACGTTCGCCCTATCCGTGATACCACGCATCTTGAAGGCAAAGAGCTAGAATTCAAAGTCATCAAACTTGATCAAAAACGCAACAACGTTGTGGTTAGCCGTCGTGCAGTTATGGAAGCTGAAAACTCAGCTGAGCGCGAAGAGCTATTGAACAAGCTTGAAGAAGGTATCGAGATCGAAGGTATCGTTAAGAACCTTACTGATTACGGTGCATTCGTTGACCTAGGTGGTATCGATGGTCTATTGCACATCACTGACATGGCGTGGCGCCGTATCAAGCATCCATCTGAAGTTGTTGAAGTTGGCCAAGACCTAAAAGTTAAAGTATTGAAGTTTGACCGTGAACGCAACCGCGTTAGCCTAGGTCTAAAACAACTTGGTACTGATCCTTGGGATAACGTTGGCGGCACTTACCCAGTGGGTAGTGTAGTAAAAGCACGTGTAACCAACTTGACTGATTATGGTTGTTTTGCTGAGATTTCTGAAGGTATTGAAGGTCTAGTACACGTATCAGAGATGGATCATACCAACAAAAACATCCACCCATCTAAAGTGGTTCAAGTGGGCGATGAAGTTGAAGTAATGATTCTTGATATCGATGAAGAGCGTCGCCGTATCAGCCTAGGTATCAAACAAACTCTAGCTAACCCATGGGATGAGTTTGATAAGAAACATGAGCGCGGTGATAAAATCACTGGTACTATCAAATCAATCACTGACTTCGGTATCTTTATCGGTCTAGACGGTGGTATTGATGGTCTTGTTCATCTATCTGATATCTCTTGGAACGAAACTGGTGAAGATGCTATCCGTAACTACAACAAAGGCGACACCGTTGAAGCAATGGTATTGTCAGTAGATGCAGAAGCCAATCGTATCAGCCTAGGCGTGAAGCAGTTAAGCTCTGATCCATTCAACGAATACCTAGTCAACAATGACCGCGGTGCTATCGTTAATGGTAAAGTAAAAGAAGTAGACGCTAAAGGTGCTACTATCGAGCTTGCTGACGAAGTTGAAGCGTACCTACGTGCCTCTGAGATCCAACGTGACCGCGTTGAAGATGCGACTAAGCATCTAACGGTTGGTGATGACGTTGAAGCGAAAATCATTAGTGTAGATCGTAAAACACGCAACATCAACTTGTCTATCAAAGCGAAAGACGAAGCTGAAGAGCGTCAAGCGATTAAAGATCTTGGTAGCACTAGCACGACTGCTGCTCCAGGTTCTGATGCACAGCCAAAAACCATTGGTGACTTGATTAAAGAACAAATGCAGTAAGCGACAAGCTATTAATATAGTAGTAACAAAAAAAAGCGACTCCGGTCGCTTTTTTTTATGATCAAATTTACCTAAGTAGTATGAATGATTGAGGTTTTTGCTAAAACAGGCAAACTCTTATTTCCATTTATCCCAATATCCGCTATCATTTGCAACATTGAGTAACAAGACACCAGTCAAATCAAGATTCAAGCGACATTACGGCTTTATGGTAACAGCGGTAAGTTTAAGTGTTTATGAGTTAACTCATTAGTTAGCCAAAAAATAAGCCATCGTAAAAACAGATTTTGACAGACAGTCATTTTATCCATTAATCAACAGGGCAAGCGTCATAATGCAGCAAGCGATTAACAAATCCGAATTTATTAGTAATTTGAGTGCGAATTGTGAAAATATAACTGATACAGTTGTAGATGATGCAGTACGTGAAATATTAAATTTGATGACCCATACTTTAGCCAATGACGGTCGGGTAGAGGTTCGTGGGTTTGGTAGTTTTTGTCTCCATCATCGCCGCGCCCGTATGGGGCGCAACCCAAAAACAGGTGAGAGCGTACCGGTACCCGCCAAAGCGATACCGCATTTTAAGCCTGGTAAAGCACTACGTGAAGCCGTCAATGATAAAGTAGCCAATAAATAGTACAGTAGCAGCTATGCTATAGATGTGTTTATTAATGACACACTTTAGACTGCTATCATTAAACTATGAACTCTATTCAAAACCGAGGTATACGTCTCATGCGCATCTTACTGCTGATATTACTGTTCTTAAGCTTTGCTTATTCGCTAGGTTTAGTATTAGCCAATAATACTGAGGTCGGTGTCAATTTATTGTTCTCACAAGCACCGACGATGAATTTAGGACTGCTACTGATACTTTGTTTGATACTCGGTATTATCATTGGTATTTTGTTAGCGTTGCTTATCTTCCGTGTGCTGCAAAATAAGTGGGAAATCTCACGCTTGCAAAAGGCCAATATACATCTACAAGAGCAATTGACGCAAGCCAATATCGCTATCGATCGTCAAGCGAATGCGCCTACGGTAGAAGATGCAGTTTACGGGACAACTGAGACCCATGTACAAGACACAGCGGTTAATATAGATGAAGCCTCTACTTTGGCTAAGCATAGGCGAGATTAAATCGCTGAATGAGATGAATGATTAAGCTGCACCTATAGTGCTTTGAATACTCTGATATAAATATGGCAAAACCATGAATAATGTAATTAAGTCTCCCGTCATCGTCGCCTTAGATAATATGACCATGGTGGCATCTTTAGCGCTGGCTGATCAATTAGATCCAGCGTTATGTCGCTTAAAGGTAGGCAAAGAGTTATTTACCCGCTGCGGGCCTGATATCGTCAAGAACTTGCAGCAGCGCCAGTTTGATGTGTTTCTAGACTTAAAATTCCATGATATTCCTAATACCACAGCGCAAGCCGTACTGGCTGCCGCTGAGCTTGGTGTATGGATGGTCAACGTCCATGCCAGTGCTGGCCTCGAGGCGATGTCATTAGCAAAACAGCGCTTATTGGATAATAACCTTAATACCCTGCTAATCGCCGTCACCGTACTGACCTCTATGGATAATCAAGCATTGACGCAAACGGGTATTACTGATGGCCTGGATGTGCAAGTGAGTCGATTAGCACAGTTGACCAAACAAGCGGGGCTTGATGGTGTCGTTTGTTCAGCACAGGAGGCAAAAGTACTTAAAGCATTATGCGGTCAAGACTTTAAGCTAGTAACCCCTGGTATTCGCTTGTTAGATGATAATGCGGATGATCAAAAACGCATCTGTACCCCGAAACAAGCATTGAATGAGGGCTCTGATTATCTGGTCATAGGGCGCTCGATTACTCAAGCTAAAGATCCTGCTACTAAGCTACAGACGATACTTCAAAGTATTTGATCTTTTTATGGTAACAGAATAATAAAAAAAGGCGGCCTAAATGGCTGTCTTTTTTACTTTTTGCTGGTCGATGAAAAGGTGCTACACTAGTTAAATTTATACTGATACCTACCTTAAACATATGATAGGCAATTACAAATTCGCATCGTCTATTAACAGACAGCACGCGGCCTCTAGTTTTGCTTGCTGCTCAATTTTGAGAAGTGGTATTATCAAATAATATTGGATAGTATGAAATTACAGATTTTAAGCGACTTACATATTGACAGCTATGCGCGTCAATCGCATCCCATGGGACATATTCCCAAAACCGACGCAGATGTGTTGTTAGTAGCGGGAGACACCGCTAACAGCGATAACGGCATGCCATGGTTGCAGGAGCAAGCAGCGCGTCTACAAATACCGCTACTTACTATTGCAGGCAACCACGAGTACTTTGATGAAGATGTGTTGCATTTTGATAAGAAGCTTGCCACTTGGGACAATTATAATGCCCACTTGCAGCAAGGCGTTCGGGTTTTACAATGCCAACATTTTGATATCGGCGAGGTACGAATCTTAGGCTGTACATTGTGGACGGATTATCAATATCAGGCCAATGAAGACACGATGGCCGCTGCCAGACGTTTTATGCGTGACTATAAGCAAATCTATGCTGGCAACGATCTTTTCTCTCCTGAGGTATCGATGCAAATCCATGCTGAGCAGCGGCAATGGCTAAAAAAAGCCTTAATAACCTCTAAAGGGTTGGGCAAAACAACTGTTGTCATGAGTCATCATAGTGTCAGCGCCTTATCGGTGTCTGAAAAGTACGCTAGCCTACCGAGTAATGCGGCATTCGTTAGTGATTTTTCTAGCTGGATGCATGAAGACTGGGCGCCGACGCTGTGGGTGCATGGGCATACGCATGAGGCATTTGATTACCGTATTGGTAATACTCGCGTGATCGTCAATCCGCGTGCTTATCCTAATGAAGTCAGTAGTACTGAGATAGCGTTCGCATGGGATAAGGTCATTGATATTGGGTGAGTAGCGTGTCTCATAACAACCTTATGTCGCAAACAGCAGCAGGTTTGATTTTGCAATCATGATAATAATCTGTCTTAAACTCTAATCATTATTACTGCTTATATTGCAACTGGATTTATATTTTGTTCATTCCTGATAAAAAATCTGCTACGCTTGCTGGCATGAGTAAATATCCTATTGATACCCCGTCAAAACTATCCGCTGATAAGCTTGCGAGCCACACGCCGAGTGCCCCAGCACCGTCACACTTACCGGATAGCATGATCTCGTCGGTCCGCCTTTTGCCCGAAGATAAACGACTGATTTTATTTACCAGACACTCCTTGCGCGAGCGTTCTGATGGTAATGGTTTTGCCAGCTACCAGTTGCCACTGACACCAAAAGGCCGTGTACTGGCCAAATCTTGGGGGCGTTGGTTGGCAGGACATTTGCCATACTCGCTCGATGTCGATAGCATCTCAAGCCCGATTGGTCGCTGTATTGATACTGCGCAGCTGATGCAAGAAGGCGCGGGACTACAGCGCAATATCGCTCATCAGTCTTTG
This sequence comes from Psychrobacter okhotskensis, assembly GCF_013248965.1. Classification (GTDB taxonomy): domain Bacteria; phylum Pseudomonadota; class Gammaproteobacteria; order Pseudomonadales; family Moraxellaceae; genus Psychrobacter; species Psychrobacter okhotskensis. Next base: position 58,977 of record NZ_JABRVQ010000002.1, on the reverse strand, counting down.
CTAGTAGAGCCTGGCAGCCTAGTCACTGAGCCTGAGATTGCCAACGTGGTATTTAAAGAGATTGGGGTGCTTAACTTTATCAATCGTTTCCTCCAAGGCAACCTCGAAGGCACTAAAAATGCCTATCAGGGTGGTCTCGATATCTTGTCGATTTTTTATCAACATCAACCGCAGCACGGGCATTTAATGCTCGCTGTTAGTCACGATACTTTATTGTCTGCTTTTTTAGCGGTCATGCTTGATGTGACCGAAATCGATTGGAATGATTGGCCTAAGATGATGGAAGGGGTGTTTTTGTGGTTTGATGATAAGCCCTTTGAGCAAGCCAATGCTTATTTTGTTTGGCGCGGTGAGGTTTATATCCGCCCGATTAGCGCTTTATTAGAGGGCTACCGTGCTGCTGGTTTTCATCTGAATAAATTGCTATTGCCACCTGAAATAAAGTGGACTTAATTGTTTTTTTTGCCAAATGATGAATAATTTCTAAACAGGCATAAAAAAACCTTGCTCCAGTATTAGAACTGGTAACAAGGTTTTAGTCATCACGCTATAAAGGCGAGATGCGGTCTAAACGCTAGCAATCTTAAGCTTGTAGGCCTTTGATTGTTTTGTTTAGGCGGCTCTTACGACGAGCAGCTTTATTCTTATGAATAATACCTTTGTCAGCCATACGATCAAGAACCGGTACCGCTTTTTTGTAAGCTTCGGTAGCCGCGTCATAATCTTTAGCAGCGATTGCCGCATCAACACGTTTTAAGTAAGTACGAACCATAGAGCGTTGTGACGCAGAGTTCTGACGACGTTTGGTGTTTTGACGGGCGCGTTTACGAGCTTGTGCAGTATTAGCCACGCGTATCTCCTTGATAAAGACAGATAAAAATATGAATGTTGATTGCAATAATGGGTTTAACAATCATCGGTGACGAGCAGCCTCTCGCCAAACATGATGTCGATGTCTGATATTAAGACCTCTAATATCGATAGAACATCGCAAGCGCCAGAACTGTTTGGAATAATTAAACAGCGTTGACGTGTAAAGCCGGTTATCTTAGCAAATTATTGCGCTTAGGACAATATATTTGATAGTTAATGCACAAAGTAGTTAAACTATCTGCTAATATTTTGCTGTATTTGGCTATTAAGAGCAAAGTTGGTCGCCAAGCGATGCCTATTACTGACAAAATCTCTTACAATAAACTGTGTCTAACTGTGCCTAATAACCCTCAGTGATGCGTTAATTTAGGTATGATACATGAGCGATCTGTTTTTACGGATATGTCTTCTCATCATCATGGATTTTCTAACATTATACAAAATACAAATGGATAGGGTATGCAGCGAAAAGCAATTATGATTGGCGCGACAGGATTGGTAGGTCAACATCTTGTAAAGCAGCTTAGTGAGATTTATGATACGTTGATCGTGATTGCTCGGCGTCCACCACGCTATATCAATGCCAGTATGCGTTTTTATCAGGTCAATGATTTTGATAATTTAAGCGAAATCTTTGCCAGTGTTGGGGTTGATCGAACAACGGATGCCTTTAGTTGCCTTGGTACTACTAAGAAACAAGCGGGTAGTGATGAAGCTTTTCACAAAGTCGATCATGATTATAATGTCAATTTCGCTAAATTATGCCGCGATAAAGGTGTTGAAAACTTCTTTTTGCTGTCATCGATGAACGCTGATATCGACAGTCGCTTTTTATACAATCGGGTCAAAGCGGAAACTGAGCAGTCGATTGTGGCCTTGGATTTTGCCCAGCTAGTGATTTTTCGCCCGTCTTTGTTACTTGGCAAACATAAAGGTCGTCCACTTGAAAGTATTGGCCAAAAAGCCTTTCAGCTTATATCACCGTTGGTGTCTGAATCGTTATCATTGCATCCTATTTCGGCCAAGCGTGTTGCCAGCGCCATGGCTATGAGCGCCCATGACATTTATCAGCGTAGCAAATACCGGACCGAACCGTTATTGGAGCACACGGATATCATTGAAAATAAGCAGATGCTGGCAATGACTAGAGTGAAAAAATAGCCTAAGCAGCACATAAAAAAATAGTTAAAATCAATTATAAGTAATTAAGGAGCCTCATCATGTCAAACACGATGCCAGAAGCAACCGCAATGAATAAAGAGAGCTTTGTGACCTGTGATTTATTGGATGCCAATCCTGAATCGCAGGTATGCCTGCCCAATATCGAAGGCAAGTCATTTCATAGCTTTGGTGGCAAGGACAAGTTCTGCGGTGAAATCGTGACCGTTAAATGCTTTGAAGACAATAGCCGCGTAAAATCGTTATTAAACAGCGAGGGTAAAGACAAAGACGGTAATGGCAAAGTATTGGTGGTCGACGGTGGTGGCTCAATGCGTTGTGCGCTGTTAGGCGATATGATTGCGCAGTCAGCGATTGATAATGGCTGGGCAGGGGTTGTGGTGTACGGCTGTGTCCGTGATGTTGATGATATGGCAGCAATGGACATCGGTGTCATGGCACTAGGTTGTATCCCGCGCAAGTCAAATCGCCGCGATGAAGGACAAACCGACATTGAAATTAGCTTTGGTGATTTAACCCTAAATTCTGGTATGTTTGTTTATGCAGACAATAACGGCATTATCGCGAGCGACAAGCCATTAATTTAAAAACCGCTTATAATTTAAAAGCAGCTCAATGCATACAACTCAAAAACCTCAGCTTAACCGTTGAGGTTTTTACATTTACTCTGTCTTTATATACGAATATAAGTTTTATCAACTATTTAGCTATTGGTTTTTTATTAAAAATGCTAAGTGACAAACCGTTACGGCATAAATTTTGGTAATTGCTGAAATATTCGTATAATAGCTTTCTGACTCTTAACGTTGATCCTATTCTTTATGCCTATCACTGCTTTGACTGACGCCTTTGACCCGATTAACCAGCAGTTATTCCCTATCCAGAATGCCCAGCGCCGTTGGCTGGCACCTGTGCATGGGGCAGTCAGTAGTTTGTGGCTGGCAAGTCTGGTGCAAACGCCGCTATGGAATGTTGCCGACCGTTTGAAAGTCGTGGTAACTCGTGACCAAAACCAGCTTAACCAGATAGAGACAGAGTTGGCATTCTGCGGCGTCGATGCTTATGTATTCCCTGATTGGGAGACATTGACCTATGATGAGCTGTCACCGCATCAAGATATCGTCAGCGAACGTATCAATCTATTAACCGATATGCCAGCGTCAGGCGTGCTGCTCATCTCGGTACAGGCGTTGATGCATCGGGTCGCACCGCCAAGCTGGCTGATAGGGCAGCATTTTGATTTGAGTGTCGGTGATCGATTCGATATCAATACCCAACGTGGCTTATTGGCAAAGGCCGGTTACCGTGCCGTTGAAAACGTCTTTGAGCCGGGCGAATTTGCCGTACGCGGTAGTATTATTGATATCTTTGCCATGGGTCAGCCGTTTCCGCTACGTCTAGATTTATTCGATGATGAAATTGAAACCATTCGCTTCTTTAATCCGCAGACTCAGCGCACACTGACCGTCGATGACATCAAAACCATGATGAGCGGCAACGATAGCAGCATGGGCAAAGAGTCGCTGTCGCTACTGCATAAACTGCCAGATATCTCAAAGCCCATTAAGCAGTTTCAAATCTTACCCGCCAAAGAGTTTCCGCTTGATGAGGGGCGCGAGACCTTTCGCACTAACTTTGCTGCGATGTTCCCTAATACCAGCAGCCGTAAGTTTGAGCTGCATAAAGACGTCATGGCAGGTATCGCCAGTAGCGGACTTGAATACTACCAGCCACTATTCTTTGACTTAAAGGATTGGGAAGCTGAGAGTAGCTTATTTGCTTACCTACCAAGTGATGCGCTATTTATAACAGATGAGCTGATCAACGAAAAGCAAGCAGATTACTGGTCACAGATTCAGCGCCGTTATGAAGAACGTCGTCATGATATTGATAAACCCATCGTCGCGCCTGAATGGTTGTATTTATTATCAAATACGCTTAACGAGCACCTCAATCATTATCCACGCGTGATACTCAGTGCCCGTAATGAATTGGCTACCATGACCGATGTCGCTGCGATTGATAGCGATGCTTCGCTATTAGAAGATGCGTCATTGTTAGCAGACAAATCATTGCTGCAAGTTGAAGAGCAGTCAGATTCACAGCCACAACTGCCGCTTGTGGCAAATAAGCAGCAAGGCTTGGTGACGTTAAGTGCGCTAGAGCCGCCGCAATTATCAGTCAATCATCAAAAAGCTGAGCCACTGACTGAACTGCTAGAATTTTTAGCGCTGCAAGCGCAAACAGCAACACCTGTATTGATTGTCGCTGAAACAGCGGGTCGCCGCGAGATTCTCATCGAGCTGTTTAAAGGTAAAATTGATATCAAAGCTTATGACAGCTTTGAGGCATTTTTAGCCGCCGACAAAACTACTGGTCTTAATGCTAAAAAGCTGCCACAGGTTGGGCTAACCGTTGCACCTATTGAGCGCGGGGTATATGTCCCTGAACGTTTGGTATTAATTAGTGAGACACAGTTATTTGGTCGGCAAGTACTACAAACGCGCCGCCGTCGTCAAAGCGGTGTGTCAGAAGAGTTTTTGGTTAAAAGCGTTACCGAGATAACCGAAGGCAGTCCAGTGGTGCATATCGAGCATGGTATCGGACGTTACAATGGACTGATTACGCTAGATGTCGGCGATGGTGAACAAGAGTTTATTCATTTGAAATATGCCGATGATGCCAGTATCTATGTACCGGTTGCCAATTTACAAATGATTAACCGTTATAGCGGCGGTGATCCTGCACTTGCGCCATTGCATAAAATTGGCAGCGGCAAATGGGATAAAGCCAAGCAAAAAGCGCTCGAGCAAATCCATGACGTGGCGGCTGAACTGCTTAATATGCAAGCACGGCGCGAAGCCAAAGTTGGTATTCATTTTAAAATAGATCCATCACAGTACGAGCTGTTTGCCAGTCAATTTGCTTTTGAAGAAACGCCCGATCAAGCCAATGCTATCCATGCGGTGATGGAAGACATGAGGCAAAACCAACCAATGGATCGCCTTATCTGCGGTGATGTCGGTTTTGGTAAGACTGAGGTGGCCATGCGCGCGGCGTTTATCGCGGTCAGCGCCGGTTATCAAGTGGCAGTATTGGTGCCGACAACCTTGCTAGCCGGCCAGCATGAAGACAATTTCCGCGACCGTTTTGCTGATTGGCCAGTGCGTATCGAAACGCTATCGCGCTTCGGTGGCAAAAAACATCAAGAGACGGTATTGGCTGATTTAGCAGCTGGCAAGGTTGATATCGTTATCGGCACGCATAAACTATTACAACCCGATGTGAAATTCTCTAATTTAGGCTTGATGATTGTTGATGAAGAGCATCGCTTTGGCGTGCGTCATAAAGAGCGTATCAAGGCGATTCAGACTGATGTGGATAGTATGTCGATGACTGCGACTCCCATCCCTAGAACGCTTAATATGGCGCTCTCAGGTATGCGTGATATGTCGATTATTGCCACGCCACCGGCACGTCGTTTGGCTATTAAAACCTTTGTCATGCAAAAAACAGAAGCCCTAATGAAAGAGGCTATCTTGCGTGAGCTACTGCGTGGCGGGCAAGTTTATTTATTGCATAATGATGTGGCGAGCATTGAGCGTATGGCAGAAACCATACGTGAACTGGTTCCTGAAGCACGAGTAGGGGTTGCTCATGGACAAATGCAAGAGCGCCAACTTGAACAAGTCATGCAGCAGTTTTATCATAAAAAGTTCAACGTGCTAGTCTGTTCGACCATTATCGAAACCGGTATTGATGTACCCAATGCCAATACCATTATCATTGAGCGCGCCGATAAGTTTGGCTTGGCGCAATTGCATCAGCTGCGAGGTCGTGTTGGCCGTAGTCATCACCAGGCTTATTGTTATCTGCTAGTGCCTTCTATCAAAGGTCTTAAAGGCGATGCTAAGCGCCGTCTGCACGCGATTGAGCGCGCTAATACACTGGGCGCAGGCTTTATGCTGGCAAGTGAGGATTTAGAGATTCGCGGTGCTGGCGAGATACTTGGTAAGCAGCAAAGTGGTAATATGCAAGCGATTGGCTTTAGCTTATATATGGATATGCTTGAGCGAGCGACAAAAGCGATTAAAGCTGGTAAAGAGCCTGATTTGAGTACGCCATTGTCGCTGACCAGCGAGATTAACCTGCATAGTTCAGCGTTGATACCAGAAGAATATCTACACGATGTGCATCAGCGCTTATTATTTTATAAACGCATCAGTAATGCCGATGACAAAGAAGCTCTGACTGATATTCGTACCGAAATGATTGACCGTTTTGGCATATTACCCGATAAAACCAAGCAGTTGTTCGCTATTCACGGACTGCGTATACAAGCTGAGCCGCTAAAGATTAATAAGATTGATGCCAATAGTAATAGCATGACATTAGAGTTTGCACCTGATACGCCAGTCGATGCCTTAGCAATTATTAAGTTAATTCAGAGCAATGGTCAGCGCTACCGTATGAATGGTGCCTCTGGTATTCGTTATCAGGATGCCGATAAACTGGCAACTCCGCAGCAGCGCGTCAGCGCGATTCAAGAGCTATTACGCTATTTTAATGAGCATATGGTGGCAGAAACTGTTTAGCTTTATTGATTTATTCGTTTAACCTAAGTAGATTCGCTAAATGAATTAGCTCAGGTAAATATCAAACCTTAAGTCAATCAGTCATGGCGCTATTTTATCGATTGGATAACTGATAAAATAGCGACATCCTATATTTAGCTTATTATCCTTATAGCTTATTAATTTTTGAATTAATTCTAATTCCTTTTATTCAAGCGTCATAACAAGAGAACCGTCATTATGTTCCAACTTCATCATAAACTTGCTGCTGATAGTTTTTTAGTGGGTGATTTCCCATTATCGACCTGTCGTTTAATCAATGATTGTCAGTTTCCTTGGTTGATATTGGTACCACGCGTATCCGGTATCAAAGAGTTATATGAGCTATCTGAGGCTGACCAAGTACAGTTTTTGCGTGAATCTAGCTGGTTATCAAGCCAATTGGCCAAGACCTTCCAAGCTGATAAAATGAACGTGGCAGCACTCGGCAATCAAGTACCGCAGCTACATTTCCATCATATCGTTCGCTATCAAAACGACATGCAGTGGCCAAATCCAGTATGGGGGGTACCTGCTATACCGTATACCAACGAAGTATTGGCGCAGATGCAGCAAACGCTGATGATGGTATTACGTGGTCATTATCAAATGCCGTTTGATTGGCAAATGTAATCAGGCATTAAATGATGAGTTGTCAGTTTTGCCTCAATGTTTTTATTAAAGTAGTTTTTATTTAAAAAAAGTCATAGTAAAGTTAGATTTAATGATAATTTCAGCTGAGTTAACATAAATCGTTTTACATTTGTCTGTTATTCATTATATTAGAGAGTGAGTTGGTTAAATGGATATAGCCAACTTATCTGCTCGCAGTCGTTCTTTGCGTATTAATCAGTATGCTTGATTTAATGCTTTGGAAACGCTTCGAGGTATTTAGTCTTAGATTGAAAGTTTTCAGTCTGAGATTTTACTCTATGTTAAGGATAACAGATGGCTACTTCCTCTATTACATCCCCATTACTACGACCTTCTATGTTACTTATCTCTATTTGTACCGCGGCTCTCGGTTTGACTGCCTGTGAGACGGATTCAACTGAAGACTCCCCAGTAGATAGCTCTGTCACATTAAATTATAGTGCTTCTACGGCAGCGACATCTACAAGAGCAATGCCGACAACACAATATCTCGTTGGTAGCGGTAAGGCAGATATCACCGGTGCTGCTGCCGAGACGGGCATGTTTGGTTATGCTTCTGGACAGGTTGTGCAAGGTATTAATGACCGCTTATATTCTCATGCTTTTATTATCGGAGAGGATACGAATAGTCAAAATCAAGGTAAACGCGTCGTTTATGTCTCAGCAGATATGGGGGCGATGTTTACCGCGGTAAAGCTTGAGGTCATCAAGCGCTTAGAAGCAGATTATGGCGAATTATATAATGATGATAACGTCATGCTTACCGCCACTCATACCCACGTGGGTAATGCCGGCTACTCGCATCAACAGCTGTATCAAATTGCCAGTACTGATGATACCTTATCAGGCTATAGCAGCCAAAACTTCAATGCTATCGTTAATGGTATTGTCACCTCGATTAAGCGTGCTCACGATACCTTGGCTCCCGGGACGCTATCTTTGGCGCAAGGCGAGCTAAAAGGTGCAACGCTCAATCGCTCAGAATTTGCTTATGACAATAATGTCGATGCAAAAGACTTTGATAGTAATGTTAACGAGACCATGACTCAGCTGCGCCTGAATGCTGCCGATGGCACGCCAGTAGGTCTGATTAATTGGTTTGCACTGCATCCAACCAGTTTTAGTAATCAGTTTATGCATCTAAGCGCTGACAATAAAGGTTTTGCTCAGCGCGGCGCTGAAAAGATTTTTGGTAAAAATTCAGACAAGCCGTTTGTCGCAGCTTTTGCCAATGCTGATGAGGGTGATGTGCTGGCGGCAGGCGGCAATGCCAACTCAAAGCCAGGCTATCAAGGCAGTGATAATGAGTGGGAAAACGTCAGGCGTGATGGGCAACTGCAGCTTGATAAGGCGGTTGAGCTTTGGAATCAAGGCGTGGCCGTTGCTGGACCAGTAGACGTACGCGCCCGTTGGGTTGATTTAAAGGGCTATCAAGTCGATGGTAGATTTACCAATGGCGCGGGCAATAAAATTCTATGTATGCCAGCTCGCGGTTACTCGTTTGCTGCTGGCGGCGAGAATGGTCCATCGAACATACCGGGTATGTATGAGGGCATGACGCGAGAAAATTTCCGCATTAATGATGATATTAATAAAGTCGACCAGTCTTTCCTAGGTAGTTTGACGCGCGGCGCCTTTGGTATTGTTTCAACCGTCAGCCAAGATGATTGTCAGGCTGAAAAACAGGTGTTATTACCGACTGGCAGCTGGGGCTGGATTAATACTGAACAACCTGTTCAGCTGATGCGTATCGGTAATATCGCTCTCGTTGCTATTCCTGGCGAGCCGACCACCATGGTCGGACGACGGATGCGCGCGGCAGTACTTGCACAGCTAAAAGACTCAGGAGTTGATACCGTTATTATTAATGGCTTGGCCAATAACTATAGCGGCTATTTAAGTACGCGAGAAGAGTTTGCCACCCAGCATTATGAAGGGGCGTCTACTGAGTATGGCCCTTATCAAGCTGCTGCTTATGTCCAAGAATATACGCAACTGGCCGAAGCGCTACGGGATGGCATAGAGGTTTATGACAGCGCCACGCCGCCTGATCGCTCAGGCAAATCGTTTAATGAGCGTCCGGGGGTGGTGTTTGATGACAAGCCTTTAAGACAAAGTTGGGGACAAACCCTCACTCAGCCCAAAGCCAGTTATCAAAAAGGTCAGGTTGCCACTGCGGTATTCCGCGGCGCTCATCCTAAAAACAATCTACGTACCGAAGACAGTTTCTTAAAAGTACAGCGTTTTGAGAATGGTCAGTGGGTCGATTATTTGAGTGATAGCGACTTTGATACCACTTATACTTGGCAGCGTGAAGGCGCGGCTTATAGTAAGGCTATCGTTGATTGGCGAATCAGTAACGATACCCCAGCGGGTACTTATCGATTGACCCATCAAGGCGACTGGAAAAATGGTTGGACACGTAAAATTAAGCCTTATTCAGGCATTTCTAATACTTTTACTGTTCAACAGACCCTAGTATTTTCCATCTTTTGAATGCTAAAAAGCCAGATATTAAATATCTGGCTTTTTGATAATTGTTTTAAGTGATAACTTCCGTAAATTATTTTTATTTTGAGAGTCTTAAAAGTATTTGAAAGAAAAAGGAACGACCAAGGGTATTCTTTTGGTTACCAATGACATAGGTTGTATAAGCTTATTGTCGTATAATAAGCAATCACTATTATTATCCTCTTTTTTGTCATTGTCATCATGGCTACTATAGACATGCGCTGATGTATTTGTCATTGACTCTCATTAGTTTGTCTTGCTTAAGCGAACATTCCTTATGACCCTTTTAGATAAGTTAAGACCGAAAATCCTGTTGCAGGACGATGGGATTTATCGATTTGACTATCCAGAAGTCTTCGTTTTAATCCTAACTGTTGTACTGATGGCTGTGCATTTTGAGTTTAGCCCAATGTCAATGGCTTTGCTCGTTATCATCTCTCTGCCAAGCCTCATGATTCTTATTTACAACTATCGTCGCCAAACCAGCTTTTGGACGTCTAATATTGTCATTATTTTGTTGTCTGCAGTGATAGGTTCTCTACAGTTCTGCACCGTGATGTCCATTAGCTTAGCGGCGTTGATAGCTATTCGTATTATCATAAGTAGTCCTGAAAATCACTTAAAGCTGATAGCGGTATCGGTAGTAACCATCATTATTTTTTATTATGTCAGCGTTACTTTACACGGTACTGGGATGGACTGTTATGAAGGTTGGCTACCGGCCATCGTGCTGATTACGAGTATGACCGTCATTATTTTTCATTTTCGCTACATTTATCATCAATACATTGGCTACGAAGCCAGCGCGTTACAAGCAGGTGGGCGTCTAAATACTATGGTGTCTGTCATTAGTAAACTGACACGCTTTGTTCCTCTACAAATTTGGGAGCCCATTGTAAAAGCAGATAGCCCTATTAGTGTCTCGAATAAACGGGCCAAGCTCACCATCATGTTCTCAGATATCGTTGGCTTTACTGAATTGTCTGATAGTCTAAGTGCTGATAATTTGGCCGATATTCTGAATACCTATATGCACTGTATGACCTTGATTGCGCATAAACACGGCGCAGTACTTGATAAGTTCATTGGTGATGGTATGGTGTGTTTTTTTGGCGAACCGGACAGTCGTGGCGCTCGGCAAGATGCCTTGGACTGTGTTGCCATGGCTATAGATATGCGCCGTGAAATGCGCACGTTACGACAAAAATGGCGACTCATGGGTTTTGATGGTTTATACATACGTATTGGTATTACCACCGGTTACTGCCATGTCGGTAATTTTGGTAGTAACAATCGCCTGAGTTATACGCTGATTGGCAAAGAAGCCAATTTAGCATCAAGGCTTGAAGCCAGTGCTGGCAAGGGTGAAATACTCGTTAGCGAAAGTACGCATGATTATATTTGTCACGATTATGAGTGTGATTATTCAGGTGCTTATCAATTAAAAGGCTTCGATGATAAGATTAAAGCATGGCAAGTACTTGATCCTGATGCCAATAAAGGTCGTTTATCAAAGTGGGTCGACCACACACTCCCTGGCTTTAATTTGCACCTCAACTTCAAAGATATGAAAGACAGTGATTATCAAGATGTGAGAAACCGCCTAAATCTTGCACTTGAACGTATTGAGCAAGAAGAGGCGGTGGCGCTTGAGGCTAATATAGTCGATACTAAATAAAATGGATACGTTATTTAATAACGCGAAACTGTTATAAGTTTTTCTGGCTTGCTGTGCCTACGCCGACAGAGGCTGCAAAACTCATATTAAAAACTAAGCATCCCAGTCCCGCTGTATCTTTTTAATATTGGACTGACTATAGCTTGAATAAGAGTAATAATAATCGTCATTAGGGCGTGTCCTCAATTCAACCAATAGCAATCTAAATGGGTTAAAAATGGTTAAATCTTGCCAAACATCGTCAAATAGCTAGGTAATATCTCGATATTATCTGCACTATTTTCCTTGTTTGACTGCAATCTACCTCATTTTTATCACCATTTTTAAAATGAGGACACGCCCTAGAAAAGCTTTAGATACGCTCTTTCTTTAAGTTTTTCCAAAAAAAAGGTCAGTTCATTGTTTTAACAATGAACTGACCTTTTTTACAATACCTAGATATTATAGGGAGCAAGAAGCTAATGCTGCGAGTGCTTAATGATTTTCTTTTGCATGGTTAAGCGTATATTTAGGAATCTCAATAGTTAAGTCATCATCATCAAGCATGACCTGACAGGACAAGCGTGAGTCAGGTTCTAATCCCCAAGCACGATCTAATAAGTCAGCTTCGATATCATCCATCTCATCTAAACTATCAAAGCCTTTACGGACAACTACATGGCAAGTCGTACATGCTTTTGACATCTCACAAGCATGTTCAATCTTAATGCCTTTTTCTAATAATGCTTTACATAAATTTTTGCCAGCTTCTAGCTCGACTTCAGTGCCTTCAGGGCAAATTTCATGATGGGGTAGTACGGTAATCTTTGGCATAAATTGTCTGTCCGATGCTAATCAATTAAAAAAATAAAAATATAAGAGGTCAGCTTAGTAAAATTGCTAAGCTGTATTGGTTCGATATTTTTGCTACCAGTCTTTAGCACTCGTACCTGCCATGCTGGCTTTGACGCTTTGATTCATAATTCGAGCAGCAAAGGCATCGCTATGAGGCTTGAGTTTTGTTTGCTGTGCCTCAATAAGCGCCAAATCATCAGTACTGAGCGTGGTTTGTAATGCTTGTATTTGCTCAGCCAATAATTGCTGTTCATCAGATGTCAGTAAGGCAGCAAATTCATTAAGTGCTGATTGCAGTGCTAAAACTTCACGTTCCGCTTCTACTTTGGTCTCAATTAAAGAGCGTGCATTTTTATCTTCTTCTGCGTATTTAAATCCAGCAATCAGTAACTGTTCTTTTTGTTCATCAGATAGCCCATAAGACGGCACGATTTCAATCTTGCTTTCTGTCTTAGTCGTGGTTTCTTGCGCACTGACGGTCAGCTGACCATTGGCATCAATACTAAAGGTCACTTCAATACGGGCAAAGCCAGCTTTCATTGGCGGGATACCGTATAGCTCGAAGCGGCCCAGTGAGCGGCAGTTATCTACTGTCTCACGCTCGCCTTGTACCACATGAATCACCATACCTGTTTGACCATCTTGATAGGTAGTGAATACTTGGCGTTTTTTGACAGGAATAGGTGTATTGCGTGGAATCAGTACCTCAACCAGACCACCCATGGTCTCAAGACCGAGCGATAGCGGCGTTACGTCTAATAGCAATAGATTGTTATCACTATCACCGTTGACCAATTGATGCGCCGTTTGGGCAGCGCCTAAAGCCACAACTTCATCTGGATTTAGACGGCAAAGCGGCTCTTTAGCAAAAAACTCAGTCACTACCTGCTGTACAGCTGGCATACGGGTAGAGCCACCGACTAAGATAACTTCATCTAAGTCTGAGGTAGATAGCTTGGCATCACGCAGTACTTGTTCACAGACACTTATCGTGCGGCGGCTAACGGGCTCTGCAATAGTTAGCAAGTCTTCACGGCGTAGCACACCTTGATAAGACTGCTCATTGACAGTGATATCAATATCGACCTGTTCAGCATCAGTTAGTGCTTGCTTATAAGCTTTGGCTTGTTGCGCAAGTATTGACTTGTCATGCAAGCTTACGTCTTTGGGGTCGATATTTAATTGCTTAATCAGCCAATTGGTCAGTAAGCGGTCAATATCATCACCGCCAAGCGCACTATTGCCGCCTGTGGCCAATACTTCAAAAACGCCGTCATTTAGTTTTAAGATAGAAACGTCAAAAGTGCCACCACCCAAATCATAAATTAAGTAATAACTTTCTTTATCACCTTCTTGATTAGGCTGATCGAGACCATAGGCAACGGCTGCGGCAGTCGGCTCATTTAATAGACGCAGTACATTGATACCAGCCGCTTGCGCCGCATCTTTGGTCGCTTGACGCTGCGCTTCATCAAAATAAGCAGGTACGGTAATGACAGCACCTGCAATACTATCTTCAGGCAATGCGCTTGCTGCACGTTGCTCAAGAGCGGCTAATATACGAGCTGACACCTCAACAGGAGATACTTCACCCTGAGCGGTGACAAAAGCTGGCATGTCATCTTTATTGCCACTTAATTCGTAAGGATGAGAGAATTTTATATCCGCTTGGCTGCGACCCATAAAGCGCTTAGCCGAGACGATCGTATTTTTTGGATCATCCGCTAAGTGGGCTAGGGCATCATACCCAACCAATGGCTTGCCAGTACTTGGATAATAGACCACAGAAGGTAGTAAAGTGTCATTAGCTGCGCCTGCTTCTAATACTTGCGCCTTGCCTGAGCGCACCACAGCGACCAATGAGCGCGTGGTACCAAGGTCTATCCCTAGGCCAAAACGATGCTGATGAGGTTGGGCACTTTGATTGGGTTCGGCAATTTGCAATAAAGACATAAGATAACTCAAAGATAAAATGAATAAGTGAAATGGGGCAAATACAACATAGGCGCTATGACAGTTAACGGCTGCGATTCTTCTCTAACATAGAAGAGAGTAGCGTTTAATAGCGCTTAAAATATGGGATTATACGGTATCGTTGAGACTATTTTAACCACCGCTTTAGAATATTGCTTTAAATAAGAGCGATAAATTAGAAAAGCTTACACATACTATCAATGATACAAGCTTTTGAGTATTCATTGTCTAAACGTATAAATCATCATCATCTGAATGCTCAGACGTTGCGACCTCATCAAGACCCGTTGTCACATCAGCATTTAACTTGACCAAGAATTTTAATTTTTGCGTCGCATCAATCGCGGTTTGCCAGTCTTTGCTTTGGTAAGCATTATTAAAACGCTGAGACTGTTTGGTCAAACGTTCTGTAATCTGCGGATGTAGCTGTTGTAACGTTGAGAGATTTTTATCTTCAATCGCCTCATCCAATTCGATACGCATCTGCATCGCATCTTCTAAAAAGTCTAAATCAGCGATTGAGTGTTCTAGGTTTTGTGCTTGTCCTGCCACATCTAACAGATAGCTTGCACGGCTATCAGGCGCACTCAGCGCTTGATAGGCTTGGTTAATCAATGCTGATGCTTGCTCAGACTGCTGTTGCGCTTGGGCGGCGTCTGTCAAGTTCTTGGCGACATTATCAGGATGATAGCGTTTTTGTAGCAGACGTAGATGCTGATCGAGACTCTCTTGATTGACGTCAAACTGTACCGGCTGCTCAAATAGGGCAAAGAAGTTATCAAACTGGGCTTCTTGAGTAATGTCTGTCATATCATACGCCTTGCTTTTTTTATTTATTTTTAAGGTTTTATCTAGCCAGTGGCTACTTTACTATTTGGTTGGCTGCACTGCTTACTGATTTAAGATTGGCTATTGCAGCACTTATTTACCATCGCCCGAATGTTAGGTCAAAAACCCTAAACTCAGAAAAATCAAATTATTTTATCATTAAACCGTAAAGGATTCGCCGCAACCACATTCGCCTTTCTGATTGGGGTTGGTGAACTTAAAGCCTTCGTTTAATCCTTCTTTTTCGTAGTCCATCAACAAGCCATCTAAATATACCAAGCTCTTAGGATCAATAAAAATACTGACGTCACGGCTTTCATAGCGCGTGTCATTTTCGTCAGGGGTATCTACGAACTCTAAAACGTAAGCTAAACCTGAGCAACCCGCTGTGCGGATACCCACTCGAATACCTTCGCCTTTACCGCGATTGTCCAAAAAGTCTCGAACATGCTGAGCGGCGCGTTCTGTCATTTCAATCATGCCAACTCCCATTGACTATCAATAATAGAGATAATAATTTAAGAAAACTGTAGATGATCTGACAACCAAAACAACGGGCTTGCCAAAATAACATCTGGATAACGATGAGTTAATAACTAAATTAATAATTAATAACTGCTAGAAAATAAAAGGTGACAATTACATAAGCGTCATTGTCACCTCTATAGCGTTAGTAGCGATGCTAAACACAACTACTAAAGTATTGCTATTATAATACTCAAAATACAATGCTTACGCTAATAGGCTTAGCTAGTCGCTTCTTCTGCCATAACAGCAGCTGCTGCGCCATGCTTACCTTTATAGTCGCTAATAGCGGCTTTAATGGCGTCTTCTGCAAGAACAGAGCAATGCACTTTTACGGGTGGTAATGCTAATTCTTCAGCAATGTGACTGTTCTTAATCTCACCAGCTTGATCCAAGCTTTTGCCTTTTAGCCACTCGGTAACGAGCGAGCTTGAGGCAATTGCTGAACCGCAGCCGTAAGTTTTGAAGCGTGCATCTTCGATGATACCGTTATCATCGACTTGGATTTGTAGACGCATCACATCGCCACAAGCTGGGGCACCAACCATACCAGTACCAACGTTTTTGGCATTTTTATCAAGATTGCCGACGTTGCGTGGGTTTTCGTAATGATCAATAACTTGGTCACTATAGGCCATGGGGTTTTCTCCTAGTTAGATGATGAGCAGTGGCTTCTGAAAGTTGAAACACTACCCACTCATCGATAATTGGGGTCAAACATTTAGGTAATAAAAACGGTATTTATAAAATAAAATTCATAAAAACTATATTTATAATTGTCTGATTCATCATTTAATAGCTGTATCTAATAAGTACTTCATTGTTTCAGGTTTTAGTGTTCAGCCCACTCGACTGAATCTAAATCAACACCTTCTTGATACATATCCCAAAGTGGTGATAGGGCACGTAATTTATCAACCGCTTCGTGCATCTGCTTGATAATCGTATCGATGTTTTCTTCAGTAGTATAACGACCGAAACTAAAGCGAATTGAGCTGTGTGCCAATTCGTCTGGACGACCAATAGCGCGCAGTACATATGATGGCTCAAGGGTCGCTGATGTACAGGCTGATCCTGACGATACGGCTAAGTCTTTTAGCGACATCATCAACGACTCACCTTCAACGAAGTTAAAGCTGATGTTTACAATGTTAGGAACGCTGTGCTCTAAATCACCGTTTAGGTAGATCTCTTCGATATCTTGTAGACCATCCCACAGTTTTTGGCGCAGTTTTGCAGCATGGGCATGGTCTTCTTCGTAACGCTCATTGGCAAGGGCAAATGCCGCGCCAAGACCAACGATTTGATGCGTTGGCAACGTTCCTGAACGCATACCGCGCTCATGACCACCGCCATGTTGTTCTGCTTTTAGACGAATACGTGGCTTACGACTGACAAATAGCGCACCGATGCCTTTAGGACCATAAGCTTTGTGGCCTGAAAAGCTCATCAAATCGATTTTCATCTCTTCAAGATTAATGAGTATTTTACCGACTGACTGGGCACCATCCACATGGAAGACCACACCAGCTTCGCGAGTAATTTCGCCAATAGCAGCGACATCAGTAATCGTTCCAAGCTCGTTATTTACCATCATAAGTGATACTAAAATCGTATCGTCACGTAGCGCTTCTTTCACTTGCTCAGGTAAGATAAGACCGGTGCTTGGCTGTGGCTCAAGATATGTAATTTCAAAGCCTTCTTGCTCAAGCTCGCGGCAAGTATCTAATACAGCTTTATGTTCGATTTTACTGGTGATGATGTGCTTACCGCGAGACTGATAGAAATGTGCCGCCCCTTTGATCGCTAAGTTGTCAGACTCAGTCGCACCAGAGGTAAAGACGATTTCGCGTGGATCGGCGTTGATGACTTCTGCCACTTGTTGACGCGCCACTTCGACCGCTTCTTCTGCCTGCCAGCCGTAGCCATGCGAGCGCGAGGCGGGATTACCAAAGATGCCATCTACCGTCAGATATTCGCTCATCTTAGCTGCAACTGACTTAGCAACTGGGGTGGTGGCGGCATAATCTAAGTATATAAGGTTGTTATGTTGGCTCATGCTGGGTTTGCCTCGCTGGTCGATAGGGTAATAGTATTGATGTCTTTTATAGAAATATCTTTGGTAGATTTGTGCTGACGTTCTGAGACTGACTGCACGTTTTCCATATCTAATAATTGCGCTAATGTTATATTTTTCAAGTACTGTTCAATATGATTAGACAACGCGCACCATAAATCATGGGTTAAGCACATTGTACCACCTTGACAGTCTCCACGTCCTTCACATTGCATCGCATTAACTGATTCATCGACGGCAGATATAATAGTCATTACATCTATCTCATCTAATGGTTTGGCTAAATGATAACCACCTGCAGCGCCACGAATACTAGTAACCAAGCCACGTTTACGAAGTTTGGAAAATAACTGCTCAAGGTAAGAGATAGAGATAGATTGACGCTTAGCGATATCGGACAAGGATACTGCGCTGTCTTGTTGGCTAGTTTGTAATGCCAAATCCAATAAAGCGGTAACGGCATATCTGCCTCGAGTGGTTAAACGCATAAAATCTCTCCAAACTGATCAGTTATAAGCCAAATTCAACAACGAGCTTAGTATGTTAAAAATATAATATTTTCATCAATATGAATCGTACAACATAAGATGTGCAATACATTATTGATCGTACTAATTTAACTATACAAAGTTACTCGTCCTCGCTATCAAAACAGCAGATGGTTAAACCGTTATGTGCTGTAATAGAGCTATTATACTTAATCCTGAGTAATTTAGTCAAGATTGAAATGTCAATGAATGGTTAATCCAATTGATTACTACGATTGATAAAAACAATGGTGGCTAAGGTAGGGTAAAAGCTGGCTTGTATAATAAAAGTTTTGTACCGATTTAAGCTTTTATATTTGTTTCAAGTTCACGGTTAGCAAATTAAAGCGATAAAAAAAGCGTTTGGTAGCTTATTGCAGCTATCAAACGCTTAATGGTCATTAAAGCAATCACCTAACAGGTGCATTATTATTTATCAATAAATATCACCATCATTAACGAAAACTAGTTCATCAATAGTGCTATGACTGAGCCAATCATAATGACAAGCGCCATAATAGTCACAATTATCAATGTCTTCTGTTTACTCTGCAATTCCTTTACGGTGGTTTCAAGCTCACGATTCTTAGTCGTTAATGTACTGATTTGCGTCTGCTGCTCTTTGATACGGAGCTTATAGCCATCTTTCTTTTCGGCCATTTCCGCGTCAGTCGGCTTAGATTTGCCTTTGCCGCCTTTGATTTTTTTGATCAAACCCTGAATCAAGCTACCAAGACCAAGCTGCATAATAAATTGCTTAACCAATTGTACTTGTACGGACTCACCGCGCATCTGTAGTTTTTCAGTCGTTTCGCTATCGTGGGTCGTGATGGCATTGATGACTTGGATACTATAAGCGTTGATGACCACGTCAGGCTCACTACGATCAATGGGTAACTGCGCATCTAATAACACGCCCTTGGTGCTAAAAGTGGCAAAAATCTCGACATGAGGCAAATACAAACGCAGCGCAACGACAGTGCCTTGCTTGGCAAGTGGATAAGCGGCTTTACGTAGCTCGGGATCTAAACGTAACAGTAGGGTCAGAGCCGACTCGACGAACACGAGAATAATATTAAGAAGAGAGGTGGACAACGTAGTACGCTTCATGTAAATAATCCGTTTTTTATTTGGCAAGTTAGAGGCAAAAAGACAAACAAGAGTCAAAGCCGACTCAAAACATATAGCAAGATTTTGCTTATAGTAACGTCTTTATAATAAAAAGTAACGTTGGTTTCTGTCACTTAGCAAATAATTGTCTTAAAATCATCTCACTAATGCTTAGCGTTATGTCACTAATCCCTAGAGCTATATTGCTAACAATATATCGTTAACGAAACTGTTAGGATTTGCGCGTAGTAATATCTGTAGTGCTGTCATCAAAAGCTGAATAACTCGTAAAGGTAATAACTCATAAAGGTATTATTTAATGTATGAGTTAAAAAACAGTCAGATGTTCAGTTGCATATCTTTTGCGTAACATTGGGTGTCAAATACGTAGTACAGTGCACAAAAATATGTAAAATTGCTTGCGCTCCTTATGCTGCCTTGATATAAAGACGTTAACAAAGCGAAACCTGTTTATGCGTGAGTCAGGTGGTTTTTATTGCTTAAGTGCTATGAGAGCGATACAATACCTGGCGTGAGCGTTTATTATCCCCCTTAAACTTGAAGGAAATTTTATGAATAAGTCAGAATTAATTGATAGCATCGCCGATAAAAGTGGTCTAAATAAAACTCAAGCTGGCGATGCATTGAATGCTGTTATGGAAAGCGTTGGCGAAGCTCTAGAAGCTGGCGAAAGCATTTCACTAGTTGGTTTTGGTACTTTTAGCGTAAAAGACCGTAAGGCTCGTACTGGCCGTAACCCTAAGACTGGTGAAGAGCTTAGCATTCCAGCAAGCAAAGTACCAAGCTTCAAAGCTGGTAAAAACTTAAAAGAGCGCTTGAACTAAGCCGATATAGTTAAGTCACTCTATTACAGACAAACCCTACATAATGACGTGTCATACGAATAAAAATAGCGTTTGTTGATAGTAAAATGATAGAGAATCGCTTATTGATTGGCTACAGCCTAAGTAATAAGTGAAACCGCAAAAAAAGCACCTAAATATTAGGTGCTTTTTTTACAGCCATCGTTTGTATCATATAACGTGAATATTTTGAGTCTAGCGTAAAAATCACGTATCATAGGCGCGCGATAGTGGGGTTGTTTAGACAAGCCTTATTTTGCCCTTATAACTTGCCCAGGTTTTTACCCTTGCCATTGCCTGCTTAGATAGCATTAAATGGTCTTTCATCAATATAGGTTAATAAAGCAGAGATAACTATGGATAAATTGCGCGATTTCTTAAAAAGCTGGCCAGGTCGCATTTTATTGATTTTATGCCTATCGCCGCTCGCTCTATTGGGTGTCGAAAGCTACTTTGGTGGCGGTGTCGATCCCAATCAAATTGCGCAAGTAGGTGAGGCAAGTGTTGGATTATCAGAATATCAGACTGCTGTTAATAATCGCCGTACTGAGACCTTAGAGCAAATTGATGATGCCAGTTTATTGAATGAAGATGTGCTGCATGAGCAAGTACTAAAAGGTCTGATTGATCGAACTTTGCTAGAGCAGCAAGCGGGTAAGCTGGGTATGACGGTCTCTGACGACACCATCAATCGTCTACTGCGTCAAGAAGAGATCTTTAAAGATGCGGATGGCAATTTTTCAAACGATCAGTTTTCAAACTTTTTGCGTCAGCGCGGTATGACCAAAGATCAGCTGTTTGCTGAGTTTCGTAACCAGTTAAGCCTCGATCAGCTGAATGCCAGTATCGTTGGTACGGCAGTGTATCCGATGCAAGCGGTTAGTCAGCTAATAGATCTACAGCTAGAGTCGCGTAATATTTGGTTGCATCGCTTTAATTGGCAGGATTACCAAGAACAAGTGAAGCTGAGCAAAAACGATATACAAGCCTACTATGATGCCAATAAAGACACGCTAAAAAGTGCGGCAATGGTCGACTTGGCTTACCTGCAATTGAGTCCGCAGACGGTTCAAGTTACTGATGTCACGACAGAAGATTTAGAGCAGCAGTACGCTGCCTATAAGCAAGGACTGGCTGTAGTCGATGAGCGCAAAATCAGTCAAATATTGATAACGGGTAAGGATGCCAAGGCTCGAGCAGATAAAGTAAAAGCTCGTTTGGATAAAGGTGAGGCTTTTAGCAAGCTTGCTAAGACGGAATCTGACGATCCATCAGGAGAGACGGGTGGTGACATCGGTCGCTTCAATCCTTCTGTATTTGGCAATGACGCAGCAGCAGTTAAAAAAGCCTTGGAAGGCTTGAGCGTTGGCGATGTGAGTGCACCAGTTAAGACCAGCTTTGGTTATCAGATATTTACTGTAACCGAAGACAATGGTAGTAAAGTACCTAGCCTCGAGAGTATGCGTGAAGAGCTAACGATTAAGGCCAAAGAGTATAAGCGTCAGGAAATGTATGCCGATAAAGTCACGGCGATTAATGATTTGGCAGCAGATGGTTTTAGTATCGAAGATATTGCTCAGCAAGAGGGCGTGACGCTAAAGCGTATCAAAGATTATCGCAAAAAAGGTAACCAGTCAGCATTGTCGCAACCAGCAGTGATTAAGCAAGCTTTTGATGAGTTTACGATTCAAGACCAAGCGGTGACGGCAGGTATTGAAGTTGGTAATGGCACGGTATGGGTACAGCCAAGCAATTATCGTCCTACCAAAACGCTTACTCTGGCAGCGGCTACGCCAAGAATCACACAGATATTACGTCAGCAAAAAGCTACAGCATTGGCGTTAAAAGACGCTAAAAAACTGGCGGCTGGTATTAAAACAACGGCCGATATCGGTAAGCAACCGGTCAGATTTCAAGCCTTAGGCGAAGTCAATCGTCAAACCACACGATTGACAGAAAAAGAGCGCGGCTTGGCATTTAGTCAGCAAGCGGCCAATAATGGCGTCGTTGCCATTGCGAGTAAAACAGAGATGGGTGCGACGTTATTGGTTGGTGATCGTATCAAGACCGAACAACAATCACCACTGTCTGATATGCAACGTGCGCAAACGGCATCTATTATCCGTGATAATTTGGGTCAAGATCAGCTACAAGACTATCTAGAGTATCTACGTTTAGTGTATAAGGTTGAAATTAATGAGACTAATATGGCCAATGCGCAAGGACGTTAAGCCACTTATAAGGCATTTGTTAAACCCTTTGTCTAAATAAGCTTTATCAAATCTTAAATAAAAAAAGCCACTATTGATAGTGGCTTTTTTTATGCAATACGATTTTGATTTATTCTTAAAAAATTTGTCTGAACAGCATTATCTTGACAGCAGATTAATGACGGAAATGACGCATACCAGTGAATACCATGGCGATACCATGCTCATTAGCCGCAGCAATCGTTTCGTCATCACGCATAGAACCACCCGGTTGGATAATCGCCGAGATACCTACTTCAGCAGCGTTATCAATGCCATCACGGAACGGGAAGAAGGCATCTGAGGCCATAACAGCACCTTCTGTGGCTAAGCCTGCATGTTCAGCTTTGATAGCGGCGATACGTGCTGAGTTGACACGGCTCATTTGACCAGCGCCAACACCAATAGTGCGTTGACCCTTGGCATAAACGATGGCGTTAGATTTGACGTATTTTGCGACGTTCCAGCTGAACAGTAAATCTGCAATCTGCGCTTCTGTTGGTTGCACGTCAGTGACGATTTTTAGGTCATTAGCGGTAATCAAACCCAGATCCTGCTCTTGTACGAGTAGCCCGCCGTTAACACGCTTATAGTCGAGCTGGCTTTCGCGCTGTTCAGGTGTTGGTAGCTCGCCGCATACCAAGACGCGCACATTTTTCTTAGCAGCAGTTGCTTCAAGCACCCCATCTTCGATACTAGGTGCAATAATGACTTCTACAAACTGATTGTCGATAATTGCTTTTGCTGCTGCAACGGTCAGTGGGCGGTTGAAGGCAATAATACCACCAAAAGAAGATTCAGGATCGGTGCTAAAAGCGGTGTTGTAAGCAGCGACTTGGTCGGCATCGACCGCGACACCGCAAGGATTGGCGTGTTTAACGATGACGCAAGCAGGGGCGCTGAACGCTTTTACGCACTCAAGTGCTGCATCAGTATCAGCGATGTTGTTATAAGACAGTGCCTTACCTTGTAATTGCTTCGCCGTGGCAATAGAGGCTTGCTGACTTTTTAGCGGATGATTTTCCGTATAAAAAGCGGCGTTTTGATGTGGGTTTTCACCGTAACGTAGGTCTTGTACTTTTTCTAGTTGCACATTGAAGGTGCGTGAAAAATTCTCTGGCTCTTGAGTCTCATTAACTCGGCTACCTAAGAAGTTGGCAATCATACCGTCGTATTGTGCAGTATGTTCAAAGGCTTTCACCGCTAAGTCGTAGCGTAGGGACGTGGTCAGTTTAGTGCCATCACCCAAGGCTTCAAGTACGCGCGTATAATCAGCAGGATCGGTTACGATACCAACGTGGGCGTGATTTTTCGCTGCAGAACGTACCATCGTAGGACCACCGATATCGATGTTTTCGATGGCATCGTTCATGGTGACATCTGCACGAGCAATCGTCTCGGCAAATGGATAAAGATTTACCACGACCAAATCAATACGCTCAATTTGATGATCGCTCATAACCGTATCGTCAGTGCCACGGCGTCCTAAGATGCCACCATGAATTTTAGGGTGTAGCGTCTTTACACGACCGTCCATCATTTCAGGAAAACCGGTATAGTCTGACACTTCGGTCACCGCAACATTATTCTCTGTCAGCAGTCGATAAGTACCGCCAGTAGATAACAAAGCAAAGCCTGCTTTAATAAGGCCTTGAGCAAATTCGAGGATATTGGATTTATCGGAGACCGACAGTAGGGCAAGTGGGGCTGTACTCATAAGAAATTTCCATAAAAAAAGCCTGACGTAAACGTCTGGCAAGGTGATAATGACAATCGCTGCCGACAGTATCACAGTGGATAAGGTCATAAACGATAAATTGCCATACATAATGAGGGTTAATGACGATCGGTAAGCTCATCTGGCCGAGGTTACATTAAGTTATAGGTTTTAAGTTTTTTGCGTAACGTACCACGATTGAGACCCAAGATTTGCGCGCATTTGGTCTGATTGCCGCGCGTTTGCTCAAGGACGACAGACAATAGCGGCTCTTCGATTTGTTTTAAGATAAGCTCATACAAATCGGTGGGTATCTCATCGCCTAACATCGCAAAATACTGACGCACCACTCGCTCTACGTTCACACGCAAAGGTTCAGGAGTATGCCCATTGTTCATAAGGCTATCTAGAGAAGGCTCTAAATCACGGATAGAATGCTGATAATCGTCTTTATTATAATCGGCAAGATGCTCAGAGCTTTGGGCAAAACGATTGGCATTATGCTGTGCATGAGTTGCCATAAGATAATGTCCTTGAGATTAAAAAGAGTCAAACCATAGGGGTTTAGACGGGTATTATAACAAATTAATATCGGTTAGCATTGACAGATTGGACGTTATCTCAGTAGCAATGCTATTCAATGAAGACTGTTCAATTCCAAAGCATTTCGTTACTGCTATTTATTAAGGTCTCGCTTATTACTTCTATTTATTAAGGTCTGCTTCAATAAATAGGATTAATACGGACTTCACGGATTTGAGCATTGGCAACCGGTATCGTAAATAGCAGTTGTCTGCGACTGGCAGCCGCTATTTGGTTTTGGGTACTCAATAGATAATCATCTGGTGCTGCAATAAACTCTCCGAGTAGGGCATCTGTCCCGTAAACACTGACCTTAACATTAGGGTAAAGCTGGGCTTGTGGGCTTTGGTTGTTTAACGTTGCACTTACCTCACTAAAAGTCCCCGTTTTTTTAATTTGGCTAGGCTTGTGATTGAGCTCAGTGATCGTCAAGGCAGATAAGTCAGCGCTAGGAAGGCTGCAAGCCGCGATTGTGCAGATTGTCTGTAGGCGTTCTGCATGAGCGGGATTTTTTACCAAGGTTTCTAAATTAAAAATAACATACTGGGCAAAAAGTAGCAGCGCCAGTACCAAACAGCCTAGCGTCCACAGTAGCGAGGCAATTGAATGCCGCGCTGGTGTCGGCGCGAATTTCGCTTGCGCTTGCATTTTTTTGACCCGCTCTTCATGTGTTCGGTCTTCGTCTCTAAAGGGCACGCCCATGCTGAGCAATAGCTGCGATAAATCCGTATCCTCTTGGATGCTATTGTCATTTTTATTTTGCTCTTTGAGCAGATCTTCGAGCCAAGCGTTGTCAGTCGTATCATCAATATTGGCATGGATGTTATTGGCCGCCGCTGAACTAAGTGCAACCTGAGCAGGTGAGGTAGACTGCGTTGCTGCCGACGCTGATTGCGCTGCTGACTTGGGCGTTTTATCAAGCTTATTACTGGCTATAGAATTAGTATGACTACTGTCGGTTGCATGGGTCAGCCAAGCGTCCATATTTTCTAACGAGTCATATTCCAAACTGCTTTCATCTGCTTCGTCGATATCCATGTCATCATAAATTAAACCATCATGAATTAAGCTGTCAGAAGATAAGACGGCTGAAGATTGCTTATTAGAAAGTTGTTTATGAATAGGCGGTTTGACATTACTTGTGTTATTTGGGTCGGTGGTGGTGCTATCTGCCATTTTTGGTGGCGTATCGGTGGTGACGATAAGGTGCTTATTGACCAAAAAACTCTGCTGACACTGATCACAGCAAACGGCGGTGTTTACTTTATTTAACTGGGTTTGTTGTAATTTAAAGCAAGCTTGGCAATGAGGGCACTGAGTTTTTATTGGCGTGGTCATAGGGTCGAATCCAAAAAAGTATGGTTATCAATACCGCGTAGCCACTCACCAATAGCTGCCTCTAATACTCAGGCTTCTACTTAGATACTCATCGTTAAATGCTTGATACATTTATGAGTGATAGACAAGGACAGAGTGGCGTCAAATACATAACATTTGACTGCCCCTCTATCGTAACAGATGTAATTAAATGTTGCTAGCCTGTAAATGTACCAGATAAACGCTGCCAATGTTGGTCCTCTTGCGCCGTAAAGGCGTGCTTCGGATCGAGCGCAAAATAAGGCTGATACGCAGCAGTCACTTCTTCAGTTTGTGACTCGATTAAGCCGGCTAACACGATACGACTTTTTGATGCCATTAAGGTGACAAAGTAAGGTGCTAAGCCAATAAGGGGCTTGGCTAAAATGTTGGCGACCATCACTTCTACAGGTTTGACGTCGTTTTGTTTCCAGTAATCAGTAAAGTCTTCGGGTAAAAATGCTTGCAAGCGATCATCGACATGATTGCGTACGGCATTTTGGTTGGTCGCCAGCACAGCTTGTGGATCGATATCAACGGCATAGACCTGACGTGCCCCTAACAATAATGCCGCAATACCTAAAATTCCTGAACCACAACCATAATCAATCACCACTTTATCACTCAGATCTTGCTCTGTTAGCCAGTCGAGGCATAAGCGAGTGGTGGCATGATAACCCGTACCGAAAGCTAAGCCAGGGTCCATAATAATATTGATCGCTTCAGGATTGGGCGGCGTTATCCAGTTAGGCACAATCCATAAGTTATTGGCGCATTCTATAGGATGATAATTGCTCATCCATTCACGTTCCCAATCTTTATCATCCACAGCACTTAGCCAAACACGACTGGCGTGTACTTGTGCACCAATTTCGTGACTTAACTGTTCAACCGCATGACGGCTACCAGTGTCTGTGCTGGCATCGAACAATCCTGTCAGGATCACTTCATCCCATAAGGGCGACTCACCAGGCAATGGCTCAAACAAGGGTTGATCCCCTGCGTCATCTAACGCGATTGATAGAGCACCTGCTTCTAGTAACAGCGCCTCAGCCAGATCGACGTTTGCTTTTTCACACTGTAAGTGCAGTTGTTGCCATGCCATAACGATAACCTTAATTAAAAATAAATGTATATTTTGGATAAATGATGGGTGTGCACAATATAAAAAGTGAGTAGATAGCAAGTTATAGACTTAGTATTTACTCACTTCGGTATGTCTTGATACTAACGCAGTGCTTGCTTTGCTTCATTGATGATGCGTGAGTTACCCTGCGCTTGCCCTGATTGCAAAATAATTTGCCAGAGCGCGCGTCTGCGATTGGCATCTTGCGAGACGCTAAGACCACGGCGAGCCATGGCTTCTGCCTTGCGCGGTTGGTTCTTTTTGAGAGCGACTTGTGCCAGATAAAAATACACCGCTGAGGATTTGGGCGCGAGGCGCTGGGCGCGGGTAAAGCTGCTCTCAGCATTGGTCAGCTTGCCTGATTTTAACTGACCAATCCCTGTTTGCATAAGATTGCGAAATGCTGGCAGGTCACTGTTGTTAGTAGCCGCTTGTTGACTGCGTTGTTGCGAGTTTTGGCGCGCGCGCTCTAATAGGTCATTGTGCGACGGTATTGAAGGTTCAGAAATTATATAGTCATCACGGGACGGCGTAATGATTACGGCATCGGGCTGTGAAAACACAGGACTGGATGGGGAGTTAGGCGCTGTGTACACTGGAGTTTGTTGCGTTAATGGGTTTGTCGCTGAAGATGGGCCAGACGGCGCATCAGACTGGATAGGGTAGTCATTTTTTTCATCATTATCGTCGCCTTCTCCATAGCCCCTGTGATCAATAATCGGCGCTTGAGTCGCAGGTTTTACGTTGGTAACCGATGAGGGCGCTGCTGTCTCTTGACGTTGCGTTGCTGGCATCGTTTGAGCAGGTGTTGTTCTCGTCGCAGTAATGGGCGCCGTTTGACAGGCACTCAAGCTCATTATGCCAACGAGCGCACCAGCAGCAAGGACCGTATTCGCTAGGGTATTCTTTTTAGCCGTGCTAATAATGTCCTGCTTAACGGATACGCTTTGCTGTATAGATGACACCATGTTAAGCCCCTTTTTAAGTTTTTAAAAACAATGTTAGAACCATTCAACCGCACGGTCGTACCAAGTATCAGCACCGCCCTGCGCATCACTATCATCTTGGCTCTCGGTCTCAACCGCTTCGCCATTTGGAATGTCTAAGCCTTCGCGGCGGCGTTGCTGATTGATAGCGCCTTGCTCACTCTGTTCTTGAGCGCGATCTTGTTGATACAATCCGATGGCACAACTACTGGCTTCTTCGGGCAAATGTGCTGACATTACTGGCAAATAGCGCGCATCAGTACAGCGCTCATTTGATAGCTTACCAGAATTGTTTTCAAGCCATAACCACTCAATACCTTCCGGCTCAGGTAGTGATACTGGCGTCAATTTTAAGCGACTCATATAGTCGACCCAAACTGGTAATGCACCTGTGCCACCACTCAGACCGATTGGCTTATTATCATCACGACCGACCCAAACCACGCTGACATAGTTACCACTATAACCAGCAAACCAAGCGTCGCGATAGTCATTTGTGGTCCCTGTTTTACCAGCGAGATTCAGGTTGCTACCAAGCGACTGTGCTCGTTTAGCCGTTCCGCTGGCGACCACTTGCTGTAGCGCGTAATTGGTCAAAAAGTTGGTCTCAGGCGGGATACTACGCTGTGTATTGAGTCCAGTGCGCTGCAAGATACGACCGCGATCATCAATGACGCTACGAATACTATGAATGGGCGTGCGAAAGCCACCAGTAGCAAAAACTTGATAGACGCCAAGCATATCCATTGGGCTAAGATTGACCGATCCTAATAATGCAGAAGGATAAGGCGATATTTTCTCTTTAATACCCATACGCTGTAGCTGCTTGGCAAAAGTATCGATCCCAAATTCCATGCCTAAGCGTACCGCTGCTTGGTTATAAGACTGAGACAGTGCAGTGGTAAAGGGGACATAACCATGATCACGCTTGTCATAGTTTTGTGGATTCCACTTCGTACCGTCATTTAGGTTGACGGTAACTGGTGAATCATCGACCGAACTTGCCAAATTATAGCGACCGCTTTCGAGCGCTGTCATATAAATGATCGGTTTTAATAAAGAGCCCACTTGACGCTTGGCATCGACGGCGCGGTTAAAGCCCGTAAATTCACTGCCGCTACCGACCACAGAGACCAGCTCACCAGTCTCTGGATTGGCACTGACCAAGGCACCTTGTAAATCTTTGGTTTTGCTGCTGCTACGACGGAGCTCGCCCAGTTTTTTATCGACTGCTTTATCGGCGGCTAATTGGGCAATAGGGTCGAGCGTACTAATAATCGTCAGACCTTCATTTTTTAAGTCATCAGAATAATAGACGGTATTCAATTCACGCTTGACGATATCGAGAAAGTCAGGAAATTGGCTTTTGCCTTCGACAGGCTTGTCAGCGATACCCAGTGATCTCTCTATGGCTTTATCATAGTCTGCTTGACTGAGCGTGCCCATCGCTAGCATGTTGCTAAGAACGACATTACGACGTGCTTTTGAATCGTTTGGATGGCGACGTGGATTATAGACACTCGGGCCTTTTGCCATACCAACGAGCAAGGCTTGCTGGTCTAAGCGCAGCTCGTTCAGCGGTTGATTAAAATAGAACTGCGCTGCCAAACCAAAGCCATTAATAGAGCGGTTGCCGTTTTGTCCTA
Source organism: Psychrobacter okhotskensis (assembly GCF_013248965.1). GTDB lineage: Bacteria > Pseudomonadota > Gammaproteobacteria > Pseudomonadales > Moraxellaceae > Psychrobacter > Psychrobacter okhotskensis. Next base: position 29,069 of record NZ_JABRVQ010000002.1, on the reverse strand, counting down.
GGTAAATCTCGTTCAGATACGTTTGTAGAATTTCATCTTTACTATAATGGAGCTCAAGTAACACAGCCATTAGGGCTTCATTGGCTTTGCGTTTTAGGGTGCGATCTGAATTCAGATAAAAGTTTTTAATCAGCTGCTGGGTGATGGTCGAACCACCTTGTCTAGAGCCGCCAGAGAAATTATTAATGACTGCACGGGCGATACCGCGTATCGATACGCCTTTATGCTCATAAAAGCCGCGATCTTCCGTGGCTATTAATGCATCAATCAATGGCTGTGGCACCTCATCTAAAGAGACGACCATACGATCTTCATTGCTGTCTGGGTAAATGCCGCCAATACTAACCGGCTCAAGGCGAATAATGCCGCTCTTAGCCGGTAAAGTGCTTTGAATCGACTCAATCTTATTACCAGCAATCGTCATTTTGATGACTTGCTCAGTGTCTATATCGTTGGAGCTATAAGTAAAACCGCGCGTATGGATATAATAGGTATTGCCAGACTTACGATAGGTACCGGTGCGATCATAGGCTTTGTTGCTTTGATAATTAAGCAGCTCAAGCCATGTCTTAATCGTGCTGTTATCGACGCTGGCACCTTGGTAAAGCTCAAGTGGCTGCGAGTATACCTTGGCAGGAATATCCCAGCGCTTACCTTCGAACTTGTGGGTAATGGTGCGATCAAGCTTGATCAAATACAGCGCCAATAGCACCATGCCAGCGATAATGACAATTAATAAAATACTACTAAAGACCAAGCCGCGCTGCTGTGAGGGTAGCGTGCTGATAGCAGACGTAGATGATGAAGGAAGCTTGGAGATTGGTCGCTTAGAATTAGATTTTTGCACGGATGATGCACCATTTAGGGATAAAAAACTGCCTCATAATGACGCAAATTGACAAATTTTTCAATCTATCATCATCAACTCAGGCATTCAGTGGGATGACTCTGTGAGGGGTTATGCTGTTCACAGCACCGGCTTATAGTATAATCGATCTATTGACAGCGATGTTTATACAAAAACACAGCGCGCTTTTAATTTGCTTTATCAGTGCCATATAAGATAACAATTTACGATTATTCTAACGATGTTTTTTGTATGAATTAGCGGTTGATTCTCTATCTGTGCTAGCCGTGTCGAGCTTATTTAAAATAGCTGTTTTAAATAACATTAGGCATATTTGATGATAGCAAGTTTTCTCAAAGTGAATTGGGTTCGAGCAAACCTGTCTAAAGGAAGTAAGCGCGATTATGTCTAGTGCCCCCTCACCAATACCAACCTCCAGCCATTATTATGAAGACAACTCTATCACCGAAGGGTTGGTCCTGCCTCTTGTTGGTCATTGTTTTCACTGTGGCGACCCAGTACCGCAGCCGCCGTTTTATGCCGATATATTGGGTAAATCCCGTGAGATGTGCTGCATGGGTTGTCAGTTGGCATCGCAAAGTATCGTCGAGGCAGGGCTTGAGCAATATTATCTTGATCGTTCGGAAATCAACCGTACGGCAAGTTTGCCTACCCAGCTGACGCGCCTCGAAGCCTATGATCATGATGAGATAAAGTTACAGTTCGTTTATGCTCAAGATGGTCTGTCGGTGGCGGAATTGTCCGTTAATAACTTACGCTGTGCTGCCTGTACGTGGCTCATCGAATCGCGTCTTTATGAGATTGATGGCATCAGTAAGTGTCAGGTCAATTTGACCAATCAGCGTATGCGCGTCATTTGGGACGAGAGTAAGCTGCCTATCAGCCGTATTCTAGCCGTTATCAATGAAATTGGCTACGAAGCCAAGCCTTACCGTCAAGACACCCATGAAGCAATGCTGGCTAAGCACAATAACAAGATGCTGCTACGTCTAGGAATTGCTGCTCTGGGCGCGATGCAAGCGATGATGTATGCGGTCGCACTATATTTTGGTGAATATAGCGGGATGTTGATATTGCAGCGCGATTTTTTGCGTTGGGTGTCGTTATTCGTCAGTATTCCCGTGTTCTTTTATGCGGGCATACCGTTCTTTACGTCTGCATGGTCGGCAGTTCGCGCGCGCCAAGTCAATATGGATGTACCGGTCAGTATCGCCTTGATTGTTACATTTTTCGCCAGTTTGTACGCCACCATTACTGGAAACGGTCAGACCTATTATGATTCGGTCAGCATGTTTATTTTCTTCTTATTGGCAGGGCGTTATATCGAGCATAATGCCCGTCTAAAAGCGGCGACGATGGCCAATGACTTAGTAGTGGTGGAGCCAGTTTTAGTACAAAAAATTGCTGAAAACAAAGGAGACGCTGCGCTCATTTTGCAGCAGTTACAACAAAATGTTTCGAATAAAACAGATACGAGTGCTATTAATCAGGCAGTTCATGAGACAGGTGCTGATAGTGCAATAAGTGCCGCAGTCAGCGCTCCAACAAAGTATACACCCAATTTTATGCAGAGTATGGATGCCAATGTTCATCAAATAACCAATCGTATAGCTCAAGACTGGCAACAAACCAGCCGTCAACCAGACCTATTAAAGCCAGATTTGTTAAAGCCAGTGTATGGTGCAGAACAAAAACAGATGGTGACCGCTCAAAGCTTGCAAGTGGGTGACATCATCATGGTTGAGGCTGGCTCTGAGATTATCAGCGATGGTATTTTGCTTAGTCCAACTGCGACCGTCTCCCAAAGTCTGCTGACGGGTGAGGGTGATTTAATCATCAAGTCTCAAGGCGACTATATCGTCGGCGGCGCACAAAACGACAGTCAGCCGTTTGAGATGCTGGTCACGGCACTGCCAGAAGACAGTCAGATTGGATTAATTGATCGGCTGATGAACCGTGCCATGAGTGAAAAGCCCAAACTGGCACAGCAAGCGGACAAGCTGGCTCGTTGGTTTGTGGCGCGGATTTTAGTATTGTCAGCATTGGTATTTATCGGCTGGTATTTTGTCGATCCAAGCCAAGCTATTTGGGCAACGGTTGCAGTCTTAGTGGCGACTTGTCCTTGCGCGCTGTCACTAGCCACACCGATTGCTTTGACTGTCTCTACCAATCGATTGGCCAGCTATGGCTTTTTGACCACGCGTGGTCATACGCTGCAAACCTTAGCAGAGATTACGCATGTGGCTTTTGATAAAACAGGGACATTGACTTATGGCAAGCCAAACTTACTGAACATTGAGCTAATAAAATCGTTCAGCCAAGATGAAAACGATGACTCAAGCGCGTTGCCTTTGCAAAAAGACCGTTTCTTAGCCATTGCTGCGGCCTTAGAAGTAGGCAGTCGTCACCCGATTGCTCATGCGCTACTGACCGCCGCTTATCAATTACATCTGCCGCCCACTCAAGCCTTGCTGCATTATCCAGCAGGCGGGGTAGAAGCCATGATTGATGGCGTTCTATATCGTATTGGTCATGTAGACTTTGCTTTGGATAAAGGTGCTACTGGTGCAAAGGCAGACAATGATTTAACGATCGATTTACTGAGCCAGCGTGCCAGCTCAGCGGTTGTGTTGTCTTGTCAAACAAGCTCCTCAAGTGGATGGCAAGCGCTGGCGTGTTTTTACTTTAGCGATAAAGTGCGTGATAACGCCCGCTCAATGCTGGATACGCTCAAAGGCTTAGGTATTGAGTCTGTGATGCTGACGGGCGACCCCAGTCCGCAGGCGCTGGTCATGGCGGAGACTTTGGGCATGCAGGCGGCATATAATGGTCTGTCACCAACGGATAAGGTCAATCATATCCAGCAGCTGCAAGCACAAGGGTCAGTCGTGCTGATGGTTGGTGACGGTATTAATGATGCGCCCGTGTTGGCAGCAGCAGATGTGTCGACTTCGATTGCTGGCGCGGCAGATTTGGCGCAGGTGTCAAGCGATAGCATCATCCTTAATGGACAGATTGAAGCCATCACGGCCGCCAAGCGTATCGCGGATAAAACGGAACGCATTATCAAACAAAACTTCCGCTGGGCACTGGCTTATAACAGTATCGTATTATTACCTGCCGCGTTTGGTTATGTCCCACCTTGGCTTGCCGCCATTGGGATGTCGCTGAGCTCATTATTTGTGGTATTAAATGCATTGCGTCTAAAACGTGCTTAGTTTCTTATACGTGGTATTTATCTGCATATAATACCTACTTTGGTTCAAATATAAAAAAACCGCCTTTAGCAAAAGACGGTTTTTATTTTAGGTATCATTATTATTAGCCAGTTATAGATTAGTCTTGTAGGTAGCTAAGCAGACGCATAAATTCGATATACATCCATACTAGCGTCGCAAGAATACCGATACTAAATAACCATTCGTAGTCTTCAGAAATACCAGCTGCTACGCCGCGATCAATGTTATCAAAATCAAGTAATAGCGTAAAAGAAGCGATAACAATCACAAATAAACTGAAGCCAATAGCGATAACGCCACCTTCAAATAAGAAAGGTAAGCTCGAACCGAACGCTAAAGAAAGAACCCATTGCGCAACATAAACGAGCATGATGGCAATAAGCGCTGAGGTGACGATAGAGCGGAATTTCTGCGTCACCTTAACGAGACCAGAGCGATATAGCCCTAGCATAACCGCTGCCGTCACAAAGGTTGCGCACATCGCCGTGACTGGTACGCTTGGGTACATTCTCATAAAGAATAGCGAGATGCCGCCTAAGAAGATACCTTCTAAGAGCGCATAAGGGACCGCGAAAGTTTTGGCTTTTTGTGGCTTAAAAGTGATAAAGATCGCGAGACCAAAAGCGGCAAACATACTACCAAAGGCCGCCATGGTAATAAAACTTTGTGATAGACCTGCCATCAGCGCATAAAAGAAAAAGCCGACACCAGTGATAGCAGATAAACCAAGCAACAAGCTGGTCTTTTGGATGACACCTTTGACGGTCATCGGCTGACCGCCGATCGCAAGCTCTGCGCGACTGACAATAGGATTGGCCATACATATGTCCTTAATTAAAAATGATATAAATTACTGCTACTTTAGCAAAAGCTTGGTTATTGTCAACTGTGTTTGCGTGACGGCTGTCAAGGATTGACGCAGCCATCATCTGACTTATTATTTGGACTAGCTAGGGATGCTCAGTAGCGCGGTAAGCAGGCCATAAATGGGCGTGCAATGGTTGTTATATGGGGTTGATTACGACAGTTAACAACGATAATTGATAAAACATGCTAGTTTAAGCGCTCATTTATCGCTATCATTGCCCTGTATTTTACCGTTATTCCGAGTCGTTTTATGGAAAACTCCGCGCAGTCCGAAAGATTGCCACACTTACATGCATCAGAGCTGTTCCACGCCATCAAAAATCCAGCGTTTCGGCGTATTGGATTAATGGGGCGCGCAGGCAAGCGCAGCGTCACCCAAAGTCTGGTGCAGATTGCCCAAACTATCAATGAGATGAATCTCACCCTGATAATGGACATGCAAACTGCCCATCTACCAACCTTGGATCTTACTGAGATCGAAAAAGTCAAAATCGTTAAGCGTAGCTTGATAGGTGAGATTTGTGATTTGGTTATCGTCGTCGGTGGTGATGGCTCTATATTGCATGCTGCTGAAGCACTGGCTCGATATCGCGTGCCAGTCTTGGGTGTCAACCGTGGTCGCCTTGGTTTTTTAGCTGATGTCAAACCTGATGAAGCTGCTTTTAAATTGCGTCAAGTATTGATGGGCGATTATCAGTTGGATCATCGGTTTCTCTTGACGATGGAAATACGAGAAGGGCGAAATATTATCCATGAAGATATGGCGCTCAATGACATCGTATTGCATGCTGGTAAGTCAGTACATATGATTGATTTTCAGATGAAAATTGATGGTCACGATGTCTATAGACAGCACAGCGATGGCTTGATTGTGGCGACGCCTACTGGTTCCACAGCCTATGCACTATCTGGTGGTGGCCCTATTATCCATCCGAGTATGGATGCAATATGTCTGGTGCCCATGCATCCGCATACCTTGTCCAGTCGTCCGATTGTAGTCAGTGGCAATAGCGAAGTTTGTATTCGCATCCATGAGGACAATCGCACGCAGCCGATGGTTAGTGCAGATGGCAAGCCCAGCATACCGCTCGACCAAGAGCAGCGGCTTTATATTCGTAAGCACCCTGATAAGCTAACGCTGCTACATCCTCCAGGATTTGATTTTTATGAGGCTTGCCGTACCAAACTACACTGGAACGTCCATGCCGAAGAATTCAGTCTTGATATTGATGATGATATTATGGATGATGAATAAAAGCAGTTGTCGTATAAAAAATAGTCGTGGAGAGTGAGATGGATAAGCAAACAATATTAGCAACGCTAACACCAGACGTGGTCGATAAATTCCGTATGGCCATTGAGCTTGGCAAATGGCCAGATGGCCGTAAATTAACCCCTGAGCAGCGCGACACTTGTATGCAAGCGGTAATGGTTTGGGAGCATGAGCATCTACCTGCGGCCGAGCGTACCGGTTATATTCATAAACCTGTAAAGGACGATGGCTCAATCGTCGGTGCTGAATGTGATGTCGAGCACGAACATCATTATCCCAATATGCCCAATCCTAAGGGCGCTATCCAGCCAGTTAAGTTTCGTGATAAATAAGCAGAATGGTCGTGAATTAGAGTAGCCGTAGTTAACTACAATAAAAGCAGCTATAGTCAAAATACCCTAAAAACGCGACGGTATTGCTGATATCACTTTTTTGTCGCCTCTGTCTGCACAGGCATAGCAAGCAAGAAAATGGATATCAGCAGTGCGTCATGTATCGACAGTGCTTTTCACTGACCATATTAAAGATAAGATTGAAAGGCTCAATAAAAAAGCCACGCTATATTATATAGCGTGGCTTTTTTTTGTGCTTAAAAATGATTAAAGCGCAGTCGTATCAACACTTGGACGGACCGTCAATGGATTCTTTTGCATCAAAAACCCTTGCCAACCCCAATGCAAAAAATTGCGGATATTGGCATGATCAGTGCCTTTAGGCGTCTCTAGCACTTTGGTATAATGCTCACCAAATAGTTTTAGCGTGTCTAATTGATTGAGACCATGGTGTTTGGCAAAACCAAAAATTTTCGCACTGCCTTCGTTTTCGCCAGCGGCATTGTGCTGCATGCCATTAACGAAAGGGGCGGGCGCATAACGATAAAAATCATCAATAAAACTGATGACATCATTGAATCCAATGGCTTTTTTATTCAAACCATTAAGTAGAGCCGATACATCTGATTGGCGAATACTCATAAATAAATGACCTCAGAGCAGATTAAAAAGCAAAGTACGGTGCTTGGTGTGTGCTCAATGATTATTAGTGGTTAGGTGTTAAGACTCAGCTTAGCGATTAAAATAGTCTTCATCATCAAAGGAAGGCGCAAAACTGCCTTGCTCAAGATGCTGCATTTGTGATTGTACCGAACGCTCATGCTGTATGCGTTGGTAAATCTCTTCGCGGTGTACGGCAATGTCTTTTGGCGCATTAACACCGATACGCACTTGATTGCCTTTAACGCCTAGGACAGTCACACTGACCTCGTCACCAATCATTAACGTTTCGCCCACGCGGCGTGTCAAAATTAACATGCGTCACACTCCTTATGTCGCATCAACAGATTATTACTCATCAGATTACTTCTCAATTACAGGACATTACCGCCGCACTAAACACACCTTGTATTTAGCTTACAAGCTACTATGTCTAACGTTAGGCGAATAGCGGTAATGATAGGTAGATTCATTTAGCCCAAATGAAAGCCCCATTATAGGGGGCATAACAGATACTGTCACGGGTTTTCACAAAACTATTAGGTATATACCAATCAGAACAATAATAAAAATAAAAATAGGATCTAAAAAGACCCTATTTGGATAAACACATTATTGAAAGTAATTGATGCTGATGTAATCGATAACTGTTAATGCTATGTCTATATTTTTAATGGTTTTAATATAAATTATAGCCCAGCGATTTTGCTGTCGCCATCTTCACGATCAAGACCAAATGCCGTGTGCAGTGATTTAACTGCTTTTTCTAGATACTGCTCTTGGATAAGCACAGATACTTTGATTTCACTGGTCGATATCATTTGAATATTGATGTTGTTTTCTGCGAGGGTTTGGAACATGAGGCTAGCAACCCCAGCATGCGAGCGCATACCAACACCAACCAAAGAAACTTTGACGACTTCGCTGTTACCCAAGATTTCTTTGGCACCAATCTCGTCTTTGACTTCATCGTTTAACACTTTCATGGTTTTGTCCATGTCAGTACGATTGACCGTAAAGGTAAAGTCAGTGGTGCCATTGGTTGATAGGTTTTGCACGATCATGTCAATTTCGATATTGGCGCGACCAATAGGGCTCAAGATAGCAGAGGCGATGCCAGGGTGATCGGGCACACCGCGCACGACTATTTTTGCTTCGTCTCGATTAAAAGCGATACCTGAGATGATTGCCTGTTCCATATTGTCTCCTTCGTCTATCGTAATTAGGGTGCCGACATTGTTCTTAAAGTCGTCGTCAAAGCTACCATCGGTATTTTCATCAAAGCTAGAGAGGACGCGTAGCGGTACGCCATATTTACCCGCAAATTCTACTGAGCGAATTTGTAAGATTTTTGAGCCTAGGCTCGCCATCTCCAGCATTTCTTCAAAAGTAATTTTTTCAAGCTTTTTGGCTTTTGAGGTGACGCGTGGATCAGTGGTATAGACACCATCGACGTCGGTATAGATTTGGCATTCATCTGCGCCCAAGGCTGCGGCAATCGCAACACCTGTCGTATCAGAGCCGCCGCGACCTAACGTCGTTGCATTACCATCCTCATCGATACCTTGAAAACCAGCCACAATCACGATATTACCAGCATCTAATTGCTCACGAATGTTTTTATCATCGATGCTTTCGATACGGGCTTTATTATATGAGCTATCAGTTTTAATAGCGACCTGACGACCAGTGAATGAACGAGCACCAATACCAAGATCTTTGATGGCCATTGCAAGTAACGAGATAGAGACCTGCTCACCCGTTGAGACCATTTGATCGTATTCGCGAGGATCAGGCTGGGTGCTAATTTGGCGTGCCAGATCAATCAAACGGTTGGTTTCGCCGCTCATGGCAGAGACAACGACCACCACTTGATGACCATTATCATGCCAGCGCTTAACTCGTTTGGCGACGTTTTTGATGCGGTCGATACTGCCCATCGAGGTGCCGCCGTATTTCTGTACTATTAACGCCATAAAAATCTACCTATTATTCATTAATGGCCTTTTATTATCATCGATAAGCAGCAATGTATCTGTCAATCAATGCTTGCGTAGATAAAGCCGTATTATAAGAGTTGCGCCCTATGCCTTTTGTTTATCCAATGGTGCCTGCGTTAAACTGAATGAGCGATATGAATGGAATTAAGGATATGCCCAAACGTCGACCTTTATACCATACTCGGCTTGTAAGGTTAAGTGTCAGTACGGATTAGATATATGGCGATTGGTTATAAAGCGTATAACCAATCGTATCATTCCTGCTGCTCGCCCATACTAATGGCGTTTAACGCACTGAATGGCAGTCAGCTAAATGGCTTATTCACCAAGCTGGGTAGTTATCCAAGCGGGTAGCGCGTCAATGACTGCTTTACTGTTGCCAGACTTCGGTGCGCCGCCTTGGGCGTAATCGGGCTTGCCGCCGCCTTTACCGCCAAGCTCACTTGCCAAATGACGAATGATATCACCGGCTTTTACTTTAGCAGTGACAGACTTTGCGACACTTGCGGCTAAGGCTAGCTGATCGTCTTTATCACCAACCAATACAATCACGCTATCAGGCAGTTTGGATTTGATATCATCCATCAGCGTACGGATTGATTTGCCATCCACACCGCCTAAGGTACTGATAAGAACTGGCGTACCGGCGATAGTCTGCACATCATCAAGCAAGTTAGCGGCTTGCGCACTGGCCATTTTCTGTTCTAAACGCTCTAACTGCTTCTCTAGGTCGCGCTGCTTATCCGCCATAGTACGGACACGCTGTGCCACTTCAGGGCGTTTTACTTTTAGCTGACTGGCAAGCTCGCTGAGTTGTTGCTCACTTTGCTGAATGTTTTTTATGGCATTCATACCTGTGACGGCTTCAATACGGCGGATACCTGCGGCAATACCTGATTCGCTAGTAATTTTAAAGACACCAATGTCGCCCGTACGCTGCACGTGAAGACCACCACACAGCTCAATAGAGAAGGGCTGACGCTGACCATCGACAATGCTGTCGGTGCCCATAGTAAGCACGCGAACGTCATTGCCATACTTCTCACCAAACAGTGCCATGGCACCTTGCTTCATCGCTTCATCGATAGACATATGCTCGATACGGGCTGGGGTATTGGCTTGGATTTGCTCATTAACGAGACGTTCTACACGTGTAATCTCGGCAGCAGTGAAGGGCTTATCATAGGAGAAGTCAAAACGTAGCACGTCGCTTGAGACCAGCGAGCCTTTTTGTGTGACTTCATCACCCAATACCTCTCTTAATGCGGCATGCAATAAGTGAGTGGCCGAATGGTTTTTGGCACTAGCAGCACGGATACTAGATAAAACTTGGGCGTCAGCTGTTTGCTTAGTGCTGATATCACCCATGGTCACGACGCCATGATGAATAATGGCTTGCCCGGATTTTTTGGTATCTTGCACTTCAAAGACGCCGGATGCGCTACGAATTTCACCCAACTCACCGACTTGACCACCACCTTCAGCATAAAACGGCGTACGGTCAAGGACGATAACGCCTTCCATACCTTCGCTTAAGCTATCGACAGGATTGCCATCTTGATAAAGGGCATTAACAGTCACGCCATTTTCTTCAAGTTGCTCATAGCCGATGAATGTCGTTGGGTTGTCTACTTGAATGACACTGCTATAATCAACATCGAATTTGCCAGCATCACGGGCGCGTTCACGTTGTGCTTGCATGTGCTCATCAAACTCCGCTTCGTCGATTACAATACCGCGTTCACGAGTGATATCGGCGGTCAAATCAAGCGGAAAGCCATAAGTATCATAAAGTTTGAAGGCGGCTTCGCCAGAGAGGGTATCGCCGTCTTGTAAGCCTTCAAGTTCGCTGGCAAGCAAGCGTAAACCCTGTGCCAATGTCTTGGCAAACTGCGCTTCTTCTTTTTGAATGGCGTTTTCGATGACGCTTTGTTTGTCTTTTAGCTCTGGGTAGGCAGTGCCCATTTCAGCGACCAGTGGCGCGACCATCTTATAAAAGAAATCACTATCAGCGCCCAACTTATTACCATGACGTACGGCACGGCGAATGACGCGGCGCAGCACATAGCCACGACCCTCATTACTTGGCGTGACACCATCAGCAATCAAAAATGAAACAGCGCGAATATGATCAGCGATGACTTTTAGCGACGACTGCTGCTGATTTTCAATGTCTAAAATCTCAGCAGCGGCATCCATTAAGTGCACAAATAAATCGATTTCGTAGTTGCCATGCACACCTTGCATGATAGCGCTGATACGCTCAAGCCCCATGCCAGTATCGACACTAGGAGCAGGTAATGGCAACATGGTGCCGTCTTTTTGACGGTTAAACTGCATAAAGACACAGTTCCAAATCTCGATATAGCGGTCGCCATCTTCTTCGGGTGTACCCGGCAAACCGCCTTCAATGTCTGCGCCATGGTCATAAAACACTTCGGTACAAGGGCCACAAGGGCCAGTATCGCCCATCGTCCAAAAGTTATCTGATGCGTAAGGCGCGCCTTTATTATCACCAATACGGATAATACGCTCGCTAGGAATACCGATGTCTTTATGCCAAATATCAAAGGCTTCGTCGTCAGTCTCATAAATGGTCACATATAGACGATCTTTATTGATAGCCAACCATTCATCGGATGTCAAAAATTCCCAAATGTACTCGATACCCGCTTGCTTAAAATAATCGCCAAAGGAGAAGTTGCCCAGCATCTCAAAGAAGGTGTGATGACGCGCCGTATAGCCAACATTGTCCAAATCATTATGCTTGCCGCCCGCTCTTACGCATTTTTGCGAGGTTACTGCACGGGTATAATCACGCGGCTCCATGCCCAAAAACGTTTCTTTAAACTGATTCATACCGGCATTGGTAAATAGCAATGTCGGGTCATTGTGCGGAATTAGGCTAGATGAAGAAACAGGGGTATGCTGCTTGCTTATAAAAAAATCGATAAAAGCTTGACGAATATCGGCTGAGCGAAATGGCTGGCTCACAGCGGCTCCTTACTGACGGATAGAATTGAATAGATAAAGTAAAATAATTTTGCAAGCGATTTTAGCACAAACGCCCAAGCTCTTGATACAAGAGTTACAACTGCTAGGTTATTCTGCGTCTCTAAATAGTCGATGGTTTTGGTAGCGCATAAAAGCTAATTGGTCAAAATCGCCGCATCGGTCTTGTCGAGTTTGTCTTGTATCAATGGATTGGACTCAATGACTTGTACTGGCAAGTAGCGCAGCTGTAGCTTAATGGGTAAATACTCAGGGAAATTCTCTGCCATATCTTGGGTAATGACAGTTTCGATTTGTCGTACATCGTATGAGGTAGGCGTCGTCTCTCCGCGAATGACCGCACGTACGACTTTATTTTCTTTCGAGGTATCAAACTGAGTATTGGTCAGTACGTTACCCTTATCAATAAAGTAGCTGTTGATGGCTTCTTTGACGCTGCTTTCAAAGACTTGCTGCTTGGCGTTGGTTTGTAGATTAATAGTTAAATAAGTGCCCAACCCTGCTAACAACAATAGGGTCACTGCATTACGTTGCAAAAAAGTCAGGTAGGTGTTTGATTTGTAGTCGTCCTTGACCAAACGACGAAAGCCTAAAAGCCATAATACAAGCGCATTGGTAAATTGGATGGCAATAATGTTGGTAACAGCTAACAGTAAGGCGCCAAAGCCTAGCTGAATCTCGCCATTGGCAAATAAAATACCACTGGCAGCCAGTGGCGGCACCAAAGCGGTTGCTACTGCTACGCCGACCACTGCCACTGATAGGTGCGGTGATACCATCGCATAAGCACCAGCAGTACCACCTGCTAAGGCAATCATCAAATCCATCGAGGTCGGCTGAGTGCGCGATAGTATCTCTGTCGTTAATGGCTGATCTTTGTGCAGCCAACCGACGACGAAGCCGACCAGTACGACCAATGATACGCCGACGATAACCGTAATCAGTGATTTACGTAGCAATGGCATACGATGATCAATAATCGCTAATGCTATGCCAGTAATGGGACCTAACATCATGGCAACCAACATGGCGCCAATGACCACGGCAGCTGAATTGGTTACCAACCCATAACTGGCGATGATGGCAGAAAGTATATTCATAATGAAATACATTTTGCTAGGCAGAGCGTTGGCCTCGATTCTGACTCGTACTTCTGGATAGTCTACCTTTTGGTTGCTGAATTGCTCAGCAACAAACTGCTTATAAGACTCCAGTTTGGCTTCTTTTTGTTCTTTGACTTCGTCCTCTTTCTCTTCCTCTTTGTCGTTATTCTCTGCCTCGTCGTTAGGCATTTTTTCTAGTGCATCATCTTTGCTTGACTCATTTTTAGATTCATTTTCAGTAGCAGTCAACGCTTTGGCATTGGGCTGCGTTTTTCCTTTGGAGGCTGGCGTGACTAGTGTTTCAGGTTCTACTGTATTTTCTGCACTTGTACCTTGTATGGACATACTTTCGTCTGTTTTGGGATCCGTCGCATCCGCCGTGGATTCATGGTCAATTGTTTTGCTAGCGTCGGTTAGCACCCTAGAATCGTCAGTAGCTTCTGCTTCAACGGTGGCTTCATCAACTAGGGTTTCCTGACTATCTTCAGTACCTTGCTTTTCTACATCATCAGCATTTGACGCGCCAACTTCTGTTTTTTCCATGTCGGCAGATGCTTGGGTTTCTGGCTCCGATGTTTCAACACTCGCCACTACCACATCGGGTCCAAGCGACTCCATCTTTACTTTAGCTTCAGGATGTTGAGCACCTAGATCATTTTCCTCAATGCCGTCTTGCTCAATGTCATTTTGCTCAATGTCGCTTTCAGTATTGCTTGGATTTTCATTGTTTAAGGTTTCATTATCCAAGGTTTTATGAGTCTGGATTTTATCATTTGGACACGACATTTCATCGACATTAGCTTCATCAGTTGCATTATTATTAGCAATAGACTCTGACACCTGCTGAGCATCAATCTGGTCTAAGGCATCTTTTGTCGTTGCTGACTCAACAGCTGACTGTTTATTAGATAAGGTCATAGTGAAAAACTTTCTTAGCGAATGACAGAAAGTCGCTATTGTAATGATAAATGTAGAAAACCGTAGGAGTTTTTTGCGACTAGGCAGGCGAGAAGTAAGCGGATGGGAAATCAACTAATACTGATAAAAGCATCATACTTTACGATTTTTTACGATAAATAATATTGCAGATAATTCCCTTATTATAACAAGGCTTTTATGCTGAGTCACCCGTTATAACTGGCTTAAAGGTTTGGATTAAATACTTACTTTCCTTGTGGATTTAGTGTATAAAGGGAGTATACCCACAACAAAAATGAGGAATAAATTATGAACTGGCCATTATTTTCTGTCATCTACTCCATAGCAGCAACCGTCACCATTGGCGTATTCATGATTGGCGCCTTGGTTACAGGGTTTAATCAGATTCCACATATCCAAATGGCAGTAGCCGCAGGTATCTTGATCTCTATTCCTGCAGGATTGTACTTTACCAAAAAAGTAGGCAGCATCACTGGTAATGAGGAAGGCTATAAAGTATAAGTCATAGGGCAGTGGGCAATTTTTACTTTACGGGTTATATTTTAAATTGATGTTCTAAGCGAGTGCTTTACATCGTTATTTTATACCGTTACTTTACATTGGCACGTTAAATACGGAAAGCTTACTTTGTAGAGTAAGCGTGGATGTATCATAAGAAAAGCGCCAATAAGACGCTGCTTTAGGAAGCTGTTTTGCTGCTCTCTGATAGTAAGTATCTAAAAATTGAGTGAAACTCAGTCATAAAAAAAGACCCTCTTAACAGGGTCTTTTTTTCATTAAGCATTTTGTTAAACTAAACTATTTTAGGACAACGGTTGCGCCATTCTCAATGTTGGCATACACCTCTAGTACATCCCAGTTAGTCAAACGTACACAACCTGCTGATGCTTGACGGCTGATACCTTCAGGTTTTGGCGAGCCATGCAAACCATAAGACGGTTTAGACAAGCCCATCCATACAACACCGACAGGGTTGTTCGGTCCTGGTGGCAGCATATGAACCTTTTTCTGAGCACCGTCACCGACAGTCGCTTTATACCAAGGCATTTTTACCTTGTTGATAATTTTGAAAGTACCCTGTGGAGACGGTGTGGCATCGCTACCAATAGTCGTTGGGTAGGTGGCGACCAATTTGTCATCATTGTAGGCGTACAATGTTTTGTCTGCTTTATTGGCGACAACGCGGTTGATGCGCTGATTCAGCGGTCCACGGGTGTTAAGGACTGTAATGGTTTCACCAGCTTGGTAAGCTTTATTTTTATTTAGCTTATCTAAGTAGCGTACGTCCATGTGGAAGCGTTCGCCCAGCATCTCTTTGATATCTTGATAATACAAACCTTTCATTTTCGACTTCGCTTCTGAGCCAGCAGGGGTAGGCGCGAAGTTGGTTTTGAGATCATCTTCAGTCAGTGTGTAAGTCACTAACACGGGCTTATTGGCAGGAATGTTTTTGATTAAGGCATTCCATGTTTTTTGATCCATTTTGCCGGTTGCTGGCAAACCTTTCATGGTTTGAAAGTTGATCAAGGCTTTTTTACTGTTCATACCCCAGCCGCCATCGATAGGACCCGGTGAAGCATGGTTCCAATCGAGTAATGCCTGCATTTTAATAGTCATCGCTGAGTTGACCTTCATGCTTGGTGACCAGACGGCATCATTGACTTGTTTGGCATAGTTGGACAAGTTTAGCGTGGTGTATCTTTTACCATCTTTGTCTTCGATGTTTTTGATGGTAGGGTCATCGCTAAAATCTTGACGCTTTTCGCTTTCAGGTAACTCAAAAGACAAAGGGTCAGAGGAGTCAATAGATGAGACATCGCTAGGGGCGGCAACGGCTTGACCTTCACTAATATCATCAGTGCTGTCAGATTGCTCATCTTTACGAGTCAGCTCTTCTGCGCTCATATTATCAGCAGTGCTCGATTGAGCGGCTGCCATCGGCTTTTGGCCTTGCTTTGAATCAATCAATTGCGTCATGCGGTCAGCTGGCTTAGCAGTAGTGGCGGGGGCGCGACCATCGACTGAGCGGCTACGATTCTCTTGCACATCAAGGCTCACTTTCTTAGCGAGGCTAGGCATGGAGTCGGATGTGCGTACTGGCAATGAGCGAGTATTATCAGCGGTGGCGGCAAGCGCACTCACGCTGGCACTAACGACTACGATAGATATGGCGGTAATAAGAGGCTTTATTTTCATCATATTTAAGTTACTTGTGGTTGATACTAATGCGGCTATTATGCGCATAATTGAGACGCTTCGCAAACTTTTGACACATATTTTTATACCTATATAGTACTAAACGTCAACTGCTGACGTATTCACTACAGTTGGGCAATAATTTAGCCATGGTGTGTATGGATTTTTGCTAGATTCTAGGGCGTGTCTTCAATCCAAGCGCTTGTATTTAAATGGGCTAAAAATGGCTAAACTTTGCCAAACGTCGTCAAACAGCTGATTAATATCTCGATATTATTTGTGCTATTTTCCTCGTTTGACGGCAATTTATCTCATTTTTATGACCATTTTTAACATGAGAACATGGCCTAACTCAATACACTCAGTGTTTTTCTGTTTTTAGTAAACTAAAAAACACAGTGATTGGCGCAACCTAGTGTTTGCGTCTATAATGTAGGGCTAGATTATTATTTAATAAGTCGGCTTTTTATAGAGAGCGATTTAACCCATCCGCATGTAGTCAGTGAACATGTAATCAGCAAGGTGCGATATGTCAGAAGACCAAACAATGAGCGCAGAAGAGTTTCAAAACCAATACTTCAATGAGACTGAGCCTAAGGGCTTGGACGGTGATATGGAGTACGATTTGAAGACAGGCCTTCTCGGTGAGCACGATGAATTTGCCAACTTGCATGCAGAGCTCGAAGAAGCGCGCGAGCAACTGGTTAGTATTCGTGATTTTATACGTTTTTCGGTCACTCAACTTCGTAACTATGATGTGGTCGTGGCTCAAGGCACGACAGATGAGTTTGCTGAAGCATCAGCGATTGTGTTGCACTCGTTGTCGTTAGATTGGTCCGCGAATGAGCAGATTCTAGACTGCCGGCTGACCACGTCAGAGAAGCAATTGGTATTGAGCCTGTTAGAAGAGCGTATCGCTGAGCGTAAGCCTTTAAGCTACTTGATCAATTTATCCTACTTCTGTGATTTGCCTTTTTATGTTGATGAGCGCGTGCTCATTCCGCGCTCGCCTGTAGCAGAATTAATACGTCAACAGTTCCATCCGTATTTTGATGTCAATGAGCTGGCGAAGCCACTGGGTATGACGGTCAATGATAAGGCTACTGCCTTCTATGATCATGGTTTGGATGTCAAGCAGCTATCACAGCCTGAGCGTGTTTTAGACTTATGCACCGGCTCTGGCTGTATTGCTATTGCCTTGGCGACGCGCTTCGTCGATGCCTTGGTCGATGCTGTAGATATTGATAAAGGCGCGCTTGAAGTGGCGATGGTCAATGTCGATCATCATGATCTTGGCCATCAAGTGAATGTGATTGAGTCGGATCTGTTTGCCAAGATTCCTGCTGAAAATCAATACGAGCTGATCGTTACCAATCCGCCGTATGTCGATGCTGCTATCATGGCAGACTTGCCACCAGAGTTTTTATACGAGCCTGAGCATGCGCTAGCAGCAGGTCAAGATGGACTGGACTTGGTACACCGCATTCTTTTTGAAGCGCCAGACTATCTCAGTCCAGAAGGCTTACTGGTCTGTGAAGTGGGTGATAGTGAGTGGGCGTTAAAGCAAGCCTATCCTGAGATTCAGTTTGACTGGTTAAAGTTCGCTCATGGTGGTCATGGGGTGTTTGCGATTACTTATGATGAGCTAATGGCACATCGTCAGCTGTTCGCTCCTTTTGTGCAGATGTTAGACAGTCATAAATAAGTATAAATTAGCAGTCAAAAATTACAAACGATTGATCAAAGAAGCATAAGTTACGTTTACTTGTTTAAGGATAAATATGGCAGGCAATAGTATCGGGCAAGTTTTTACGGTCACCACCTGCGGTGAGTCGCATGGTGCCGGTCTCATGGCAATCGTTGATGGCGTGCCACCGGGTTTAGCATTATCCGCAGAAGATTTGCAGATTGATTTGGATCGCCGAAAGCCGGGCACGTCTAAGTACTCGACCCAGCGCCGCGAGTCTGACGAAGTTGAGATCATCTCTGGTGTATTTGAAGGCAAAACCACAGGTACTTCTATCGGTCTGCTGATTCGTAATACCAATCAAAAATCCAAAGACTATAGCGAAATCAAAGACACCTTCCGTCCCGGTCATGCCGATTATACTTATAGTATGAAGTATGGTTTTCGTGATTATCGCGGTGGCGGTCGCTCTTCGGCGCGTGAGACTGCAATGCGTGTGGCGGCGGGCGCTATCGCTAAGAAGTATCTGCAAGATCGCTTGGGCGTACAAATTCATGGCCATGTGACGCAGATTGGTAATGAATATAGTCAGGTCACCAACCCCGAGCAAATCGATTGGGACTTTGTCAATAGCAACCCGTTCTTTTGTGCGGATGCTGATACCGTCAGTCGTTTTGAAACCTTGATAGATAGCTTGCGCCGAGAAGGCACCAGCTGCGGCGCCCGTCTAGAGATTATTGCTAGCGGTGTTCCAGTCGGTTTAGGTGAGCCAGTATTTGATCGCCTCGATGCGGACATTGCTCATGCAATGATGAGTATTAATGCTGTCAAAGGCGTTGAGGTTGGTGATGGTATGGCGGTCGCAGGGCAGTTTGGTCATCGCTCTCGTGATGAGCTGACGCCGGACGGCTTTACTGCCAATCATGCTGGTGGTATTTTGGGTGGTATCTCATCGGGTCAAAATATTCGGGTCAGTATCGCGCTCAAGCCAACTTCTAGTATTACTACCGCTGGCAAGAGCATCAATACAGAGGGTGAAGCAATTGAGATGCTAACCAAAGGTCGTCATGACCCTTGCGTGGGTGTCCGTGCCACGCCGATTGCAGAAGCCATGTTAGCCATTGTTTTGCTAGATCACTATCTGCGCCATCGCGGTCAAAATGCGGATGTAAAGCCACCAGTAGAATCGATTACTTAGTGGTTTGATTTCGCTAATTATTCAAGAAAAGTCTTTTCCCTGTTGATGGATTTCATTGATAAGGTAAAAGACTTTTCTATTTTAGAACTTATAAGCTATTTAGTGATCTAACCGTAATGCACTTTACCACTCAGCTTTTATAGCTTGAAGCTATTTACCCTTCTGTGACAATGATATTTTTAGCGTAATGTAAGAGTATTCTTCTATAACAAAAATTCTTGTTAGATCCTTTAGCTTCGGCGTATTGCTCATGAATAATGATGTCGTAGTCGCAAAAGCCATCTTCTGAAAATATGAAGGAGCTACCTTGACTGTCTATCATTGAGATACGGTCGCCATTATTATCATATACGCGCGTATCCCAACCTATTGAGATGTCTATTGGGTGATTTGCTGTTTGCGCGCTAAAACGAATTGAATACTGCTCCTCACTTTTAGGTGTGATAACTAACCTCTGTTGTTTATCTATCTCTTCTGAGCTTACGTCTGTGCTTTTAGAAAGATACTCGCCTTTTACTGAGTAAATATCATAGTTTGTTTTATTGATTAATTTAATATGAGTAGCAAAAAATTCGCTGTAAATAAACCATACTACAAGAAATAGTAGTAATACTTTTAGTGGTTTGTTTAGTGATGACATGTTAATCATATTGGGCACTTATTGATTTAAGCAAGCAATGGATAATCATTAACCGCCACACATTGCTGATGACGAAACACCAGAAGTAATTGCTGACTAGGAATGGCTAGCCAATGCCCAAAATCAATACTATCAATACCTTCGCATGACAGCGCTTGTAGGCAAAAATGACGACTACCGCCTAAACAGTTTTCTAGAACTTGGGTTTGATTAATAAGGTTTTTCATAGTGTTTCTACTTTTACTGTTGATGACGAATTTGAATAACAGCATCATAAAATAAAGAGATAGAAAACCTGTGTAGGAATGATGGAAGTTTAATGAATTGTCATAAATTTTTATTCTTGAGCCAAGGGTAGGGTAATGCTGACCATAACCCCAGAACGTTGCTTGATACCCGCAAATTCTCCCTCACTATGCGTATGAATATTATTAATAGCGACCTGACCACCGTGATGCTCGATGACTTGTTTGACCAATGTTAACCCCAGTCCTGTGCCCTTTTTGGGTGTAGGCGCGGATGCGGTAGAGGAATCTGCTTCATTAGCGTTTTGGCCAACGCCATAAGTAGCATGGCTGTTATGTGGGTGGCTGTTATGTGAGTGGTCGTGATGCACATGACCGTGATGAGACAAGCTAAAATAGCGGTCAAACGCTTTAGTCACCGCGTAATCTGGCAATAACTGACCATCGTTAAATATATCAATTTTGACGCTTTGTGCTGAGCGATGAATATAAATATTAATTGTGCTTTCAGCAAAATGAATGGCGTTGTCCAATACGTTTTGCAGTACTTGTACCAACCAAAATTGATCGGCAAAAACGTTAATATCAGCAGATATATCTGCGTTTAAAGGTGCTGATTCACTAACTACTTTATCATCTACATAGATATGAATAGGTACTAGGTGCTGCTGCTGCAGCATCGCGGTATTGTCTTTTGCAAGGCTCTGCATCAACGGTAATAAGGGAGTAAGTTGTTGATTCAGTTTAAAGGTCGGTTGTTCAATCTTAGCGAGTAACAGTAGCCTATCGATTAATTGCTGCATTTTTATACTTTGTTCACCAACGGTTTGGATAAGCATCTGCCGATCGTCTTCATCCAAGCCGTCGTCCTCTAGCAGCTCGCTACTGGCACGAATGGCCGTCAACGGGCTTTTTAGCTCGTGGGTCAACGTATGCACATAGTCGTTGACATAGCCTCTATTCTCTAAGCGATGCTTCATGGTTTCAATGGTATCGGTCAAGCTATTGAGCTCATGACCTAAGTAAAAATAAGGCTTTTTGGTGTCTTCTGCCAGCGCCTTGGTATATTGAGTCACAAGGCTGATGCTTTGTTTAAGCCACCATGCCACGAGCCCAGCTAAAATAAGAGCGACAATACTAATGAGCAAGGCAGTAATCAGCATACGCCGACGAGTATTGTCCAAGTAAGGCAGCACGCTCGCGACTGGCTTACCGACGCTAACGACGCCAATTATATTGCTTGCCTCATCCTTGATTGGCTGCGCCACATACATGACCGTACCATCGCGCTGATTGTGATCTCGTGTCGTACTTCTCGCGCCGTATTGACCTTTTAAGGTTAAATAGACGTCATTCCAGCGGCTATAATCCTGTCCTTCAGCATTGTTAGGCGTGCGGAATGAATCATAGATGACCGTGCCTTGCTTGTCTGTGACATAGACTCGAAAGCTACTATAGGTTTTTTCATCATACTTGATGTCTGGGCGGGTTATATTGTTGTTTGCTAAGGTATTAATAAATGCAGTATCAAGTTGGCTTTGATAATCCTCATCATACAGCTCTTTTGATTGCAGTGGTTGCTGTAGGCTGGCTGCTAGTAGTTTACTGGTGTCTAAGAGCGTGTCCTCAATCACTTGCTGCACGGTCGGCTTGACGTAGCTAAAAAGCTGAGTAAACACGACGATGCCGCAAATAATCAGCACTAAAGCCACTGCCAACCAAATCCTAAAAAAGATACTTAAATTTAGCAACTTTTTTGGGTCAGCCGTTTGTTGTGCCGTGCCAATGGGATGCAGTTTTGCATACCAATTACTTTGGCTGGTATTAGCACTGTTATTGGTTTGATGAGTCATAGGTTTGATACTGCTATTAGTACTCGGTAAGGTCGCTTTGAGCGTATAAATATACTATTTAGCAGCGAATGAACATCAAAGCCTAAGCTGGACATAACGCATAGCCAAGACCACGATGGGTATGAATGACTTCAATGCTAGAATCGACGCTTGCCAGCTGCTTACGAATGGATTTGACATGACTGTCAATCGTCCGTGCCAAGCGATGGTCAGGATAATCACTGACAGCATTGAGTAGCTGTTCACGGCTAAATACTTGATTGGGCGCTTTTAATAAGGTCAATAAGATTTTGCGTTCAGTGTTACTCAGTTCAAGCTTTTGCTCTTGCCACAGTAGCGAGTAATTGAGCGGTTGATAATGCCAGATACCAGACTGACACTCAAACGTCAGCGCTTGCCCCGACATGTTATTAGAAGAGCCATTGCTTAGTGAAGTATTGTTAGATAAAGCATGGTCGGCGCTATTATTTGCTGTTACTGTATGGTTATTGGCAGCCTGCTCATAAAGTAATTGCTCACGTCGCCAAATCGCTTTTAGGCGGGCGACCAACTCTCTAGGGCTAAAGGGTTTGGCACAATAGTCATCACCGCCCATCTCTAAACCTAAGATACGATCGACCTCATCACTACGTGCAGTCAAAAATACCACAGGCACATCCTTGAGCGTTCCTACATCAGGCGCATGACGTATCTGCTGGCATAGGCTTAAACCATCACCGTCTGGCAACCCTACGTCTAAGATAATCGCTGATAAATCTTGCGCTTTTTCGCTACGTAGCAACGGTAGTACGCTGCTGGCATTATCTAACCAAGTGATTTGCCAGCCTTCACGCTTGCAAGTCACTTTAAGCGACATAGCAATAGCGGGATCATCTTCTACCAATAAAATATGAGTCATAAGCGTTATATCGTTTTATAAAAAAATTAAGCTAAAGTATAGTCGATGAATAGTAAAGCTAGTACAGCTGTATTAGTGTGCTATTGGGATAAGTTTTTCTGGCGTGCTGCATACGCAGAGGCTGCGCAAAATTTATCCCAATAGCACTGTAGTCATTCTAAGTTTTTTGACTGTAGCGTTAGTCACAGCTATATTTACAAAGATTAAAAAATGTTGATAAGGCGTCATACAGTCAGTATCAATCCATTAAATTATCGTAGCATAAAAGTAGTGCTACATTTTGCTAGCACTCATCAATCGCTGTGAAAAATTGATGGAAAAGCTGAGGCAAGTAATAGTAAGTAAGATAATGGTAGGACATTGAACCTTACTGACACTATAGTCTATTCACAATAAAAGAGCGTCACTATATCAACGTGCTACTGGTATAAATTTTTCTTGCGTGCTGTTCGCCAGCGTGACAGAGGCTGCAAAAAATTCATTCCAGTAGCCTAGTAAAATTGTATCGTTTTTAAATTGAATCTATCTTACTTTTTAGAGAGAGATACTTAAAAATTTATTTAACAGAGTTAACCAAAAAAGGCCAACTTAGTCTCAGCTAAGTTGGCCTTTTTACTAAATATATTTACCGAGATGTTTTGACCTCATAACGACTATGTCAGGCCTTTACAATTGGCATAATAGCTGACGGTCGCGGGCCAATCTGAGAAGATGCCTTTGACACCAACGTCTTGTGCCAGTACATCGATATAGTTCATCATATCGCCATCATTATTAATGGCATCGCCCAGACCACTATAATACCAGTCGCCGCCACCTGCAAGTGGCCCTGAGCGTTCGAGTGACCAGGCGAGAATATTCAGCCCGTTGGCTTGGGCTTGTGTTGCGTATGCAGAAGGCATCATTTTACCCTTGCCATTGGTAGTGACCAATAGCCACGATGCCGGTGCGATAGTATTGACACCGCGAGCTTTGATATCGGCTAATGAATGCTTCCACGTGGTCGGGTCATTTTTGTCAAAAGTCTTGCCTGCAGCAGTTTCATTACTGTCATCAATTAAGTAGACGGCATTGGCAGCAAAGAGGGGCTCGTTGTTAAGCCAGTATTCGATATCTTCAATATTAAAGGACTGCGGGTACACCTCACTAGCGGACACGCCTGCATTCTTATAAGTGTCAATTAACTGTTGACGATAAGCATCCAAACTATAACCGTTGAACGGCATAGTAACGACTGGGGCTTTCAGCTCAGGCGTATGCTTCATGCCCAAGCTGCTGGCAAGTGTAATGTGCTCTTTTAAAGTCAATAACTCACCATTTTGTGAATACAAATCCGTTCGCCACGGTGCTGTTGCATTCATATACCCACTAATACTAATCGCTTGAGGGTTCGCAGCGTCCATTTTCCCTTTGAGGCTTTTGAATTCACTCGCGCTAATATCTGAGGTTCGGCATTCAATATCCGCCGCATTGGTCAGTATGCCATTGGCGTCCACTATTGGTGGTACGGTACATTGGTCAGCCAGTGTGGTCGCGAGAATGTTGGTGGTGGTATGTAAGTCGTTTTGCGCGTGGCGACATACCAACTCGCCATCTTTGGTAAAGGCAACATCACACTCCGATATGCCTGCGCCCATTTGCGCCGAGGCAACATAGCCGTCATAAGTATGCTCAGGGAACTGTAGTGGTGCGCCGCGATGAGAAATAGAGAAGTCTGTCTTGCTGGGTATTTGCGTTTTACATGCCAGCAACTCGTCTTTGAGCGGGCCCTCATCCATATCATTGACCAAGTAAAAGGGTCGAACCCCGTAAGTGTATGCGACGGATTGGGTCGGCTCAGTAGTAGGCGGTGTAGGTGGCACTGCAGTCGAAAAGTCGTCATCTTCCTCGCAGCCTATTAGCAGTAGGGTACTAACAATTACTAACGGCAAAGTAAGATTTATTTGACCGATTTTTTTAAGTGGCACTTTCTTAAGCTGATTGCGTTTAAGCACTGAATTATCCGAAATTGTCATGTAAACTGTCTCCATAAAAAGTGCAAAATAATAAGAATAACTTTTATTGTCATTTAACTAGCACTCAAAGTACCGAGTTATGTTTAAGGAATGATGACAACCGAACCTATTTTGTAACTTTAACCCTATTTAAATTTTTGAATATTATTAAGGATAAATGATGAGTGAATATCTAGAGTGCGTTATCGTTGAGCATAACCCTGCCAAAAAAACGATAGATCGAGCCGTTATTTGGCTACATGGTTTGGGCGCGAGTGGTCATGACTTCGAGCCAGTTGTGCCGCAATTGGGATTGTCTGATGATATGGCTGTACGCTTTATTTTTCCACATGCGCCCAACCGTCCAGTGACTATCAATGGTGGGATGGTGATGCCAGCGTGGTATGACATTTTAGAGATGAGTCTTGAGCGTAAAGTTGACATTGCCCAAATCGAACAATCTTCTCAGAAAATACATGATTTGATCAGTCGTGAAATTGAGCGCGGTGTCGCTCCTGAACATATTGTAATCGCAGGGTTTTCGCAGGGCGGGGCAGTGGCCTATCATGCGGCACTTGGTTATCCAGAGCGCTTGGCTGGCTTGATGACGCTATCGACTTATCTGGCGACTAATGATAATATTAGCTATAGCGCTGCTAATAAAGATATGCCAGTATTGATTGAGCATGGTACGCATGATCCAGTTGTTCCTGTAATTTTAGGCGAGCAAGCACAGCAATTATTATCCGCAAAAGGCTATAATGTTCAGTACAATACTTATCCGATGGCACATCAGGTCTGCATGCCGCAGATTCAAAATATCGGTAAATGGCTAAATACTGTTTTGGCCTAAAAATCTAAGCTGTAACATAATGTAATGCCAACTGTATATAGGTTGAAACAACAGGGGTAGTTACTATATAATGCACAGTCTTATTGGGGATGTTCTGGCTTCGACGCTGGTGATGAAACTCAATGATGCATGTCGAGAGTATATGTCCTCTCGTTAATCAAACATATATTGTTATAGTCGCAAACGACGAAAATTACGCTCTAGCAGCTTAAACCCTGTTTACATGGTTTAAACCTGTTTACTTAGCTGCTGATCACCTACAGTTGGTCAACTAAGTTGAAGCGTCCGCATGTAGGCTCGCCACAAGTGATTGTCTCAATCGTTTGGGTTCAAAAGTAGAGAATCGTCCAATCCATCCTGACTGTCGGATCGGTGCGGATTAAAACCAAAGACAGAAACTAAACATGTAGATTCATGAGCGTAATGCTGGCGGACGCGGGTTCAACTCCCGCCATCTCCACCAAATATTAAAAATCCGATCACTCAATGTGGTCGGATTTTTTTTGGTTTAATTTTAAATGTAGATAGTTGAAATAAAAGTTAAAAGGGACAATCAACTGGTTCTTCATTAGCCAAAAAAGACATATGATAGTTGTAGGTATTATTAACACAGATTTCTGCGTCGTCAACGGTATCAAATTGCTCTGCAGTTCTATCAATAGAGGACGTAAAATCGATCACTTGCTGTGGCGATCTCAAATCTTTAGTTAAGTCACTAGCAGTAAAGTGAATCTTAGCGATGTGGTTCTCAATTTTCACTGTAAAATTTTCATTGCCAAAATTACTAGACTCAAACCCTAGTTTTTTCTCTTCTGGTGTTAAACCGTTCAAGTATTCTTGAATAGTGTTCTTTAGTGGTGAATCTTTATCTACATGTCGAATAACATAGCTTGAATCATCTAAATTTGGGTTTTCAAAATAGACTTTGACTGCTAGTTTGTCTTTGACTGATTGGCTGCTCGTTTTTTTAAGGTAGGTGTTGTAGTTATAGGTATATATAGATGATATCTTAGTCATCATTGCATCAGCTAATTCAGGATTATCTCTTATAGTTGACTCTGTAGCAAAACCCCATAGAAATGGCTTAGAGCAACTATCTTTATTACAGATTAGATTGATAACTTCATTTCCATTTGATAGTTGAACTCTAGAATTTGGAAAAATATTGGCCTTATAATTCTTGTTTTTATAATAGATATTTGTAGTTGTAAAAAAATTATACTCAGTTGGAGATAATTCATGGACTTCTATAAGCGAAGGATAAATTTCATATTCTTGAATTTTTATCTCTTTCTCAAATTTCTTAGAGTTGTTCCAGTAGGTGCAGACTATATTATCTTCTACATCTAGATTAAACTGTTCGCATTTTAATTGAGGTTCAGATGTTTTTAGTGATTGTATTTTTGGTTTATCTAAAAAAAAATCTTCTTTATCAGTCTGAGGTAGCACTGATTTATTTTTATTCTCCGCATTACTGCAACCTGCTAATGCAATAGATAATATTGTTAGGAAAATCCTGTAAATATTTTTTTTCATTTCTCATCCCTCAGGAAATCTTGGATCAAGTATAAGCTTGCTATTGCGATAAGGTGTGGGTTTGTTTCCAGAAGGAGGATTTGGTAAATATTTTTTCATAGCTATCCAAACTAAGCGCCCTTCATATCTTTGTTTGTTACATAAGTCTTCATGAAAATGAACTTTCTCATATGTGAAATTATATTTTTTCATTAAAGCAACCAGTAAGCAAGCTACTGATCTAGCTTGTTTATCCGTTACATCCTCCCAATGATCAACATCTACCCAAGTTTGCTTACCGTTTTTGTCATACGAAAGACCAGCAACTTCAATTGATACTGAATAAGGATTTGCATTACCAGCATGTATGGTAAGTTTATTTAAGTTTGCTGTTTGATAAATTTTACCATCTTTGTCTACAACAAAGTATGTGCCATATGGTTTTGACCCTCTATTAAAAAAATTAAATGTCGATTGATCAGAGCTATTGACAGTTCGATGCAAAATTATTTTTTTAATTTCTTAAGTATAATTAATTATTTCAAGTTTAGAGGTGTAATATTTTTAAATATAGTCCAATGTTAAAAGAAAACTATTCTGTCTTTTCCATATAGTAAGAGTAATTGTCACCTTCTAAATAATAGCTCATGTCTATAAAATATTTATTATCATCAGTTTTTTGAATTGTACCAAATTTTTTATCTTTTCCTATGTCATAAATTTCTATACCATTATTATCAACTGGCTTTATATAACATCTTAATTGTTTGTCTGTTTGGTATCCCTCAATATTGATTTGACAAATTTCTTCAAATATTTTTAAATTATAAAAAACACCAACACCAGTTCCAAGATCTTCATCAGTTTGATAATTATTGTACTCATACATACCATAAAATTGTGAAGCATAATTTTTTGGAGTATTTGAGATACTATCAATCGTTGATGGTTTAGAACAAGAAACTAATCCAATTATAAATGTGAGTAGTATAGTTATTCTCATATGAACCCTTGTTAACTTAGTTTTTAAATTTACACTTTTTTAAATTTTCACTTCGAATATAATTTAATAAAGCTAAAAAAGAAATTTTAATATCTTTATCTTTTGATAAATTTATGATATTACTTTTTTCTATTTCTGGTTCTGATTCAACAAAAAGTGGTTCTTTATATTTGTTTTCAATGATAGTAGCGTTAATTAAATTTTTATTATTAAAAATATATTTGTACTCGTAGTTCCCATAATCTGAATAGCTTTTCCCTTGCAATATACATCTATCATTTTTTGAAAACAAAACAAAACTCCCACCTTGTGGAAAAACTTCTGATGAGTCAAACTCAATCTCTTGAAGTTTAGTGATATTGTTATTAGAATAGCTAGAACAACTGATACTAAGTAAAATCATGATACTTATTAGAGCGTTATAAAGATACTTTTTCAATATTTCCATTAGCATTCCCGTATAAATTTCTAAGTTGCGGAGTTTTTCAAGCTAGTTGTCACCATCAAGCCCAATTAAGCAGCTTGTAATCTCATCTTTTCTGGCTCTTTTGCAGGATTCAATGTCGTCGGACCCACAGGCTCACAATCTCTCACCTCTTGACTGCCCCAACGTATTGGATTTTGAGCTTTAGCTTGCTGCATCGTCAGCTTACGTTTTGCCAGTATTTCCTTATCCTCACCCGTATGGCGCTGA
>NZ_JABRVQ010000001.1 GCF_013248965.1 Psychrobacter okhotskensis | reverse complement strand
CACTCTAGTGGATAGAACAACTCGAGAGACTAAGATCAAAGCGCTACCCAATCGCAAGGCAGTAGCCGTCACACAAGCTTGTATTGGCATGCTAAAAGGTGAACAGGCGTTAAGTATCACCTTTGATAACGGTAAAGAGTTTGCTGACCATGAAACGATGGCAACAGCGTTGAAGGCTGATATTTACTTTGCTCAGCCTTATCATTCTTGGGAGCGTGGAACGAATGAGAATACCAATGGGTTAATTCGTCAGTTTCTACCGAAGTCAATGCGTCTGGATAACCTATGCATGCACTTAGTTCAGTCGATTGAAGACAGTTTAAATAATCGACCTAGAAAGGTGCTAGGGTTTAGAACACCTCTTGAGGTAAAATCTAGCTTCGGGTGCGTTGCACTTCGATGTTGAATCCAAGTAAGATAAAAGTAACCTCAATTTTTTTATTATGACTGACAGCAAAGGTTAACTTTGTTATTACTTTGTAATGCTTAGGGCATAGTTTTTTTAATAAAAACCATGGGTTAGCAGCCTCAATAATTAAAACTTAGGCACTCATGACGACAATAAGTAGATGAAAGAATATGCTAACGCGCATAAAGAAACCCCATAAAGAAGATAGGCTTATGGGGTCATTAATGGCTGACTATCTATAATCTTATAAGCGTAAGTTTATTCCGACACGCTTATCCTTTATAGCCATATAGATAGAGTTTTAATTTATAGCTTTGTAAAAACAGCATCTTCACTTAAACGTGATTTTGGTAGATCTGCATTGTAGCCATCACCACTACGGTAGCCAAGACTGACCACGCCTAACGCCGTTAAACCTTTACTGTTTAAATCAAGTTCAGCATCAAGTACCTCAAAATCA
This sequence comes from Psychrobacter okhotskensis, assembly GCF_013248965.1. Lineage (GTDB taxonomy): Bacteria > Pseudomonadota > Gammaproteobacteria > Pseudomonadales > Moraxellaceae > Psychrobacter > Psychrobacter okhotskensis. The sequence continues at coordinate 337,550 of NZ_JABRVQ010000001.1, read as the reverse complement.
ACGCCTTCCATCGGGGTGGCATCGATACCGAGCGTTGCTGCCCCAAGCAATAGCGCACCCATACTGATATATACTTGCTCAGCCAACCAATGTGACTCATCTTTTAGGGCATAGCGGTGGTTATTTACTGACTTTCTACGTTTGTCATCCATCTGTTTTTTGCGCTTTGGCTCCGTAAACCGTCCATCAGCCGCTTCTTTTTCGAGTACCGCTGCCAAATGTGGCTCATCTGCATGGATGTGGCTACAGAAAACGATGACGTGTGAAGCTTCTCTTATCTTTGAAGAGTTGGCCTCATGATGTCCATCAGTGCTTTTGGCAATGCGATCTTTGCCCGCGTCATCATCAGCGATGACATAGTGCCATGGCTGGATATTGGTCGCTGACGGACTGAGGCGTAATACCTCCTTTAAGCTTTGAAAGTCCTCTGCTGATAGCTTTTTGCTAGGATTATAGTCTTTAACGCTATAGCGCTACTCCATCACTTCGGTAAGATTCTTCATGCGTACTCCAATGTTAATGCTAAGCTTTTATTATTCAATAAATATTAACCACGCGTAAACCAATGCGCATCATAGTTTAGCGATTCTAATAGAAAGCCTATTTAAAAACCGTTACAAATTGATTAAACATTTCATTAGTTTGTTATTGAGCAATCACTCAAAATAGTTTAGAGTGGTTGCAGTTAATCTACTCAGAGACGTATGACGTATTATATTGAGCAATCACTCAATTTAGTTCTTTGTTTTTAACGGACTTAAGCTACAAAAATTTAACAACCAAATAATAATTAGAGAATAGTTATACTAAGGATTTTATATGACCGAATTTACATTGCACGACAAGCAAAGCGCGCCAGCAGACAGCAAAGACTTGCTCGATGTTTCTATCAAAGCATTTGGTATGGTTCCAAACTTGCACGCTGTGATGGCTGAAGCGCCAGGCTTGCTTGAAGGTTATCAACAGCTGCATCAATTGTTTTTAGACAGCAGCTTTGATGATGAAGAAGTTACCGTCGTCTGGCAAACCATTAACGTTGAGCACGCCTGCCATTACTGCGTGCCTGCGCATACGGGCATCGCCAAAAGTATGAAAGTGGATGATGCGATTACCGAAGCATTGCGTAATGAAACCCCACTACCGACTGATAAGTTAGAGGCGCTACGTCACTTTACGCTCTCTGTCGTCCGTGATCGTGGTAACGTTGATGATGACGCCGTCCAAGCATTTTTGGATGCGGGTTTCACCAAACGCCAGATTTTAGAAGTCGTCCTTGCTGCTGCGCAAAAGGTAATGAGCAACTACACCAACCATCTTGCCAACACCCCAATCGACAAGCCATTCCAAAAGTTTGAATGGCATAAGGTTGATTAATGACGCTAACTGATAACGCAACCCAACAAAACAGATTAATGATGCAACCAATCTAGGGTTGTAATAACTCCTTGGCTGTTTTTATACTGTTATTTGAAAGCTAGCCTGTAAAAGACTGTTGTTCACAGATAGCTGTTGCTCAAAAAATTGAGCAGCAGTTTTTTCAGTTAATACAGGGTACGCCCTAGGGATATGTGTCCTAGTAAAACTATAATGAATTAAAAAATAGATAACGAGAGATCATATGGAACATTCAAAGCCATTATCATCAGCGCAGCCACTACGTATAGACATCGTTTCAGACGTTGTTTGTCCTTGGTGTGTCATTGGTTACCGCCAGCTGGCAGAAGCGCTCAAGCAAACCAACACCGAACACGAGATTTACTGGCATCCATTTGAGCTGAATCCTAGTATGCCAAGCGACGGTCAGAATATGCGCGAGCATATTATGGAGAAGTATGGCTCGAGCAAGGAAGAGTCTGATGCTAGCCGAACTCGATTGAAGGAAGCGGGTCACGAAGTCGGCTTTGAGTTCAACTTTAATGATGACACGCGTATGCACAACACCTTTAATCTGCATCAACTTTTGCATTGGGCAGATCAACAAGGACGTATGCACGACTTAAAGCAGGCGCTATTTACCGCTCACTTTATCAATAACAGAAACATCTCTGATAATGCAGTGCTTGCAGATATTGCAGCGGAGATTGGACTAGATCGTAGTGAGGCATTAGCGGTATTAGAAGACCAACGATTTGCCAAAGCGGTAAGAGAGGCTGAGCAACATTGGCAACAACAAGGCATTCAAAGCGTGCCAGCAATGATTTTTAATGAGCGCCATTTGGTTGGTGGTGCTCAAGGGGTTGAGAACTATGTCAATATATTAGAGCAATTGGCTAATATGACAGACTAAATCAACTTGAATGACCATCAAAGCTAAAAAAATGCCGCCCCATATAGGAGCGGCATTTTTATTTTATAACACTGTTATTTTATAACGCTAAATTTATAACCTATATCGTTAACCATTACTTTTAGAAAGCATCTCTTAAAAATGAATAACCGTACGAATACTTTCACCTTTATGCATCAAGTCAAAGGCTTCGTTAATGTCTTCTAATGGCATCGTATGAGTGATAAAGTCATTTAATGGGATATCACCTTGCATATAACGATCGACGTAGCCTGGCAATTCGCTGCGGCCTTTGACCCCGCCAAATGCTGAACCTTTCCAGACGCGACCAGTCACTAGCTGGAATGGACGGGTTGAGATCTCTTGTCCAGCACCAGCGACACCGATGATGACCGACTCGCCCCACCCTTTGTGGCAGCACTCAAGCGCTGAACGCATCACATCGACATTACCAATACATTCAAAAGAATAGTCTACGCCGCCATCAGTCATCTCAACGATGACCTCTTGGATAGGCTTGTCATAGTCTTTAGAATTGATGCAATCAGTCGCGCCAAGCTTCTTAGCCAACTCAAATTTATCTTCGTTGATATCAACGCCGATAATACGACTGGCTTTTGCCATTTTTGCACCAATGATGGCGGCAAGGCCAATACCACCAAGACCGAAAACAGCAACGGTAGAACCTTCTTCAACCTTAGCGGTATTCATAACCGCGCCCATGCCGGTGGTCACGCCACAACCAAGTAGGCAAACTTTTTCTAACGGTGCGTCTTTGTCCACTTTGGCCAACGAAATCTCTGGCAAGACGGTATATTCAGAGAAAGTTGAGCAACCCATGTAATGATAAATTGGCTCACCGTCTTTATAAAAACGCGTGGTGCCGTCTGGCATTAAGCCTTTACCTTGAGTCTCGCGTACGGCTGAGCAAAGGTTGGTTTTGCCTGAAGTACAGAATTTACAGACACCACACTCTGCGGTGTATAAAGGAATAACGTGATCGCCGACTTGGACGCTGGTCACGCCTTCGCCGATTTGCTCAACGATACCGCCACCTTCATGACCTAAGATAGCTGGGAACACACCTTCTGGGTCTTCACCAGATAAGGTAAAGGCATCAGTGTGGCAGACGCCACTGGCGATGATTTTTACCAATACTTCGCCCTTGCGCGGCAGCATGACATCCACTTCTTCAATAGATAGTGGCTGGTTTGGGCCCCAAGCGATGGCGGCTTTCGATTTAATAAATTTATCTGACATAGTTGTCTCTCTTTTTAATTAGTTTTATCGATTATTGAGCACAGACCTATTCATCTTATAGTGCTGACTTAGTAGAGGCAAGCTACAGTTATACCAGTCTGTGAAGCATTAAACTTTATACTGACCATTATAGTCGTTTCTGCCATGATAACAATGTGCTATATTTACAAATATCTTTTACACAGTGGTAATAATCATGCGCTGGGATGGTATTAGCGAGTTCGTCTATGTGGCGGAGTACGAGAGCTTCACACGTGCTGCCAAAGAATTGGGCATCTCAACCGCGCAAGTCAGCCGGCAGATAAGCGCCTTAGAGAAGCGCCTCAGTATTAAGTTACTGTATCGCACAACGCGTAAGGTATCGCTGACTGAAGAAGGCCGCGTGTTTTATCAGCATTGCCGCAGTGTACTCGATGGCTTGGATGCTGCTGAGCAAGCGGTGAGTAACTTACAATCAAAGCCGCAAGGTAGGATTAAACTGACCGCCCCTGTCACTTATGGCGAGCAGCAATTATTGCCACTGGTCAATGATTTCATGGTGCAATATAGTGATATCGAAGTGACGGCATTTTTGAGTAATCAAAAAATTGACTTGGTTGATGGCGGCTATGATTTAGCGATTCGTATTGGTAAATTAAGCGATTCGACGATGATGGCAAAAAAACTTAGCCGTCGTACCAACTTCGTCTGTGCCGCACCCGCTTATCTTGAAAAATACGGCACGCCTCATGCTCTGTCCGAGCTAAGCCAACATAACTGCTTACTTGGCACTCGTGACTATTGGCACTTTATAGATTCTAAAAAAACAGGTTCTGGAAAAGATGCTGATAAAGAAAAAAACCTGCGAGTATCTGGCACGGTGCAATATAACAGCGGTCATAGCCTAGTTGATGCTGCGTTAAAAGGTCTGGGTATCGTGCAGCTACCTGATTATTATGTGCAAAAATACTTAGCATCAGGTGAGCTGGTCAGCTTACTGGATAACTATAGAGAGCCTGAGGAAAGTATCTGGGCCGTCTATCCGCACAACCGTCATTTATCGCCAAAGATTCGATTGCTAGTAGATTATCTGGCAGAGCGTTTGGCTGTGTAATTAGTTTTGGCTTATTAATTCTTTAAGAGGTGTTGTCATGCGACCCTTTACTATGCGCAGTTTATTACGCACAATGTTATAGCTCACAATGAATATTCGATGTTGCTAACCATCAATCACTGAATAAACAACCACCATAAAAAAGGACTTTTTATGCTTAAAATTATCTCTATTGCGGCGTTAGCTTTGGCTGTATCCTCTTGCGCCAGTGTTGAAAATATTTTAAACGCGCCAGACAAGGGGCAGTCGACGCCAGAAACGATGACTGCTATCAATGCTGAGAAGGGTTTGGTGACGATGCAAAGTAATCACTCCGTTCAAGATACTGCGGATAAGCTAGCAGCGATTATCGAAAGCAAAGGTATGAAAGTATTTGCGCGCGTCGATCATCAGAAAAATGCGCAAGGTGTTGATTTAACATTGAGACCGACGCAAGTGATTATGTTTGGTAATCCGAAAGCGGGCACGCCATTGATGAATTGCGAGCAAAGCGTCGCCATTGACTTACCGCAAAAAATCCTCATCAGTGAAGATGCCGATAAAAAAGTTTGGTTGTCGTACAACAATCCTGAATATCTCAAAGAGCGTCATAATATAAAAGGTTGTGATACTGCTATTGATAACATCGCAACAGCCCTTGATGGCGTTAGTAAAGCAGCTATTGCGAAATAAACTTCTAGCAAAAACCTGAACAAAAAAAGGTGGGATACAAAAGCACAACCCACCTTTCTCATGTTTTAGAAAATTAAATTATTAGCGATTCTCAGATTGTGCTATTTGCTCATGTAACTCTACTTTCAACTTCTTTGCACATTCAATAATTTTCTTTCGACCGGCAGGAATAGCGCCGTACTCAATTGCTGTCTCTCGCATTTGCACCGTCACATCATAGTGCGGATAACTGGCATGACGGTGGAATAAACGCTTATCCACTTCAATCAATGCCGCAAAGTCATGCAACTCTTGCAGGGTATCAGCCAGCATATGGCACCATTTATAGCCTTTAAATTCTATCTGCATAAAATCAACGTATATCGCCATAGAGTCGCCTCCTTTATTATCATTAGCTATTTTATCATATGCTAAACAACGCTTTCACAAAACAGCCATTAGAACAATTCACGTGCATCTTTCTTAAGCTGCTTTAGGATAGTTTGGTATTCGCTATCATTGGTTTCAAGGCTGCTTAGGCATCCATAACGTAGCTGACGATAGTCCTGCTTCATCTGTATTATTTTTGCTTGTACAATCTCTGAGTGACCGCTATCTGTTAGCTTACTAACTTTACCACCCGCACCGCTACTTACAGTATTGTTACGGCTATCCATGTCACTATTTATATCATTGCCTCGGTTATTAACCGCCGCTGCCAAACGCTCAAGCCAAGCCAATTGCCCTTCGTTGTTATCGCGAGCGAGCGATTTATCCGCTTTGCCAATGCGCTTTGATAATTGTGCAAGTGGTAGATCGGCTGGATGCCAACGTTTGCGGCGACGTTGCCAAATGATAAAAACCAAAATTACCATGACGGTAATAGCACTCACCGCTAGCCAAATAATTTGCTGCATGATTGAGCGGATGTTAAACCACTTGAGTAATGAGTCAGCTTGCTTATCCTGATCGTAACCAACGACGTCTTTTTGCCAATAGTAGCTGGCTTGATCTGAGAGGCGGCGTAAGGTTTGTAGCATTTGATACTGCTGATAGCTGATTTGCGCACTAGCCCCATCACCGAACATTGCTGCCCCTTGTGCCTGCGTCAGTGCATCCATACCTTGCTCGACACGCTCAGGCGCTACAAAAGCCGTCGGATCGACACGTACCCAACCTTGACCGTCAAGCCAAACCTCCGTCCAAGCGTGCGCATCCTTTTGCCGTACTTCCCAAACATTACCACCGCGGCTCAGCTCACCACCTTGATAGCCCGCCACGACGCGTGCTGGAATGCCAGCAGCGCGCATCATAAAGGTGAAGCTGGAAGAATAGTGCTCACAAAACCCCGCTTTGGTGTCAAATAAAAACTCATCAATACGGTTCTTATGCAATCGTGGCGGCGACAACGTATAACGAAAGTCCGTTTGGTTGATCCAGCGCTCAAGTGCTTGCATGTAGCGTACTGGGTCTGAGTCTGATTGAACAAACAGCTGCTGCGCCAGTGCTTTTGCTTTGGGATTGCCGTCAGCTGGCAGGGCAAGATTCAGACGGCGTGACTCATCAGAGAGAATCGTATCGATACCCATCGGGGCAAACTGTAATACCTCGTAGCGCAGCTGTTGGGTAACCGGCTGGTCTTTTAATAAAGTAAAGTTTGAAGTAATACTAATGTCTTGACGCTGAGCAAAAGGATAATCAAGGCCAAATAGCCAGTTTTGTTGCGTGGGCTCTAGAATAATCTCATAGCTGGTCGGCGCAGCTTTCACCTCATCAGGGATAGTAGCAAAGGCATTCTCAATCCAAGCAGGTATTCGCTGCGTCGGCTGCCACTGTCGTTGCTGAGGGCTAGGACGCCACGTCACCCCGTCAAAGTCGCTAAATACCAAGCCGCGCCAATATAGCTGCTGCTGTGGTGGGCGCTTATCTGCAAACTCTACCCGAAACGCCAGCTCAGTCGATTGTCCCAAATTGGCAAAATCACCGGGCGACATACTATCAGAGACACCCGTGGTCGCCTGCTGCCCTGATAGTTGTACTGACCATAGCGGTGGCAAGCGCGGAAAAAACAAAAATAGCACGACCAATAACGGTAGTGCCCCAAGACCTAATACGCCCAAAGTACGCAGACGACCATCACCGCGAGTATTGCCATCGTCATTGAGCGCAATAAATGCCAATAATATGATGACCGCACCGACGATTACTTCTAACGTCGTCACGAGACCTTGATCCATCAAAAATAGCGCAGCCAGTACAAATAGCGATAAATTCAATACCACATAAGCATCACGGCGCTTATACAATTCCCATAGCTTGCTGATAAGACAGAGCACTAAAAACGCCACGCCCATATCGAGACCAAACGCTGTATTATAAGTCAGCCACAGACCTGCCAGCCCCAATAAAAAGCCGAGCATTTGCATGCTTTGATAGACACGCTTTAAATGCGCTAATTTTTTAAATCGCGCTTTTACGCGTGGCAACTGAGCCACAATACTGACCACAGCAAAGCCAATCAACCATAAAGGCAGATGTGCTGCATGCGGTAAAATGACGATGATTTGGGCAATTAAGACCCAATAATAGGCTGGCAAGGCGAGTAGCTTGCGAGTCCATTTAGCATCGCTAGCCTGCTCAGTGTGAGAAGTGATATGTTGACCCAAAGCCAATTGCTCAAAGCTTGCAGGATTGATCTCTGTCTCATTTGTAGAGGAATTTTTAAAATTGATCATGGTGCTTTCGCCAGCCTTAACAAGCATGCTCGTGCAAAGCTATCGCCTTCACCCATTGTTGCACTAGAGGATTGATCAAAGCGCATGTCATTCGGTAAGCGCATGTTAAATGGTACGCCAAGTTCACCTAATGTCATCGCCCCGTACGCCAGTTGTGCCAGCCTCTGTTCATGATGGGCTGCTGGCATATCGGCATAATCCAATGTTTGCTCATCACCGACTGGATCAGCGAAATGCTTGGTAAACATGCCTTGACCGCGCGCCACGTGACCCCAAGAAACCCGAGCCAGCGACTCACCTTCGATATAATTATCGAGCCGCTCAAAGTCATCTTGACCTTGACGATATTGCCCGCCTGTTGGCAAGTCCTCTAAACTTGCGACCGAATACTGCGTCTGCCAGTCAAAGGCTTCAGGTTTTGGATAGACCCAAGCGCTACGGGCAAAATAGACATAAGACCATGCACGCATGATCCCTAATGGATAAACGGTTTTGATGGTTAATCGTGGCAACTCAAACGCGCCACGATTATGCGTCTGCACCGGCAAACGAATAATTTGCTCATCTTGTAACCGTGTAACAAGTACAGAATGTTGACTATCCACGTTATGTTTGATTTTCTTACCAGATTTTTTATCCATCTCTTTATCAGTCTGCGCAAAGCTAAATAGCAGCTGGCGTCTTGGCTGGCGACTCTCACTACGCAGTTGCAGGGTCACCCAAACAGGCGCACCCGCTTCTGCCATGGTCACTTCTATTAATTGTACTTTTAGACCTGAGATATGAGCAAAGGTCACATGAAAGCTGATCAGCCAGACACTGATTAGATAAAAACATAAGCCCAATACCAAGTTATTGCCATAGTTGATACCAGCGATAAAGGTAATGACCAGTAAGACAGCAAATAGCATCCCTTCACGACTAAAAAAGATATAGACGTTACGCAAATTGAGCGTGGCGCTATCGCTTTTTGGGGCCCGCGCGGCAAACCAACGGCGTAATGCGGAACTAGCTGGTACGGTAAAGGCTTTTGGCAAAAAGCTCATGACTACCCTATCCTTACCATAAAATGGATACTCTCATCGATAACTGAATGATCGTTTGAAAAATAAGCATGCGATTAAATAACGGACTCTTAAACAACAACCGCTACGTCTGCCAAAATGCGTTGGGCGATGGTCTGCGTCGCTTGTCCTCCCGTCACATGCGCGGGTACAAAACGCTGACCGAGACGGTGATCAGTGACGGCGGCAAACACCGCTTGAATGTCTTCAGGCGTCATCTCCATATGCCCCGATACATAGGCATAGGCTTGTGCGGCACGCTGTAGCGACAGCACGCCACGTGGTGATAAGCCATGATACTCTTGGCTTGATCGTGTTTTTGCCACCAGTCTTTGTAGATAATCTAAAACCACATCCGCGACGTATACTTGCTTGACGCCTTGCTGCGCTAACAAGACCGCCTCGGTATCAAGTACCGCAGACAACTCTTTTAGTAACTCACGGCGATCCTGACCTTTTAAAAGCTCACGCTCTGCGGCAGGTGATGGATAGCCAAGCGACAAGCATAGCAAGAATCGATCTAGCTGCGATTCAGGGAGTGGATAGACGCCTGCTTGCTGCAAAGGGTTTTGAGTTGCAATCACAAAGAATGGTTGCGGCAATGGATAGCTTTGTCCATCTTGGGTCACTTGCCGCTCTTCCATCGCCTCTAGTAGCGCACTTTGGGTCTTAGGGCTAGAGCGATTAATCTCATCAGCGAGTAACAGTTGAGTAAAGATAGGCCCTGAGCGAAACTCAAATTGCTGTTTACTTTGGTCATAAATGCTCATCCCTAGGATATCTGCTGGCAGCATATCATTGGTAAATTGCACACGGCTAAAGCTCAGACCAAGCAACTGCGCCAAGCCTTGTGCCAAAGTGGTCTTGCCCATACCAGGTATATCTTGCAACAATAGATGACCACCTGCCAATATACCGCTGAGCGCAAGCTTAACGGCTTGCGGCTTATCTAACACAATTTGATTTAATTGCGCCATAAGCTGGGCAATTTTTTGCTGATTGCGACGATAGTCGGCAGTGCTAAAGGTCGGCTTATCAGTCACCTCTGCTGCTGCTTGACGTGGTGTTGTAATGGCACTATTGATGGCTGCGTGGGTCATAGTCAATTATTGGCTCGTTTTTTGAATAGTAAGTATAAATCAGAGATTACTTTGACTCATCTGCAACTATCGGCGCGGCGGCGCGCAGCGTTGACAGATAAGCAATCACATCCGCACGCTCTTGTGCATCTGGCATCGGGTCTGATAGCATCTTTGAGTTTGGTATGGCTTTTTCCGCATCTGCAATATAAGGGTCGAGCGTTGCTGCATCCCATACCCAACCTGAGTTTTTTAGCCCGTCACTATAGGTATAATCTGCTAACTCTGCAGCGGGCGCGCCATATATATTCATCAACTGCGGGCCTTTTTTATTGAGTCCAGCATTCCTCTGATGGCATTGGCCACAAGCGTCTTGATAAATTAGAGCACCATTATCGGCATCACCTTCAGTATATATTGGCAGCGTGACAGGCGCGCGATGATCAGGTGGGATACTTTCCCCGCAGGCGGTGAGTAGCAGAACAGCGGAAAAAATACCGCTCAATATTGATGTATTGATGATAGACATTTTTGGCAATCTTTAGTTGAGGAGCGCCAGCTATGTGAGACAACAGGCATAGTGCATTGAAAAACCATGTAGAAAGCAACATCAGGCGGCACACATAGATAGCTGTTTAAAAATAGAGCGCAATTTATCGGCAGCTAAACCAATAAATCACGCTTAAGAAACGTCTAGGATTATAACTTTATAATCACACATGAGATTAGGGCGTGTCCTCATTTTAAAAATGGTCGTAAAAATGAGATAAATTGCCGTCAAATGAGAAAAATAGCGCAAATAATATCGGAATATTATTCAGCTATTTGACGATATTTGGCAAAATTTAGTCATTTTTAGCCCAGTTAGATACAAGCGCTTGAATTGAGGACACGCCCTAGGTTCTCTTATGTGCCACTAGCAACTTTCATTGTACTGCTTGGCTCTTCCAAATAATACCCTTGCAGGTAACGCGCACCCACACTCCAAGCGACAGACATGGTTGCCGCCTCTTCAATGTAAGGCATCAACACATCAATATTAACCGCATTGGTACGTACGATTAGTGATTTAACGGCTTCTAAATTATCTGCAGAGTCGATATCTTGTACATAACTGCGGGCCAAACGCACCACATCTGGCTGCACAAAGCTGGCAATCTCAATAGACTTAGTAGATGAGCCGAAGTTATTGACGCCAAGCTGACAGCTCACTTTATTAAGGGCCTCAAACTGAGATTTGGCGACTGTTAAATGATCGGCAATATCTTTTTCGTTGAACTGTAGCGTTAACACTCCTGCCGCACCGCCAACCGCATTAATCAGCTGACTGGCGACATTGGGCAGCTTTTTATCCACCAGCGAAGCACTGGTCAATTGTACCAGTAGTCGCGCCTCAGGATGGGTTTTACGTACATCGTTTATTTTTTTGCAGGCATTGATCAGCACCCAGCGATCTATTTTTTCTAATAGTTGATGCGTCTTTGCAACCGCCATAAATTGATCAGGGGTCAATACTGTATTGTCAGCATCTGCCAATGGCAAACGCAGATAGACTTCAAAAAAGTCACTACGATCATGATTGATGTCATATATCGCTTGGAATGATAGCTCAAAGCGATTATTGGCAATGGCATCGACTAAAGACTCCGCCAGCGCATGGTCATCACTATTGGCATGTTCGCTTGGATCATATAGATGATAAGTACCACCGTTATTGGAGGTCTCGGTCATAATCTGGGCGATGGCATCCATCGCTCGCTCGAGTACTATTTTAGGCTCAGCAGTATTTCTTTCGATTTTGACAATACCAATACTCGCCGTCGTGCTGGTCGTGCGCTTATCGACTTCAATAAGCATGCCACTAATCCGTAGGCCAATATGCTCCGCAAGCTTTTCGAGATCGTCGGTGGTCTGGTTTTCTACTAGTATCGTAAATGCTGTGTCACTAAAGCGGCTCACATAGCCTTCTGGCACCAGCTCATCTAAAGCATAAGCGACCTGTCTGACTGTCGTATCGACACCTTGCAAACCCAAGCTACTTCTGATCTTACCAATGTTATCGAGCTGAACATACAACAGCCCAGCAGTCAGAGTACCAGCCAACGCTTGCTGGTGTAATATCGCCAACTGCTCTTCAAAACCACGACGGTTATTGATGCCTGTCAAGCTGTCCTTACGCTCAGCTTCTGCCAAGCGCTTAGCAACCTCAGCACTATTACTGTTATTTTGTTGAATAATAATCTGGGTAACCGGCTCACTATCCAAGGTAGCTGCTGCCAGCTGTAATTTTGCCTCAAAGGTACTGCCATCCGTACGCAGACTCTCAAACTTGAACTCGACTTCGTCACGGCTCCCTTTATCAAACTGCCGCAAAAACTGCTTAAAGGCTTTGATGTTATCACCGCCTGCGATCAAGTCAATAACCGGTACGCCAATGATATCGTTCATTGAGTCAAAACCGAATAGCTGAAGATAAGGGTCATTGGCAAAGATATGAATCCCTTGATCAAGGTAGGCAACCGCACTTTTAGAGTTTTTAATCAAGATATTAGCGCGCTGCTCTGCCTCAGATAACACGTGACGCAAGGCTTTAAGCTGATGACGACTCCGCAAATTACCATGCTGTAAACAGATGGCCATCACTACCGCTGTCTCTTGGTCTGCCCTAAGCGCCTTAACCATCGTGCTATTCATGACCGCAGGCAAACCTTCCTCGTTATGGGCAGTCGCAGCCATCTCCGCACTCATCAAGCATATCATCGGCAAGTCAATGCTTTGCTCTTGTACGATACCCACAACGTCGGTAAAGCCCATATCATAGGCTTGCCCAAAGACTAAGACATCCCACGGCTGGCGTAGCGATTTGAGCAGTTCTTCCTTGTCATCCAAAAAGCCTAGGTTGACGCTGTCATAATAAGAATCTAGCAAATCCACTAGGCGCTCAGCATAGAGCTGATCGTCATCGATAACTAATAGATTTAAGACGGACTGAGTACGCATAGGAGGCCTTTTGAATCTTATGATCGTATTTATTTTTATCGCTTAACTTCGATACCTCGCCCTTTTATCAATATTTAGATAGCGCGGCAAATAGATAAGCACTATTCGGGTTCGGTTCGGGCGGTACTGACAATACTGGTTTATTGATATGTCTAGGCTGACTGGCTTAGTAGACATATCTTATCTATCAAACTTAAGTCATGGTATCCGTCATTATAGACAATAATTTGACCGACTGCAGCTTAACTTATTACTCATACCGTCAGATAAAGTGGTTACACCTGCACCTTCGCCATGTAACCATCTACACTTATATCCATGCTGATATTTAGGACACGCCCTAATTGAGCAGATTACAATTGTACTACTTCATATTGGCTAAACTCATCGGTAACCAGTAAAGGATTTAATAAGCGTAAGGATTTCTGTTTATTATTTAGGCGCATTATCACTCTATCACTGGTTTGAAAATGAGAGATCGGCACGACTAAGCTACAAGTCGTCTGTAGCTGATCATCACCAGCAATCATAAAAGCTGGTACAAAATGCTGACTGCGTGAGCCTCTGTCCTCTAGGCGCAGCCCACAAGAGATGAGCTTGTGACCGAGCACTTGCCATTCTACTTCTGGGTTTCGCGTATCAAGATTGAGCCAACGCACCACTCCCATCGACCAATCAGCTGCGGTCTTCGTCTCAGAACGGCATAATAAAAAGAGACTCATCATTTGCAACGGTGGCGGTGCGGTATTGCTAGGATGAATATCAGCATTAGTAGTATTGCTGTCCATCACTGCTACCATACTACTCGCTTCGCTACCGACTTTGCTCATTGTCGTTATCGTGGCGGTGCTTGGGGTTACAACCTTGTCTTCGGTAACAGCAGATATATCTTCAGGATTGATAATCAAGCGCAGCGTGCGAAAATGCGACAGGGCGTCCTTACTGTCGAAAGTCTCAACGGATAATAAGCCATTGGTCGTTTGTTTTTTTGGCACGGTATCATAGCGAGGTCGCTGCGCATCCGGCAGCTCTTTAGTGCCAATCAAACTTATTAGACCTTGCGCATGGCTAGCATGATAGTGAATGTCATTAAATCCGGTCACCATTGTGGCGTTTTGCTTAGGACTATACTTGGTCGGTACGGTCAATTGCGGCTGAATATAACGATAGGTTAGCGCCATGGCCATCCTATCGAGCAAACAACACTCAACGCCTGCGCTACCCTCATTCATTAACGCTTGCCGGCGTGCTTTTAGATAGGTGACCACTGGTGCTAGCTCAATAAAGAGACAGTCGTACTGGTTTTCGTAAGGATTGATATCAGAATGCGCGGTCAAATAAGTAGGTGGACTGTCACTATGCAAGTTAACGAAGACCCGCGTCTCAGTTTGCGGCTCTATGGTCGCAACGATTGGCTCAGCCCACTCAGGTAGCGAGCGCTGAACCAGCAGCATATTAGGCCGGCGCATGCCACGCACATTGAGTAAACTGTGCAGACATATTTGACAGTACAAGCGATGTATAGTGTCTGCACGATTGGTGACGACATGACTGCTCAGGTCAAGGGTAGCAGCATGGCGCTGATGGGCAAGATAATACAATCGATTGATTGCAGCCCATACATACGACGGTGGCTTTTGATAACAAAGCGCGTCTTCAATCAATAGCTTTTGGTACATGAGTAGCGTCTGGTAAATGGCAATAGCTAACCTAACGGGAGAAGACTTTTCGCCCGTGAAGTGGCGCTGCCAGCCACTACTTGCTGGGGGTTTTTGCTGATCTAGCAATGCTATTTCGCGGCGTATCACCCCGTCATAAGTTAAAACAATGAGATAGTATAAGGATTTTACTTGAGCAACATGAGCCAACTGCGCGTCACTTAGCGCTCCTGCTTCATAAATATAATACTGACGTAAAGCGGCGATCAGCCGATCAGCCGCTTCAAGGACGATAGTGATTAAGGTAAAGCGTTGCTGATCATCTACATCAGCCACCCTCAATTCCATGAGTACTTTTTCCAATTGCTCCGTTTGCTGCGCTTCTGTTTGCGATGGCATCAGCGCTACCCAGTTGCGTAGGTGCTGCTCTTGGCCGTCGGTCGATTTACCATATGCTGCGGGTAACGCTGCAATCGACGCCAACTGCTGTTGAAAAACTGATAAAGTTATCATTACTATCCTTAGTCATTGCACAGTAACGGCTGTACAAGTTAGTAGCAAGCAGGTAGGTAAGCTTTAGCTATCGATTGGATATAATAACGGCTGCTTACGCACTTATTAGTCATTATTTGTCTGCTAATAGCGCTACTTTATCATAATGCAACTTTTAGACTTCATTGTAAATGTCAATCGGCACCTTAAACGGTCTATCTGGCAACTCTCTAACCAGCTTAGGTACTAGATAGCCGGGTAATGCTGCCAATAGTGACCAGTAAAGCGCTATTGCTGACCGCTCGTCGCTATCAAAATGTGCCGCGCCTGCTACTTTATCCAATACGTGTAGATAATAAGGCAATACCCCAGCAGAGAATAAACGTTGACTTAAGGCAGTTTGAGCAGCCACGCTGTCATTGATACCTTTTAAAAGCACAGCTTGATTCAATAGCGTCACGCCAGCCGCCCGCGCCCGCTGCAAATATTCTGCTGTGAGCGTATCGATTTCATTGGCATGGTTACAGTGAATGACCATGACGATATGACAGCGACCTTGTGCTAGCCGCTCTAATAATGGCGCATCTAAACGCGCTGGAATCACAATTGGCAACCGAGTATGCAGCCGAATGGTGGTCAATTGCGGAATGGCCTCTAAAGTATCAAGCCAAGCAAACAGTCGTCTGTTGGTCACGTTTAAAGGATCGCCGCCACTTAAAATCACCTCATTAATGTCGGGATGGGCGGTAATATAATCGATGATGCTTTGTTTGGCATCGGCAGTGGGCATATTGGCACTGTAGTCAAAATGCTGGCGAAAGCAGTAACGACAGTGAATCGCACAAGCACCCGTAATCGTCAGCAGCACTCTGGATTGGTATTTATGCAATAAGCCTTTGGTTGGGTTATGAGCATTTTCCGCTAAAGGATCTGCCACATAGCCAGTCACTGCGATTTGCTCTTGTCGGTCGGGTAGCACTTGCTTTAATAAGGGATCATCGCTATCGCCGACGGTCATTTTTGCGACAAAAGCACGTGGCACGCGTAGCTCGAAATGCTCAGGCACATAAACCTCTGCGCGTCGCGATTCAAGCTTTAGGATACTAAGCAATTCATCGATGCTAGTAATGCCTTCGGATAATTGCGTTTGCCAGTTTTTTTGTGTGATTAAATGGTTTATCATGACAACCTAGTACCTGTGCCTAAAAGGCGTCATTATACGCCCTTAGTGAGTACCCTATCAAAGCATACCCGTCAGCCATCAATACTTGGTATGACGACAGCGCTTAGCACAGTCAGCTCCACACCCAAATACCGATCATATATTCGTAACCCTTAGGAGTTTCTTGTGGCAAGTTTTTCTACCAATGAATTTAAAGCCGGTCTCAAAGTCATGCTCGATGGCAATCCCTGTGCCATTCTCGAAAATGAGTTCGTCAAACCTGGTAAAGGACAAGCGTTTAACCGCGTGAAATTGCGCAATCTACGCAGTGGCAGAACGCTAGAGCAAACGTTTAAGTCAGGTGATAGCTTAGAGGCGGCAGATGTTATAGATACCGAAATGAACTATCTGTATAACGATGGGGAGTTTTGGCACTTTATGCATCCAGAAAGCTTTGAGCAGCTACAAGCGGACAAAACAGCCATTGGCGACGCGCAAAAATGGCTCAAAGAGAACAGCAATGCGCTTTGTACCATTACCTTATTCAATGGCGTGCCGTTATCAATCACCCCGCCTAACTTCGTTGAGTTGCAAATTACCGAAACCGATCCCGGCGTACGCGGCGATACTTCAGGTGGCGGTGGCAAACCTGCCACGTTAGAGACGGGTGCGGTGGTACGTGTACCACTATTCGTCCAGCAAGGTGAAGTCGTGCGTGTAGATACCCGTACTGGTGACTACCAAACCCGCGTGAGCTAATCGTTCAAATTGCTTGAGTAATACATAAAAAAAGCTTAACCATTATTAAATGGTTAAGCTTTTTTATTAGGGTCTGTTAAACATTCAAATGTGGCACGGGCGGTGGCCACAAAAAATTGATATGAGCAATAGCGTCGCGTTTTTAGGATATTTTGACTATATCGTAAAAAATTTAGGATAAATGAGTCAAGTTGCTTTAACTGTCGATATAGAAAGAAAAAGCCTATGTAGCCGATGGCAAGTCTAGCGAGGGAAATTCACAACCCTTACGTCTGTCTTATTCACTCAATCAGCTGACGATTGCTTATGCATTAGCCAATATTGCACCAAGGCATTTAACTGTTCTTGCTTAAAAGGCTTGGTGCAATAGTCCTGCATGCCCACATCAAGGTATTTTTCGCGCTCGCCATCCATCGCATTGGCAGTCAAGGCGATAATGGGTGGCAATACTTGAGGGTCATACAGCTCATGCAACTTAATGGTCGCCTGTACGCCATCCATAATCGGCATATGATGATCCATCAAAATGAGATCATAACGCTCAGGGTACAAAGCAAAAGCCTCAATCGCTTGCTGTCCATCGGTGACGTGGGTTACCGTATGGCCGCTATTACTCAAGGCTTTTTTGGCAATTGTCGCATTGACACTATCGTCTTCAACCAACAGTATGTGACCAGAACGCTCCTGACTCGGGGCGGTCATGGTAAAGTCGTTGGCAACTTGCCAATTTTCATACTGTTCCTCATCGATAGTAGCGAGCGGCAACAATACTGTGAAGGTTGTACCCTCACCGACCACACTATCGACGTCGATGCGCCCACCCATTAAATCCACCAGAGACTTACATACAGACAGCCCCAGACCCGTACCACCATAAAGACGATGGGTTGATTTATTGGCTTGATCATAGGCATCGAATATCGCGTCCAATGATTCAGGCTTAATACCGACACCCGTATCGGTGACCTCAATACATAGAGTCATGTTTTCGTAAGCAATACTCTCTTTGGTAATGTTCTCTTTAGTAATATTCTCTTCACCAATAATACCATCAGCAAACCCGCCATTGCTTTCATGTTTTTCAGCATTGTCATCGATACAATGGCAATTGGGCACGTGCTTGACATCGATACTGACTCGCCCACCTTCACGGGTGAACTTGATGGCATTATTGACAAGGTTGACCATGATTTGTTTAAGACGTACCGGATCGCCTTGCACATAAGGTGATAACGACTCAGTATAATGGTAATCTAAAATCAAGCCGCGCTGGCGAGCTTTGATCGCAAAAAGACTGACTACTTCATTGCATAAGGTGGACAGATTCATCGGAATGGTATCAATGGTCATTTTACCAGACTCAACTTTCGATAAGTCCAAGATACCGTTGATAATCGCTAGCAAATGCTCATTGGAGACTTTGATATTGTCCACATACTCTTGTTGTTCGTGACTAAGATCAGTCTCGCTAAGCATCTCTACCATGCCGATAATACCATTCATCGGTGTGCGTATTTCATGGCTCATATTGGCCAAAAAGTCCGACTTCATCTCGTTGGCATGTTTGGCGACCCGTTGTTTGTCTTGTAGTTGTAGCGCATCGGCTGCCATCATCGCGAACTGCGCCAATAATTGCGCTTGCTTATTGTCAAAATCATCATGGGGTTTCATATCCATCAGACAAAAAGAGCCTAAACGGTACGTCTTATTGTCTTCATACATGATAATGGGCGCCCCGGCATAAAAGCGCAGGTACGGAGATTCTGTCACCAATGGATTTTGACTAAAGCGGCTGTCTTTTGTCAAATCCGCAACCACAAATACCTCGTCAGACAGCACGGTATAGTTGCAAATAGCCACTTGGCGCGTCGTCGTACATACCCCGCCAAGCCCGTGCACAGATTTTAGATACTGGGTTTCTTCATCCATAAAGGTAATGGTGACGACCGGCATATCAAAAAACAACTTGGCAAGTTCAGTCAGACGCGCAAAGGCAGGCTCATCATTGTTGTTGAGCACCTGATGTTTTTTGAGCTTATTAATGCGCTCTACTTCATCTGCGGCGACTGGGTAGCGGCGCTTAGGTGAGTTAGGTATCGTCAAAGTGGACTCCATTCATTAAAATCAGACGCCTGTCTGCTTTATCAATAATTGTAACGCTTCGCTCACCATCAGCATAGCCACAACCGATGTCACTACGACCGCTGAACCGTAACCGCCACAGTGTAAACCGCCCGTTTGACAGCTTTTATCGACGCGTGGTGGTTCTGTGGAATAAACGCATTTGATTCCAAATTTTTCTTTTAAAGCGCTGTTAATGCCTTTTTCATGACGCAGCTTATTGCGGAGCTTGGCGAGTAATGGATCTTGATAGCTATCACGCAAGTCACTCACCGTAATTTTGCTTGGGTCTATCTTACCACCCGCACCGCCTGCGCAAACCAATTTTAGTTTATTAAAACGGCAATGCAGGGCAATAGCAAGTTTGGCATTCATATCATCGACACAATCTAGCACGGCAATAGGATGACCTTGAGCAATGGCAGCCTTGGCTTCGTCACGGCTCGGCAGCAGTGCAGTGACATTATCAGTGGTGAGAAAATCATCAATTAAATTGACCGTGACCTTGGGGTTAATCTCAGCAATGCGCTGCGCCATCGCTGCAATTTTGCTTTGACCAAAGGTGCTGTCCAGCGCTGGCAATTGCCGATTGACATTAGAAGCCACCAATACGTCTAAATCAATCAACGTAATAGTACCAACCGCAGTACGAGCCAGCGCTTCAGCTGCCCAAGAGCCAACACCTCCGATACCAATCACATACACATGCGCTGCCGCAAAAGTATCAACGGCTGAGCCGCCGTAGAGAATTTTTGTCCCTTGGAAACGTCGCTCGTATTGCTCACTTGCGCTACCACTATCGTCATGAGCGACAGAATGCTCAACGGCATTAGGCTCTACAAACGACTGGTCAAATAATTTTGCTTCACTCATAACAGATTAAACGCTCTTTTGAGGGGTATATAATCAACGATAACTTATGTTGCTCTTATTTTATTCTGTACTATTTTACTTTTGGCGATATCATTTTACTTTGAACAACAGTAGCTTTTATGACTGCCTAGGATACAGCCATTGCGTGCGCAAGGCATCGCAACTATTTTGCCATAGTTGCTCAGCAAGAAGAGCTGGTGGCACATCAAGTAACTCACTGAGACTGAGCAGCACCCATGGCAAATTGGCAGGAACATTCCTATTATGATCGGGCGCATCACCCCATTCATTATCAGGACTTTGTCCAAGCGCTGACTGATTATTGGTTGACGGATTGCTATCTGAGTGCTGGCACATGATGGGAGTCATATCCGGACAATCCGTCTCAATCACCAAACATTCAAGACCATAAGTATCAACTGCTGCTTGAATCGCCCGACGCAGTTTTTTGGCATTCGGATTGGTGACTTGTCCAGTGACCCCGAGCTTAAAGCCGAGTTTTACAAAGGCCTTTGCCTCTTGCTCACCACCACTAAAACTGTGAGCGACACCGCCCAACTTGTGCGCATCATAATCGTGCGCTTTTAATATCGCTAAGGCTTCAGCATGGGCTTTACGAATATGCAGCATGACGGGTAGCTGATGCGCCACTGCCATATCCAGTTGCGCCTTAAAAAACTGCTCTTGTTTGGCCAGCATATGCGGTTGCTTCATCTCGTCGGTAAAAGTATCCAAACCAATCTCACCGATTGCCAATGGGCACTGCTCAGTCAGCATCTTTGCCATACTCTGTAGATGAGCTTCTGTATGCTGCGTGATATAAAAAGGGTGTAGACCTAGAGCGATATGAGCCTCAGGAGACGAGTGGTTTTGATTGCCAGCCTCCGTTGCAACTGCTGGCGTCGCAATTGCCTGACTGTTCTCATTGACCTGAACTTGCTCGTTAATCAGGCGTTTAATATCATACAGACGTTCAAAATGCTCATATAAATAACCCACCAGCATAAGGTGGCGCACGCCTTGCTCACAGGCTTTTTTTACTTGTACCGCTCTATCGCTATCAAATACTGGCGCGTCAAAATGTGTATGCGTGTCAATCAGTGGCAAAGCAGCAGACGAACAATGAGGAGCGATATACGATGAATCAAGAGCAGTCATTAACAAATTCCAAATTTTATTATTATTAGTGATTTTTTAACGAAAATATTTATTATAAAATAAATAGTGAGAGCAGTTAATCTTTAGCATTTGAATTGTTATTCGTCTTATTCTTAGTGTCGTTCTGTAGGCTACTGTCTGCTCGTTGACTACTACGTCGCGGTATCAATAATAAAGCAGTAGCAACAGCGCCCAACATAAGCCATCTTTTTTTGTTTATACGCTGTGCCATTATGTCCGCCCCTCTGTTGCTTGTATATTTGCTAAATTGCCTTTGAATATTTTTTACTACGGTATATTTAAGTCCCCTAGTATACTGGGATATCGTAGTGGCTGTGTTTATCTGTGTTATGAATACGCAAGCTAATGTACGGTGTCATGTTTTTGATGACACCGTACCAAAGGATAATATGCGTGAGTTAGCGTTTAACGCTTGAGAGGATAAGTCGTGATACCGCTGTTAGGACTCTCTACTTTAGTAAATCCTTGCGAGGTAGCTTTTGGCGTTTGATCGCGCTTAGGTACGAGCGGATTCAGTGGCATCAGCTCGTAATCTGCACTGACATCCCCATTCCAGCCTTCCGTACCACTCAATGGCAATTGCTTAATCGTTCCATTCTTGTCGATGACCAGCTGTAAGACGCGCATTTGGTTATATTTACGCTCGGTCACACTCGCCACTGCACCGCCATCGCGTAGAATAGTCGGCTGTAAGAAGATGATTAAGTTGCTTTTTTGCGTGTTGTCATTGTCCGAGCGAAACAGGCGACCGATAACCGGCACATTGCCCAAGCCCGGCACTTTTTGTTGACGTGTGGTGGTGTTATCCCGCATCAAACCGCCCAGAGCGATGGTCTGTTGGTCGTCTGCTAAAATAGTGGTATTAATAAGGCTCTTATTGGTAATCAAACCACTGGCATTTCCCGTGCTACCGGGCACGACTGAAGACACTTCCTGCGACACCTCTAAACGCACCGTGCCATTGTCACCAATGTGTGGAATGACGTTCAGATTAATACCAATATCTTGGCGGTCGATAGTCTGAAATGGATTGGTTGAGGAGTTGCCACTGGTGGTGTAAGAGCCGGTAACAAAGGGCACGTTTTGACCGACTAAAATACTGGCTTTTTCATTGTCTAGTGTCAAAATCGATGGCATAGACAGCAGATTAGCACTGGTAGACGAATCAAGCGCTTGCAAGATAGCGCCATAAAACTGGGTATTGCCTTGACTGTCCTTACTGCTATCGCCAATTCCAATCAACGCACCAGCAATTGAGCCTGCAGCCGCGCTAATACTAGCAGCACCGCCCCCTGACAAAGCAGCTGCCGCAAGCGACGCTGCACTAGCACCAACGTTATTAAAGTTGACAACCCCGTAGCCGCTGTTGGCGTTACCGAGTGCCCACTGCACCCCCAGTTGGGTGGCATCATCGCCCGATACTTCGACGATAGCAGCTTGAATGAGCACCTGCGCGCGGCGACTGTCTAGCTGATTGACGGCATCTTCTATCTCAAACATCAGCTCGGGCGCTGCATTCACGATGACCGCATTTTGGGTTTCGTCAGCGATGATACTGAAAGGTCGACCACCAACCCCAGTACCACCTTTACTCGTGCCACCAGTGCTAGCACTCGAGGTAGAGGCTGCTGCATTATTACCAATGCTGCTGTTGCCAAGAATATCATTGGCGCTATTATTTAATGATGAGCCGGTGCTACTTGCATCATTCAAAGATGCCGACTCTAACGTCGAGGTCGCGCCAGCGCTATTGATGGATTGATTGGCCAGTAAGCCACGCAGCATATCGGCAATATGACCAGCGCTGGCATACTTCAATCGAAAAACGCGCAAACCACTCAGACGTCTGGTAGGCGTGGTATCCAGCTGATTGACCATTTCTTGGACCTTGGCAATCATCTCAGGACTGCCTTTGACCAGCAGCCGATCACTGGACGTATCAGCAATGACTTTGAGCTGATTATTGCCGCCTTGTGCTTGCCCACTACCGGCACTCGCCACCAAAGCACTGATCAACTCCATCATACGCTCGGCATCGACATGACGTAGCGGTATGACTTGCAAGCTGTCATTAACGTTGCTGTCCAAATCGCGGATGAGCGCGGTTAATTGGTTTAAGCTATCCGCGCGATCCGACAATACCAAGGCATTAACACCCGGCACAGCAGCAGCATGGGCCGACTGCGGCATGAGCGGTCGTATGACTCCCAGCACCTCTGCCGCTTGAGTATTGGTTAAATAGATGACGCGCGTTGCTAGCGCCTCACCGACGCTATCACCACGTAAATCGACGGCGACTCCAGACTGCTTGGCGACATTATCCGGTACCAGCTTAACCGTCGTTCCAGAATCAATCGCAGCGATACCATTGACTTGCATCACGCTCAAAAACAGCTGATAAATCTCATCACGGGATAAGGCTTTATTGGAGATGACCGTCACATTGCCATTGATACGTGGATCAAGCACAAAGTTTTGATCGGTGATGGTCGCCACTTCATTAATAAAGGCTTTGATATCGGCATCTTGTAAGTTGACTTTCCAGCTCTCAGCATTAACGAGACCTGTACTGGCTGCCCATAGCGGCACGGCTAAGCAAAGAGGACGACATAGGCGCATCAAGCGCTGTAAGGTATAGTGCAAAAGCGTAACTGAAAATTTATGAGAACTTACCATATTGATAATTACCTACAGTGATGTCGCTTAGTATGTACTGAATTTAGTATGACTGAGTATTGTCGGCTGGTGCGTTGCTAGCATAGCCCCAACCAGATAGTTATTAATTACTTAAAGCCGTTTTAATGACGAACGGTTTACTTAAAATCATTTGTCTAAAATTGCTGGCGAATCGTAATCACTTGATCGCCGCGCTTTACCTCTATTTGTGCTTCGCCCGCTTGCTGGACTTGTTGTAGGATACCAGCATCTTGGCTCGGGTTATTACCCACACTTTGACCATTGACCGTCAGCACCTGATCACCCGGCTCCAGTCCTAGGCGGTTGCGTAGTTTTGAGGGCATCGCCGCTGTCACCTGATAGTTTTCGCCTGAGGCCATAACGCCCATCCTGCTCAGATAACTGGCTGGGTTTTCTTGTAGTGCCGTGATGGCTTCATCAATAGCGGATTGCGGGCTACTCTCAGGAGTCGTCTCTGCTGTGGATTCAGTATTATCTGGTGCTGAGATTGAGGCGCTCGGCAAGGCATTAGTGTTTGGCAAACGCTGATTGCTGACGGCGCCTGCTAGCATATCGCTTTGGTCGAGTGGCATGGACTCTACCATTCTAATGACGGTTTGCTGATCACTGGCATCAGCAATGATGACGGCATTCCAATCGACGGCGATCAGAGTATAGTCACTGTCCTTTAGACTGTCACCAATGCGATAGTTTTTGACCTCACCATTGACATCTAACAGGGCTGACGACATGCTCTCTGGTATCGCGAGCAGAACCCCTTTCAAGCCAATATTAGGGGGTGGCTGTACCGCCGCCGCGATAGGAGCGGGATCGGCAAAAATAGCAAACAAACCACTGTAATCATCGCCGGATATATTCGCGCTTTGTAAAGGAGCAAGCGGCAATGCTGGTGCCAAAGGCGCAGCTAGCAACAACCACAATAGCCGTGCCGCCGTCCAGCACAGCCAAGCAATCGCCAATAATAACAGCCAACCAGCGCAGCGATTCAGAATATTAATAATAGGTTTTAAATTAGCGGTAACAGTAGACATTTAGCGCGTCCCCAAACCAGCTAACAAGGGCTGGCGCACACTGACGACAGGGGTATCTTGCGGAGCTTGTCCTTTATACTCAGGCATATTCTCCAACAAACGCTGGGTCAAGCTGACGTCTAGCATATTATCGCCATCGACATACAGATCCCCTAAACGCTTATCTTGATTGTTCAACAAATTAACGTGCAGCAGGTTTTTATCATTTTTTTGTTCCGTACTCAGCTCGGCACGCATTGCTGGCATGGTGATATAAAAAACCTTACCGCCACTAAGATAGCCCACTTCACCACCGACCCACGTCAACTGACCATCCGCCTCACTGAAACCATAGGACTTTTTATTGGAGTCATTATCCGAGCCAGTCTGGCGTTTTAGAGACACCGCATTGACTTGAATCGGCGTCTTGGGCAGCTGCCAATCGACCACACTGGTCAAGGTTTCCGCTGCAATCTTACCGCTCATATCATCAATCTGCCATGAGCTGGTACCCAGTTTTATTTGACCGTTCAATCTGGTCTGCTCTGTCGTGATATCGACGTCCGCACTCAACTTACCCAAGAATAGTTGCCAAGGCTGCCACGACCAATTCGCCGCACCAGTCAACGGCGTTGCTGACAACGGCAATTGCCAAATCGCTGAGCCTTGCCATAAGTTGCCCGACACGTGCTGCACATAAGGGCTATTGGGTGCATATTTTTCAAGTAGCCACGACGCAGGCATTTGCAATAATGCAAATAGCGCAAATAATATAAACCCAAATAGCCACCACAACTTACGGGGACGCTTATGAGACGACGCAGAGACTTGGGCCACGGTTACATAACTCTTATATAAGATAAAAACGTCATTATCATAACAAACAATAGCATACAGATGACAGAAAAAAAGCCAGTATCTTTTTACCAAATTACTGGCAACAAAGATACTGGCTTCTGTCTACTGATGTGCTGTTAGCTCAATCGCTATAACGACGTCATAAAAACAGCGTAGAAGACATATTGCTATATAGTTAAATCCACTACAAATCAGGTATGTCATCAGGCTCGTTCAGTCTACTGGTAGCACTGTTACTTGCCTTTCTTGCACCTAATGCGTGTCATCAATTAGCACATGGATACATTTAGTGGTCTTAAAATGGCTAAATAGCAAAATCTTCAAGCTTACGACCTGCTGCTAGCGCGTCAACCAACCACGTCGGCTTACGACCACGGCCCGTCCAAGTCTCTTCATTATTATCGGTGTTGCGATATTTGATGCTACGTTTTTTCTCTAACGTCTCACCAGCTTTTAAAATCTCTTCGATAGTACTATTACTCTCTTCAGCGATTTTTTCAAACTGCATATAAGCATCATATAAACGCTGATGTTGCTTTTTGGCAATCAGCTGCTGGGCATTTTCGGTGATGGCACGTAGCTCATCTACGTTTAAGCTGTCTAAATCAATGGTGGTATTCTTATTCATAATAAACTCAACTTTAAGATAAGGGATATAAAATTAATAAATATAATTTTATCTACTAAGCACTAAAGATTGCTAGTTCATAAATAAGTAATGATACGAAACTTAATAGTCAATTCCGTTTCTTACTTATTAAAACAGTATTAGCCGTGGCATTAATGAGTACAGACAATATAAACAAAAACAGTAGTTATAACAATAGTAAATTAATCGTCTCTATAATAAGAAATAATTAATAACAAACTTAAGTCAATGATGTATCTTCTATAGCATTAGACAGAAGATCGACAATAATCCTATTGTGTGCCAAAACCTGCTAAAGAAAAATCTCGTAAACAGTACCCTGACAACACTAATAAATAAAAACCTCTTGGAGGCTATAGTTGATTCAGTTTAAAAGTAGTACAAGGCAACCGAGTGTAGATGTATATTTAATACTTCAAACGAGGTTAACGCAGTAATACTTTTATAGTGGAATGACTATATATAAAATTAACCCTTGAATGTTTATCATTTCATACTGCTCATTATTTTGATGTTAACGAGAAAATACCAAAACTGCCTAGGTGCGTCCTGCGCTAAGCTCACTCATCAAATCACGAGCGGATTCGGCACTTAATAAGTACGGATTGAAATCAATCGTCGTAGAGTATTTTAGATAAATTGCGGCATTGGCTTCGGTTGGAGAGGCATAGTTCATTGACCACTTAGCCCATTCTCGATGCTTCAGCTCGCGTGTTTCAATGACCTGTAAATCGTGATGACGCTGATCAGCAATAAGACCATATAATAAACGATTGATCTGCGCTCTCGGCCCTTCGACCGTTTGTAAAAAATAGTCTTTATTAAATGTCAGCATCCCCGTGATGCCATTGGCAGCGTTATTCGCTTGAGCTTGCTGCAAAATCTCATTAAAGTCTTTCGCCGATACGTCTGGGTTTGCACGGCTGGCGTAGGTCATGCTCATTAAGATGTGTGCATCTGAATTTGGTGAGGTCATATCTGTTCTCTTAGGCGGTGTAATGGGGACGTAGCACTTTTATATTAGCGCTTTTATAAACGTCAATTAGCCAATAGCAAACCATGATTTCTTTTTAGCAGAAGCGTCTATTTCTTCTTGCTCTTGGAGCTCTGACAAGGTATCAATCAACATCATGATTTGGTTGGTACTCATAAGGTAGGGATTAAATTGAGTGCCCGTCGAAAACTTAAGCGCCAGCCCTTTATTCTCATCACTTGGTATAAGATATTTCATTGACCATTTATTCCAGCGACGCTGCTCGACTTCGCGGCATTCGATAATCTGTAAGGCAGCATGTCGCTCGTCTTTTACAAGCTTGCGTAGTAGCTCGTTGATGACAGGTCTTGCCCCTTCAATGCTTTGAAGAAAGTAATTGTGATTGAAGACCAATGCGCCCGTAATGCCATTACGCTCATTATTCTGCTGCGCCTGCGCTAGGATACGCGTGACTTCCCCATTAGGGTTGTCGTTGTTATAACGACTAATATAAGTCAAACGCAAGATAATATGCTCACCATGCAACATGTTTAACGTGTTTTTTTCTGACAGCTCAGCGACTTCCATAAGGCACTCCGATAAGTTATTGGTACTTTTTTACAGGCGACAGCCAAATGCAGCGCTGCGATAAAGGGGGTAAATTTAAGATTTAATTTTTTTGGCAAACTCGCCCACACCGCGTGATAGGCTGCCACTGGTAGAGCGCTGAATCTTTTGTGTGAGAGCCAATAATTGCGAGGCATCGGTACACTGTTCCAGATTTAGCAGGTAACCCCACGCATCCTCAGGCGGTGCATTTTTTTCGATATAAGTCGCTAGTTCCGACTTTAAGGTCTCAAAATCCACATCAGCGGCTTTGCGCTTAAAGTAGCTAGCAAACGGTACGGTTTTGTCTGACTTATCATTAAAGGTCGCGTCAAACTCAGCGGCATTATCACTCTGCGATGGCATTGGTTCAGGCTGCAATGCTTTGTTGTCTTCATTAGCCAGCGTTGGGGGCGGTGCTATAGACGGCATCGTAGGTGGCGATGCCGCTACTTGTAGCTCAGCGGATTGAGGCGGCGCATAAGATTGGCTAGAAGCGCTGGCGTTATCCCCTACTATCAGCTCGATACATTGGAATTCTTGCAGCAGCTCAAACAACGGTGCTATCCCACCAAACTCAGCGAACATCTTACTGTTATCAAGCGAATCTAAATAATGTTGATAGGTTTTTTTGCCATCAATCATGATCAGCAATGTTCTCGCTTCTCGCGGCAACACGCCCAAACTTTGCGTCTTAATTTCTTCTCGACCCAAATCACTTTTTCGAAACACATCACTACTATTCATCTGATAAACCTAACGCTGATACTTAAGCAAACACGATAATAATACAGTGCCACCTAAATAAGACTTGATACTTTGGGCTATAAATCTGCCCTACCTTGAGCTTTTGAATATTTCTTACAAACTATTTATTTTTTTAAAGTATCTAAATATTAATCTTTACTGGATTATTTATGTTTTTGATTATATCAACACATTTAATAAAGCGTTAGCATTAGTGAAATTCAATAGAACGAACGGTTGATATAAGATATAAATGGTCATTTGAATAAATTTCATATAAAAATTCATCAGAATAATAGTGTACAACTCTATTTTTATGCGTTGCTGATGTTGCAATTATAAGAAATAAAAAGAATATATCTTGCAAACAAAAATTAGGTCTTTATATTTCTGCGGTATTTAACATTCATATTCTGTCTCTATATAACGATCACAATAGCGACAAAGCCATCATTAAATAACTTAAACAATGGCTTGTGCCATTTTTTTTATTATTTTATTTTTCCCATAAAAAAACCCCGCTAATAGCGAGGTTTTAAAATATATTACTGACTAATAAGTCTTAGGTATCTCTTATCATCCTCAAAATGGGATATCATCATCAACTGGGCCATCTGGCATTGCTGTCGGTTTTGATTGAGCAGGTGTTTGCGCTGGATTATTGAACTGATTCGACTGAGCAGGCGTATTTTGGTTGTTATTAAAACTATTCTGATTACCGCCTTGCGAAGCTGCCGCGCCCGCTTGGTTGTAACCACCTTGCTGTGCTGACTGGTTGTTTGCTTGCTGACCAAAATTATTCTGACCGCCTTGGTTGCCATAGCCGCCTTGATTTTGACCACCTTGGTTATTATTACTGAAGCCGCCATTGTCTTGACCACCCGTGGCACCATCTAGCATTTGCATTTGCTCAGCACGAATCTCAGTAATATAACGATCTTGACCATTGGGATCTTGATATTTACGCGTACGCAAGCTGCCTTCGATATAGACTTTGCTGCCTTTACGTAGATACTGCGCAGCGATTTCGCCTAAACGATTAAAGAGTGAAATACGATGCCATTCGGTGGCCTCTTTCTTTTCACCACTTTGCTTGTCTGTCCATTGTTCTGATGTCGCAACCGAAATATTGGTCACGCTACCGCCATTACTAAATTGACGTGCCTCAGGGTCTGCTCCAAGGTTACCAATGATGATAACTTTATTAACTCCGCGCATAGTTCCGTCCTTTTACTTATGAATAATTTAATTACGAGCTTTAATCGAGTTTTTCATATAAACAATTAATTCTATCAGTAATATGGTTTTACTTTAACTATTTTCTTTTAAAATATCTAGCAGTCTGTGGGCAAGATACGACAACACCTGTCGTGAATAATTTATAAGCTAAAATCTGGCTGACTTATAGCAATAAAATATTCTTCTCGGTCAATACCCCCCTTTGCGAACCGTTATTTAACTATCTAGAATCATTGTTGTTGCGATGCATACTAAGAGTGACACTACCCAGCTCCACACCAAATTTTTTCATGACCGAGCGATTGAGCATGACGTCTTTATTGACTAAATACATCCAATCATCGAAATTCACTTTATAAGTTTTGTCGTCGACGGGCAACTCTAACAGATACTGCCAATGCAGTGTATTACCCGCGACCTCACCTTTTGCTGCACCGATGACATCGCCTGCCGTGCCTCTCCAGCTACCATCAGCTTGCTTGGTCAATCGCCATATGCGCTGCGACTTTGTGCCATCTGCCCATGAAAACTTCTCATCCAAAACAATAACATTTTCGCCTTCGTGAGTGGCATCAATATCGACATAAAAGCGTTTTTTGACCTCGCCATTACGACCCTGAAACATGCCCCAGCCATCGATTTGACCGGAGAAAAACTCATGCATATCGAGCGTTGGTGTGGTGTTTTGATACGCCTGAATATTTTGAGTGGCGCAGCCTGTCGTCAATAGCGTGACAGCTAGACCCATACCAATCGCAATCTTAGCCATCGAGCGATGAACAATGGCTGACGGCGTGGCGGTCTTCGCATTGATGCCGACCACCTGACTAGATAGCGTATTAAATTTGCTCATATTAATTCCTCTTAAACAGAGATCAGAATTCGACTTTAGGCAAACACCCTGATGATTTAAGCCGTTTTCATTTAAACAATATGTATTTAAAGAATGCGTATCAAAACAACAGCGATCTATTAAGTTTTGAGGCTAACGACAAGCGATCTGTTAAATATCGAGCGGGCTTTGTGCCAAATGTGACAGCTCTTGTCTCGACAAATCTGTGAGCTGGGTTTTATCTAGTTTTAAATACGCCACTTGCTCTTTTGCCATGACGACCAGTTCATCCACGCCATCTACTGCCAACATTTGCCGTGACCAATCTTGGATATTAATATTCTTGGGAATAGTCACCGTGGTACTTGATAAATACGGCGGATCAGCGATGGGAATAATAAGTATCAACGCCACTGCCATCACTGCTGCAAGGATACCCCATGCTAACAGATTAGGCTGGCTCAATAATAGACCACCCATCGCCCCACCGACGAAAGCGCCAAAGAACTGGCTAGAAGAATTGAGTCCCATCGCGGTTGCTTTATTAGCCACTGGCGCACGCTTCGATATCCACGACGGAATCGTTGCCTCGAGCAAGTTAAAGCCCATAAAATAAAGCAACAATCCTAAAATGATACCGATGCCGACCTGACTGCCTAATGCCAGTATCGCGAGGGCTGCGGTCATCAAGCCAATCGCCGCCAAGAATACTTGACGCATTTTGCGTTTCTTTTCAGCGATGATAATGAATGGAATCGCAACGGCAAAGCCAATAAATAGCAATGGCAAATAGACCAAACCCTGCTGGCGTACCGATAGACCCATCACCTCACTCAGCTGATGTGGCAAGATAACAAAGATGGCGGTCATCGTTAAATGCAGGGCAAAAATACCGATATGCAAACGGTTTAAATCGCCAATCTTTAGCACTGTCGCTAATTGCTGCCCAATCGATTTATTATCAAGATTATGCTTAAGCACCCGTAGCGGTGTCGGTACAAAGAAAAGCAGCAGCATCGCTAGCACCGCAAAGCCTGCCGTGAGCCAAAACAGCCCGGAAATACCAAGCGAGCCGACCAATAGAGGGCCGAAAGCAAAAGCCAACATGATAGAGGTCGCAATGGTCAAGCCCATCGTCGCCATCGCTTTGGTACGCATCTCTTCTCGCGTCACATCAGCGAGTAATGCCATCAATACCGCAGAGACCGCGCCACTACCTGCCAGCGCCCGCCCGATAATGACTTCGTAAATATCCGTGGCATTTGCCGCAATGATACCACCGAGCGCAAATAGCACCAGACCCAAAAAGATAATTGGCTTACGCGGAAACTTATCCGCAGCAAGGCTCATCGGTATCTGAAAGATAGCTTGCCCTAGCCCATAAATACCGACCGCCAAACCGATCAAGAATGGCGTCGCATGCGCATAATTATCACCATACACAGAAAAGACGGGCACAATCATAAACAGACCAATCATGCGCAAGGCAAAAATGCCACCGACCCCGAGGATTGCCCGTTTTTCTACGCTATTCATACTTGCCTCACTGGTTTATCACGTCACAACTGGGCGCTAGCCATTATTATAATAGATAGCGCCACTCTCCTTATAGGTCAAGTGTGCGTCTCAAAAGATATCAAGAGCCATTTACTCTATGGCAAATGTCCCTTAAAAAAGTACGCACTGCTTCGCCCAACCTATAATGCAAGCCCCACAGTATAAAACATTCACCGTTTGGTTGCCGAGACTTTTACCTTCCTACCAGTTTTTGTCCATGTCTTTTTAGTTAGAGGTTTATGCGGCTTGCCTCGCTATGCTGCTTATATGAGATCACTTCATTCATTTTACTCGACAATTTTGTTACCAAGTGCATCTGATGCGTCATCGCACCTTGAATAATGCGCCTATCATGACAATAAAGTAAAACGTCGCTGACATTCTCGCCTGACAGAATCATTGTATAGCGACCACTATTTATATAAAACAACGACAATCGAAACATGTCATTTGGCCAATAAATTCACTATTATCAGGCTAGTCTATTACTTGTAATTCATCCATTTAGCTGTTAAATACCACTAGCTGTTAAATACCAGTTGAATGACTAGCAACGGTTTGAAAGCACCCTTCAAGGTTTACTAATAATAAATTGCAATAACAACCAACATTGACCGATAAAAATCAGATATTAATAAAAATCAGAATTTCTGTAGAAACGCTCATTGTACAAAAGCAACAACCCATTTAAAACCATGATCTAGCCAGTGACATAACCAGTCTTTCTTAACATTATATATACTCATTTCGAATACCATTTTAGCAAATAGGAAACCTATCACCGATGGCACATGACCATATTGCAATACGCGGCGCACGTACGCACAATCTAAAAAATATCGATTTAGACATTCCACGCGATAAATTTGTAGTAATTACCGGTTTATCAGGTTCTGGTAAATCTTCATTGGCGTTTGATACGCTTTATGCTGAAGGGCAACGCCGTTATGTTGAAAGTCTTTCCGCTTATGCACGTCAGTTCCTCTCGCAAATGGAAAAACCAGATGTCGATAGTATCGAGGGCTTATCGCCAGCGATTGCTATTGAGCAAAAATCAACCAACCATAACCCGCGCTCAACGGTCGGGACGATTACCGAGATTTATGACTATCTGCGTCTGCTTTATGCGCGTATTGGTACGCCGTTTTGCCCTGAGCATGGCGAGCCAATGGTCGCGCAGTCGGTCACTGAAATGGTCGATCAAGTTATGGCATTGCCAGATGAAACGAAGATTATGATTTTGGCACCCGTCATTCGTGAGCGTAAAGGTGAGCATACGGTTTTGCTTGAGCAATTGATTGGGCAAGGCTTTGTGCGCGTACGCGTCGATGGCGATGTTTACGATACCGACGAGCTACCGACGCTTGATAAAAAGAAAAAGCATACTATCGAGGTCGTAGTCGATCGCTTTAAAGTCCGTGATGACTTGGGCAACCGTGTGGCGGAGAGTCTTGAGACTGCGTTACGCCTTGGTCAAGGGCTAGTGACCCTACACTTTATGGATGGTAATCCAAAGGAAGATGGCAGCGACAATCAAGTGATGTCAGCTAAGCACTCCTGCCCCGTCTGCGATCGTGCGGTATCCGAGCTTGAACCACGCATGTTTAGCTTTAACAATCCGTATGGTGCCTGCCCAAGCTGTGATGGCCTTGGTAAGCGTCAATACTTTTCTGCCGAAAAACTTATTACCCATCATGATAAAACGCTGAACCAAGGTGCGATAAACGGTTGGGATAAGCGTCATGCTTATTACTTCGGTCTGCTCTCTACCGTCTGCAAGCATTTCAAAATCGATATGGACGCGCCTTGGCAAACGCTTTCAAAAGAGCAGCAAGATCTGATTATGCAAGGCTCAGGTAAAGAGAAGCTAACCTTTAACTTTACTGATGAGCGCGGTCGTAAAACCAATAAAACCGTACCATTTGAAGGCGTGCTACCTTATCTAGAGCGTCGTTATGCCAAAACGCAGAGCAATCTTGTGCGTGACGAGCTGGCTAAATATTTAGCTGATACCACTTGTAACGTCTGTGATGGTGCTCGACTAAATGAGATATCACGCAATGTCCGCGTTGATGATCAAACCATCGCCCAAATCGTTAAGCTGTCTATCGGTGATGCTGCTGACTATTATAAAACGCTAAAGATTGGCGGTCATAAAGGCGAAGTCGCGGAAAAAATCTTTAAAGAGATTAACGAGCGCTTAAACTTCCTTGTCAGTGTCGGTCTTGATTATCTATCACTCGCCCGCTCTGCCGAAACCTTATCAGGCGGTGAAGCGCAACGTATTCGTCTTGCCAGCCAAATTGGCGCGGGTCTGATGGGCGTGATGTATGTCCTTGATGAACCATCAATCGGTCTGCATCAGCGCGATAATGATCGCTTATTAAAAACTCTAACGCGCTTGCGTGATTTGGGCAATACGGTGTTGGTCGTTGAGCATGATGAAGATGCCATTCGCCAAGCGGATCACGTCATCGATATCGGTGTCGGCGCGGGCGTACATGGCGGTCATATCATCGCTCAAGGTACGGTCGATGACATCATGGCCAATAAAGAATCACTAACTGGACAATATATGTCTGGTAAGAAAAAAATTGAGATTCCAAGCATTCGTCATAAAGCCAAAACGATTGATATGGAAGTTAAAGGGAAAGCTAAGCCGAAAAAAGTCCCTATGACTATTGAGCTAAAAGGCGCATCCGGCAACAACTTACACGACGTTGATTTGACCCTGCCAATCGGAATTATGACTTGTATCACTGGCGTCTCGGGTTCTGGTAAATCAACTTTGATTAACCGTACCTTAATGCCACTTGCGGCCACCCAGTTAAATAATGCGTCAACACTCATCGCTGATAAGCATGACAGCATCACTGGTCTTGAGCATTTGGACAAAATGGTCGATATCGACCAAAGTCCGATTGGTCGTACGCCGCGCTCAAACCCAGCGACGTATACCGGTGTCTTTACCCCAGTTCGTGAAATGTTTGCCCAAACGCAGGAAGCCCGCGCTCGTGGTTATAAAGCGGGTCGCTTTAGCTTTAACGTCAAAGGCGGACGCTGTGAGATGTGTCAAGGTGATGGTCTTATCAAAGTCGAGATGCACTTTTTGCCTGACATGTATGTGCCGTGTGATACCTGTGAAGGCAAACGCTATAACCGCGAGACGTTAGAGATTCATTATAAAGGCAAAAGCATCGCCGACGTGCTCGATATGACCGTCGAAGATGCGACTGAGTTCTTCTCCGCCATTCCCGCGATTTATCGTCGTCTGCAAGCGTTGATGGATGTCGGTCTTGGCTATATCCGTTTGGGTCAATCTGCGCCAACGCTATCAGGTGGTGAAGCCCAACGTGTTAAACTAGCACGTGAGCTTGCCAAGCGTGATACCGGACAGACGCTGTATATCTTGGATGAGCCAACCACTGGTTTGCATTTCCATGATATCGATAAGTTGCTGCATATCCTGCATACCTTACGCGATAAAGGCAATACCATCGTCGTCATCGAGCATAATCTTGACGTCATTAAAACCGCGGATTGGGTGATTGACCTTGGCCCTGAAGGTGGTAAAGGTGGCGGTATGATCATTGCGGAAGGCACGCCTGAAGAAGTGGCAGAAGTGAAAGGTTCATATACGGGTGAATTCTTAAAACCGATGCTTGAGCAAGGACTGAAAGATGTGAGTTGATACAGGTTAGTGAGTTATTGATGAAAAGGCTACTCTTTAGGGAGTGGCCTTTTTTTGTTGGGTAGAGTTTTATTAATAGCAATTCATTCAAAGTAGTTTGTAAAGTTAAAAGTAATTACATACGACATGTATTGTCGTATATCTGATTCTGATACTTTTCCTAACAATTGTTTTACTGTAATATGATTTCTTAATTAATTTTACTTTACTAAGAGAGAACAGTTTATGCTCGAAATACAAGGTTTAGATAAATTACAAGATGAACTGGTCGATTTACAAAAATTTATGAATGAGTTCGATTCAGAATTAGGAACCTTTAAACTTAATTCTAAAGACTCAGACAGTGTTGAAAACGCTATTAGAGAAATGGAGAGAATGGTAGATAATAAGGTTCTTAAATACTCTTCTAATGCTACAATTATGAATATGGTTAGTGATATTAAAAATAATCTTAAACAACAAATTATAAGCAAAGCTGACGATTATAATATTGAATATAGTAAAGAGTAGAATTATTTGCATTTTTTTGCACATAAAATAATAATAACTCTAATCCACCAATTTGAGTTTATAACACATTTTATAATTCTATTTCTAAGGATTTCAAATGGCTTTTAAACGTCACCCAGCTTTTACTCCTGCTCCTAATGAAAAGTCAAAGCTCTGGCGATATATGAGTTTACCGAAATTTCTCTCACTTATTCAACAAAATTATCTATTTATGTATAACCTAGAACTTATGGCTAGAGATGATACATTTGAAGGGCTTTTACCATCTGCTAACTTTATGCATCGAAAATGGAATTCAGTTAATGACCTTCCACTGTCTGTTCTTAGCAAATTAAAAATGAACACTATTTATCATGAAACTGGCAACTTACAAGCTTGTTTAGAAAACCATAAAGAAGTTCAAGAGTTAAGAATCAAACAAGCTTTTGCTCATAGAAGATCGTATTTCATTAACTGCTGGCATTTGAATGAAGTTGAATCTTTAGCAATGTGGGATATGTATTCTAGAAAAGATGAAGGTATTGCTATTGTTTCATCTGAATCTAATTTCATCGATGCTTTTTCAGACCTGAATAATGATATTTTTGGTGGTGTCGTAAAGTACGCCAACTACGATAGTCATGATTTTACTATTGATATAGATAATGGGTTTAACTCAATACTATACAAACGAGTAAGTTATGATTATGAACGAGAATACAGGTTAGTATTTTGGGACACAGATGTTACTCATAAATATATGCCAATGCAAACAGTTGGATTTGATTCTAATCGCAATGAAAATGTTTTTCATGGTCGAGTAAGCATGGGGCGCTCTGAGGAAGATATTGAAAACGTTGAACCAAAATTGAGCTTTAATGCAAAATGTGATTTGAATAAGTTAATAAATGAAATTTATGTCTCTCCATCAGCCCCGAGTTGGTTTTTTAATATAGTAAAGGAGATTGTTAAAAAGTACGAAGTCACTGTTCCAATCAAGCAATCTGAGTTAAGTAAAGACCCACTGAGATAATCTACAACCCGTAGATTAAGCTAATTAATAAAACCCAATAATTCTACATTACGCAAAATTACTATGTTGGGTTTTATACTTTGAACCCAGCATAAATTAAGTTAATTATCGCTAATTTTGAATCACTTATATGTCGAGTATCACAAACTCTACTTAAACTATTGTATTAGTCATCAGGATCTATCCCTCTAGACTCTAAATCTTCTTTAATATCATCTAGGTCGTCTTCAGATAACTCTTTTTTTGAAAGAGGAATTATGGTATTGGCCTCGTCAAGAATACGTTTAAGTTGATCCTCTAATTCTGACTGCTCAGGCTCTGCATTTTCAAGCATTTCGTCAGCCTCATCAATAGCCATATTTAAAACATCTTCAGACAAACTATCTTTAAGACTAAGATGATCATCGTGATAAGCGAATACTTTATCTGTATTTCCTGTATCTACTAATGCATCTACAAACTCTCTAACTGTTTCATAGTCCTCATCTGGGCCTAAACCACCGTCACCTAGTGAAGAAGCTGCATTCTCTAAACTATTAAACTCTGACATAAACACTCCCTTTCATTTTCAATTAAAATCAGTAAGACTAAGACTATTCCTATAAAGCTGGTGTAGCATAAATACATTTTAACTGCATTCAATGTAATTGTATCTATCAATAAGTTTATAATCTACAGTTTTTGGCGATGATTAATTTTAAGAGCGGTTTAGCCTCGATTGTAGCGGTTATCCTTGGTTGACCACTAGATTGAGGTGACTTAGCTAGGAGCGGTATCGAGACAACAGGAACGCTACTGGCTATTAGTCACCGCTCTAGTGGGCGACCAAGATATAAGCGGAAAGCGGGATTGGCTCCAATATTTAGCTGTTGAATCTCGTACCTCGCCGCTAACCTACTCGACACCCAATATCCAGACGTCGCATAAAGTCCAAACCAACCACTTTTCGATATTTCTTCGCAAAAAAAAGGTAAGTCGATTGACTTACCTTTTTTGATAACATTTACTTTTGAGAGTATTTACTGAGTTATTTGCGTTTAATGGTTCTAGTAACTGCTGCGCCAGTAGTTGCACCACTAGTTGCGTTAGTAGGTGCTTTAGCAGCCGCTTGATAAACTGGTGTAACCTCAGGTAAGAGTGCCTGAATTTTAGCAATACGCTGCCCAGAGTTTGGATGCGTAGACATCAAAGTAGCTATGGTGTTGCTACGACCATTGGCGGCTTCCATTTTTTGCCATACTGCAACGGCAGCTTCTGGATTGTAGCCTGCCTGCGCCATCAAGCGTAGACCACCCGCATCGGCTTGTGATTCTTGACTACGAGAAAACGGCTTATCAAGTCCGTAGTCACTAATCAAACCCAACGCATCATCACTCAAACCTGTTTTTGCCTGTAGTTCGGCACCACCTAACTGCAGCGCTAAGCCTGTCAGAATTTTTTGCCCAGCATCTTTTTTACTGTGCTCAGCTAACGCATGGGTCATTTCATGTCCCATGATCGCAGCGATCTCTGCATCCGTTAACTGTAACTTCTCTACAATACCGGTGTAAAAAGCCATTTTACCACCAGGCATTGCCCAAGCATTTAATTCAGGTGAACGTAGAACAGTGATCTGCCAATCAAAAGGGACGCCTGTCGTATTAGCGCGAACGGCGTAGGGCTTCATACGATTAAAGACTCTTTTCACTCGGATGGCGGTGGTAGACGTATTATCTACTGCGCCTTGACTATTAGCGCTAGAAACCACTTGAGAGTAATTTTTAGCCGCATCGGCATTCATGCTATTGGTATCGTACCCTGACATATCAGCTATCGTAGTACAGCCTACTAAAGTAGTAATCGTCGTAAGCAATAGAGCATTTTTTACTTTATTAAAAGTTGTCATTAGACGTCCTAGTTGAGAAATATAATTAAGGTGATTGGCTAAAATAAAGGTAATGCGTTGATGAACTTAAAATCCCACTATCGAAATTCATGTGATTTAATGCGCGCACTGAAAGCAATATATAATTAATAATGTGACTAAAATGTAAATGAGGTGTAAGTAATGTGTCTAAATTACCGAGTGGGAGATTATCATGGTATAAAACAAAAGTCTATTAAATTTGTAGTCTATTGTTTGTTCGTTGTCTTAAGCTTTACCGACCTACCTTTGAAACATACAACTTTATCATTTTAAATAGAATCTCTACTCAGAGAGTATTCTGCAATAAAGCCAATCTAAACAAA
The DNA here is from genome assembly GCF_013248965.1 of Psychrobacter okhotskensis. Taxonomy (GTDB): domain Bacteria; phylum Pseudomonadota; class Gammaproteobacteria; order Pseudomonadales; family Moraxellaceae; genus Psychrobacter; species Psychrobacter okhotskensis. The sequence goes on along the minus strand of NZ_JABRVQ010000001.1, from coordinate 297,527 downwards.
CTCTCTCTCAACATTCATCACCCGCGCATCTACGGTCCGCTCTATCTTCTCCTCTATTTGGCTGCATTGTGACTCGACTTCACGTTTAGACAGCCCGACAATTACAAACGTCCATTCGCTGGCATCATGCCGATCACGCTCGCCGCTTTCACATACCGCGACGCTTGGCGTATTACCAAATCGTGCATGCAATCCGCCCATGCGTTGGCGTTTTTCTTTTAATGAGCTACAACCGGGTAGAGAAAAGGTCAAAGTTAGAATGACGATATGCATTTTATTCTCCTTGCGACAGTGGTTTACGCTTTATAATAGTAGCAAATAAGCACGGCAAGTTATGCTATCGTTACCTTGCCGTATCGATACCTCATAACGACTCACACTGTTTATACTAATACCATTCATAAAAATCATAATAGCCAATATGCGTACTCGCCCAATGACTTCTATCAGCTACGTACAGCAACAGCGCATTACTCGATTATGCGTGCGCTGCGGATTACTCCTTATGCAATATGGTGCCGAGTCCGCTGTGGTGGTTGACTTGTCTAAACGTTTGGGATTCGCTTTGGGGATGAGTAGCGTAGAATGTTCGCTGAATTTTAATGCCATCACCTTGACGACCATCTGTAATGAACGCTGTATCACCACCACTCGAGACACGATTAATCAGAGCATCAATGTCAATTTATTGGTACAAATCCAGCAAATTATCAATAAAACCGAAGCCAATACAAATAGCGAAAAGCTAGATAACCATAAACTGAAGTCTGAGCTGACTGACCGCACCACCCTTGCGTTTGATGAATTAGATAAAACGGTTTATCCAACATGGCTGGTGGGCATATTTGTTGGTGCATCTTGTGCCGCGTTTGCTAATCTTAATGGCGGTAGTTGGTCGATTACCGCGGTGACCTTTGTCGCTGGTATGGTCGCGATGTTCACTCGCATTTATTTGGCCAAGCAGCATTTCAATCCTTTTATCACCGTCATCGTGACGGCTTTTATCGCCTCTTTGATTGGGGCGACGACTTACTATTTTGATATTGGTAATAATGCAGATATTGCCGTTGCCTCTAGCGTGCTCTTACTAGTTCCAAGCTTTCCTTTAATCAATTCTTTCTCAGACATCTTAAAGGGCTATGTCAATATCGGCATTGGACGTGCCGTTTTTACTTATATGCTAACCTTGTCAGCGTGCGTTGGCATTGTGATGGCGCTGGTTTTACTACAAATACAGCACTGGGGATTTTGACATGTGGTTCATTGAAACCGTTGCCCTGTCGTGTATTATTACCCTTGGTTGGACACTCATGTTCAGCGTACCCAAACGCTATATTCCACCTTGTTTGCTGATGACCGCCTTTGGGTTCGGGCTAAAAACAGCGCTGGTCTATCAGCACATACATCTCGTGGTAGCCAGCTTTTTTGGGGCGATGCTTGCCAGCTTTTTAGGTGTGTACTTTTCTAAAAAATATACCTTACCGCCCAAAGCGTTAATCTCTCCAAGCGTCATCTGTATGATGCCCGGTATCGCTGCTTATAAGGCGATGGTCAGTATGGTACAGATTGGCTATTTTGGCTTTTCCGACGAATTATTTAGCCAAATGATGGTGTATTTGTTTGAGGCTTTGTTTGTTACCTCAGGATTGGTGCTAGGCTTATCCATTCCTGGGCTGTTATTTTATAGACGTCGTGCCATAGTTTAAGTGGGTTTAAATAGGTTTAGATGAGATTATTATGTGTTAGGCTATTTTTGCCTAAATATTTTTATAGCGTGGTGCTAGCTGGCACATCTTCATAAGCAAAACCTTGTAAGATTCATTATCATACCCATTACAATAGAGTTAAAAATAACAGAATTAAAAAATAATAGACTGCAAAATTGTACCAATACGCATCAATACGTACTAAATAAAGAGACTTAACTATGACCAAACATTATGACTATATTTCCATTGGTGGCGGTAGCGGTGGCATTGCTTCAATCAATCGCGCAGCGAGCTATGGCAAAAAATGCGCCATCATCGAAGCGGAGCAATTAGGCGGCACCTGCGTAAACTGGGGCTGCGTGCCCAAAAAGGTGATGTGGTATGGGGCGCAAGTTGCCGAAGCTATCGAAAAGTATGCGCCAGACTATGGTTTTGACGTTGAGTTAAAAGGCTTTGACTTTCAAAAGCTGGTCAATAGTCGTCAACAATATATCCAAAACATTCATCGCTCTTATGATAATAATTTGGCAAAGAACGGCGTTGAAGTGATAAAAGGCTTTGCCAAATTCGTCGATACCAATACGGTCGAGGTCAATGGCGAACATATCACCGCTGACCATATTTTGATCGCGACGGGTGGTCATCCTATCTTCCCTGATATCAAAGGCGCGGAACACGGTATTGATTCTGATGGGTTTTTTAGATTAAATCATTTGCCAAAACGCGTGGCTATCGTCGGGGCAGGATATATCGCGGTTGAAATCGCTGGCGTGCTCAACAGTCTGGGCGCTGAGGTACATCTGTATGTGCGTCAACATTCGCCGCTACGCTCGTTTGACCATACTATCGTAGAAGCGTTATTGATAGAGATGGAGCAAGATGGTATTCAATTGCATACTGAAACGACGCTGACGGAAGTCAATAAAAACGACGATGGCAGTTTAGAACTCTTTACCAAAGATGGTGCGCTTGATACCGTTGATTGTTTGATTTGGGCGATTGGTCGTGCGCCTTCCACTGATACCATTAACTTAGATGTTACAGGCGTGGAAACGACTGATAATGGCAAAATCAAAGTCGATAAATTCCAAAATACCAATGTCGATGGTATTTATGCGGTCGGTGATATTATCGAAAACAGTATTGATTTGACACCCGTCGCTATCGCAGCAGGTCGCCGCCTATCAGAGCGTTTGTTTAATGATAAGACAGACGAGCATTTGGTTTATGACTTGGTACCAACGGTTATCTTTACTCACCCTGCTATCGGCACTATTGGCTTGTCTGAGATTGATGCCGTTGAGCAGTACGGTAAAGACAATATTAAATGCTATAAATCAAGCTTTACCTCGATGTATAGCGCGGTGACTCAGCATCGCCAAAAATGCGTGATGAAGCTCGTTTGCTTGGGCGATGATGAAAAAGTCATCGGTTTGCATGGCATAGGTTTTGGCGTCGATGAGATGATTCAAGGCTTTGCCGTCGCAATCAAGATGGGCGCGACGAAAGCGGACTTTGATAATACCGTCGCTATTCATCCGACAGGTTCTGAAGAGTTTGTGACGATGCGTTAATGTCGCGTTGATATATGCGTTAGTTTTATAGGGTGTGTAAGTAGAGAGGCTATTCTTGAGAGAGTAGCCTTTTTTGCTGGGTTTGAGGACTATCTCTCACTTCAACGAATTATTTTAATACTCTTTATCTCACCCTTACATTTTTGAAATGAGTAACTTCATCCAAATTGCCTTGCACACTATTAGGTTGCGACTTTAACAGCACTGTCTGGTTAGGTAGCTTTACCGTGATGCCTTGGTTATTGATTTTATAGAGCACAGGTCTGTTGGTGAAGCTCAGTGTCTTCGTTGTTTTATCATAGTCAAACTGTCCTTCATAAAGCAGCTCAATTCTGTCTTCTTTATTTGCAAAAGCATAATATAATTGCTCGCTGCCATCTTTATACTGACTATCAATCACCAGTTTTTTGCCATTATCTACAATAAGGGTATAAATATAAGGTAGTGTGCCCGCTGCATTCTGATCATCATATTGCGGTAGCATTTCATAATTCTCGACCTTCATTTTGCCATTGACCCTTTTGCTTTCAGTAATAGATAGCAGGCTTCTTGAGTTATATTCTTCCTCAATAATACGCACCGCTACTGGCTTATTATTGATGACCTTAAACTCTTTAAACTGATGCCATGCTGCGCCACTCTTAGTCATCGTGTTTAAGGTTTTACTGTCTTTATCTATGCCAAAAAATCCGCAATAGCCTTGCGCTAGTTCAGTAAAACCTTCGCTAAGCACGAACCTGCTCCCTTGCTTGAGATAAACCTGATAAGAAGGCCCGCCGTAACAGCCGTAGCGACCATCTTGCAGTGCCAAGTCTTTTTTATTATCAAAATTAAAGTCATCGTATATGAGTACGCTATGTTCGCCATAATGCCTATTGGCAATATTAGCGCTAACCTTGTTGCCTAGTTGGTACGCTTCACTATTGCTCAGCTCATACTCTATATCAATATCAGTTGGCTGGCTGATAAGGGTTTGCTTGGTTTTGGCATCTATAATATTTATACTAGTGTTTTCTTCACTATCCTCATCGGCGCTAGTCTGAATAACCGCATAGTAATCGTCAGAAAAATCCTGAATCTGATAGTGCTGATTTGAGGTTTGAGCCAAAGCTGGCAATGTTGACATAAAAACAAGCGCACCGGTCATTATCGTCGTTGCTCTGAATCCTCTTTTAAACAAGCCTTTAGATAGAATATTGCTAGTCATCGGATAATCCTTATTCGCTTATTTTTTATTATCATAGGTCTTATAGAACAATATAAACCACTCATCAGCTATTGTTAAGTACAAAAAAAGGCGCTACTTAAGCGCCCTGTTTATATCATTACTTTTAACAGCTTTATAAACCGCTATTGAGTCAATACCCAAGTGCCATTAACATCATTAACTTTAAAGGTACCACTATCGGTACGGCTTTTACCACCAATCGTTTGCGTGACGTCAGCAGTGCACAAATAAGTGTTGTCACCTTCGGTAGTATCACAGCTTACGTTTTCTACTTTTTCAAGCGTTGGCATCATCCCTTCCATCATGCCGCTCATGGCTTTTGCCATCTCATCATTGCCCGCATTTGCCACAGCATCATCCATCATACTGTTGGCCTTATCATACTGAGCTTGGATAAGTGCCTCTACATCGCTTTCAGAAGGACCACTAGAGCAAGCCGCGAATAATGGCGTGAGAAGTAGTATCAGCGCGAGTTTTTTTAGGTTTTTCATATCGTTCTCAATGTATCTATAATGTTACTTAATTATACAGATTCCTTTCTATAAACCCAACTTAATTTTAGAAAATAAAGTCAATTTTATTCGTAAGTGGTTTTTATAGTCAAAATATCCTAGGGCGTGTCTTCAATTCAATCGATAGTCATCTAAATGGGCTAAAAATGCGACGCTATTGCTGATATTGATTTCTTGTAGCCTCTGTCTGTACAGGCACAGCAAGCAAGAAAAATTGATATGAGCAGTGCACGATTTATCGATATTACTGTTCACTCATTATACATTTCGATAAGATGAAAAGATTAAAGTATGCCGCATACAGACAGTCCATTATCGATGCTGTTATGATGATAGTATCAATAATAGTTGCGAGATGGCTGTGTGGCAAATCTACCTTTATATATTACCCATAGGCTTAGGGATTATGACATTAGCAGCAAGCTTATTATGCCTGTTTGCTTACTTAATGTCTGATGACAATGCCACACGCTTGCCCGCTTTTAATTGGTTTAAGCGCTTAATTGTCGTGGCATTTATCTTGCTTAGTATTGGGCTGTTTATGACCTTTGGGCATTTTTGGGGTTAACTCAAGTTTGATGTAGATAAAACTCACTTTTATGCGTTAACAATTTTCTCCAGTTCTAATAACTCTAAGTCCTGACGTTTGGGCTCGCCATTATTACCATCGTCTGGAAACGGCATTTTATTACCGTTTAGCTGATAGCCACGGCGCTGATAATAAGCCAATAGCTCTGGTCGATGGCTCAATATAGACATGGTCAGACGACTTGGCTGCTGATTATTTTGCTGATCACTTGATGACAAATGTCTTCTTGCGAAAGTCTCTGCCGCTTGTAGAATTATATTACCCACGCCCTGCCCTTGCAGCTCTGGATGTACCGCAAACATGCCGATATACGCTTTATTCTTACTGTCAGTGCTATTAAGGTCACTCTTATTTGTATCAGCATTAACTTTTATATCGACCGCAATACAACCCAATAGCTCACCAGTCTCCTCTCCATCGCGTTCGCCCGTTATGGTTTTTGGGTACACGAACAGATAGTGTTTTGGATTGGCGATGATGCTCGCCAGCTCAGCTTGAGTAATACGGATACCACCGACCAAATCTGCTTCATTGGTCCAGCCTTCCGTCTCTCGGTAGCAACGGTTTAGTAACTGTTCGAGTGCGTCAATATCATCCGCTTCTGCTTGGCGTAAAAATATGGACTCTCTATTCAAGTGATTTTTATTTATCTGTTCTTTATTCATGAAACTGGTTGTCCTTTTCCGTCTATTTAGTATAAAAGGCTATATGATAAAAGGCTGACCTAAATTAATAGATCAGCCTTTATAGTAAACCTTATAACCCTCTAAATGCTAGCGTGATAATGCTTGCGCTTGGTCAATGAGATTAAATCCTGCATTAATTTGTGCGCGCGTTGGCGCATGACCACGGCGCAGCAGCTCAGAAAAGGCGACCAGCTCTTTATCACGCCCTAACGTGCTAGCAGCACTCGCACGCGTATCTTCCCCATCGTCATCAAAGTAATATTCAATATAATCTAGCGTATCTGGCGAGCCAAACAAAATGTTGTTATCTGGCGTAGCAGCGTGGCCGCTATAGCGTAGGCTTTTGCCATATTGTGCCGTCCAAAAGAAAGGGATACGTTCCTCTAGCGTGTTGACGTTGTCTTCATTTAAGATAGCGGCAGCGGTCACGATGCCGTGTTGTAGCGCCACCCGCCAATGCTCAATACGCATACGCCCCATTTGGTTGGTCGCTTTAGCAATATCACCGAGCGCATAGACGCCATCACGCAGTTGTAGATGCTCATCCACTTGCACGCCATCTGGCGCGTTTACCTCATTTAATAGCTCGGTACGTGGGGCGACACCTGTACCTAAAATGACCACCTCTGCTGCCAGCGTACTGCCATCTGACAGTTTTACGCCGCTGACTTTACTACCTTCTCCAGTGATTTTATCAACACCCGCGCCAAATGCGAAAGTCACCCCTTTTTCTTCATGAAGTTTGATGAGCGCATGACTCACTGTTTCTGAGACGATATTGCTCATGACGCGGCGGCTGCGACCAACGATAGTAATAGAGGCAGTCGTGCCCGCATCTGCCAAGGCGGAAGCCACTTCCATCCCAATAAAACCCGTACCAACGATGACCACATGCTTATTATCACTGGCGGCCTTGATGTCTTTGGCATCATCCATACTGCGTAGCGTATAGACACCATCCAGCTCAGCGCCTTTAAAAGGTGGTATCTTAGGCTCAGCACCTGTCGCGACGACTAAGAAGTCTGCTGTGTGCTGCTCACTATTGCCTTTTTCGTCGGTTATGACGATGGTGCACTCATTAGGCAATACTTCGCTCACGGTCTGGTTTAAGCGTAGCTCAATATTATTGTTGCTTGCCCAATCGCTACCGCCAAGCAATAACTTATCTGCACTTAGTTGCCCTGCCAAAAATGCTTTGGATAATAAAGGACGGTTGTAAGGGGCTGTATCATCTTTACTGATTAAGGTAATCTTGCCGCCATAACCTGTATGACGCAACTGATTGGCGGTCATAAAGCCTGCGCCACCGCCACCAACAATAATGGTATGCGTATCTGTCATTTTATCATTAGCAACACTATTATCTATCTTTGCTGAAGTATTGACGGTCAAGCTATCGCCCTCATCTGTCAGCTCATATTGAGTCAATCCACGCATAGCAACTGGCTCTAATAGCGTGCCATCGCGGCTGTCAAAGCTGCCGTGATGCCACGGGCAGACCACTCGATTACCACAGCGCATGCCATCACCTAGATCTGCGCCAACATGAGGACATTTGCCATCAAAGGCAAAAAACTCATCCTCATCACGGGTAATTAAAATGATACTATCGTCATCTTGTTTATATGACTTCATACCGCCACTTGGAATGTCAGATTTATTGATCGTTACTAGATTTTTGGCGGCGATTTTGTTGTCGGCTTGGTTATTATTAACTTGGCTCATAGGTCATCCTTAACAGTTATAATTACTTCCTGAATAAAACGTGTTTGAGATAGTCGATATACTTTAATGAATATAGGTTTACTGCGGACTAACAAGCGTTACTGGAATGAATTTTACCAAGCCTCTGTCGGCGTAGGCACAGCAAGCGAGAAAAATTTATACCAGTCACGCATAATAATGTTATGTAACCATTTTATTTATTATCAACTATATATTAAAAAAAGCAGATTCATTGATAGTAGCAAGCCCAGTTAGCGTACGCTGTTTATTTGTATGTTCGCTGCGTTGCAAAACGTAACCTCCTAACCTTTACTAGCTTTTTAACGAACAGAGCTACTCTTTCAACCTAAAACTTATAACCAAAATACAAGACGACTTTATGAATTCTCAAGATCAAGATAACCCCAACGAAATGACAGCTACGTCTACTTCTGAACCTGACTTAAACAGTCAGTCATCTAATAATGAACAGTTTGATATCACCAGTTTTGATCTCGAAGCAGCGACGGATACTGCGCAATTACCGCAGCCGACTTTGCCACCTCTCAAACAAGCGACTTACAAGACCCATAACACAGATTTTGTCGTCAATGAAATATTGCCGTTAGAGTTTACAGGCGAGGGTGAGCATCTATGGCTACATATAGAGAAGTCAGGGGTAAATACTGCTTATCTGGCGAAGTTACTGTCAGAGTGGGCAGAGATTCCCTTACGTGATGTCGGTTACTCAGGACTCAAAGACCGTCATGCGCTAACGACGCAGTGGTTTAGCTTGCGGATACCAAAAAAGCAATTGCCAGAGTCTGAGTTTGCACCAGTAGATATCAGCGACAACGAGTCGGTCACTATCCTTGCTCAGCACTGGCACAATAAAAAGCTTAATCGCGGTACACATAGGGCCAATCAATTTATTATCACCTTGAGAGATATTGAATTGGAAAATGACGATAAATCGTCTGTAGAACAGCATTTGCAAAATATCAGCACAACTGGCGTACCCAATTACTTTGGTCCGCAGCGTTTTGGATGGAATGGTAATAATATTCGAGAAGCCTTGGCATTGTTTGCGCGTCCAACGCCAGAGAGCCGACCGCAGCCAAAAAAGAGCAAACGTAAAAAATCACCACGCGAGCAAAACAGCATGGAATTGTCTGCTGCGCGTAGCTTGATATTTAATGAAATCTTAGCAGCGCGGGTACGGGATATCAGTTGGAATACAGGGCTGGCAGGTGAAGTATTTAACTTAGATGGTTCAGGCTCGATATTTACCAGTGAAGCAATAGACGACACTTTACGTGCGCGAGTTGCTAGCGGTGATATTCATCCGACTGGCGTGTTATGGGGTATGGCTAATGACAAAGTCAGCGCCGTAGCAGCTCAAATTGAAAACGATGTTGTACAGAATAGTGATTTACTAACACAGCTGGCAATAGGATTAGAGAAGCGCGATGTGAAAGCACAACGACGAGCGCTGCGTCTACCAATTGAAGAGATGAGCTGGCGGTGGCAAAATAATGATGAGCAAACGCTAGTATTAAACTTTACATTGACGACTGGCAGCTTTGCCACCAGTGTATTAGGGAGTTTGGTTCAGAAACTAAGTACATAGTAGTTAACGACTTAGCGAAAATAACGACTTGGCGCAAAAAACAGTATAGTCAATTTCATATAAGCGGCTAGCCAATCGAATAGCCGTTTAGGCGGCATTTACTTGGTCAGTGGCATTTGCTTAATAGGTGGTATTCGTTCAAGAACCCTTCATTTAATTGGCACTCATCTACGTACCATAAAGCGGCTCAACATTCTTCTTTTCTGCGGCGAGCATTTTGTTGGCGCTCACTACTTGATCACGACCTCGATCCTTAGCTTCATATAAGGCTTTGTCTGCCACCCGGATCAAACGCTGGCAAATATCGTTCGGCAATTGCGCCTTTGAGATTTGTTTTGCCATTCGGTTACTGCTGTGTGACTTAGCTGTCTGTGGTTTTGAGTGCAGCGTCGCCCTATCCTTGAGCGCTATACTCTCATATTTTTGTTTGAGGCACATTTTCTCAGCATAAGTCAACGTATACAGTCCTAAACTGGCCGTTACCCTAAAACTGACGCTGTCATCGACCTTTATAATATGCTGCGCTATATCCTGCCGTAGCTGCTTAGCAATGAGCATAGCGCTATCGTGCTTGGTATCTGGCAGCACAATCAAAAACTCCTCACCACCATAGCGACTGACGATCGCCTCCTCTGTCAAAGACTGTAATAACGTCTGCGCCACCTCAAACAAAACCTGATCACCGATATCGTGTCCATAATTGTCATTGACCTCTTTAAACCAATCTAAATCCAATAAAATGACACTAAAATCTTGATCCTCGTCCACTGTCATGAGCGCCTGCTGCATTTGTGTCAGGCCATAACGGCGGTTTTTGAGCTTGGTTAACTCGTCTTGATTGGCATGTAACAAGATCTCGTTTTTACTATCATCCAATATCAATAACAGGGTACGAAACATATATACGATAAAAACGGCTTTGGGCAGGGCTAAATACACATGAGTTGAGCGCCAAAAGAGCGTTGACGATTGTTGTAAGGCACTAACACTGTCCCAGCCTAGCGCTGTATTTTTAAAGATGGCAGCGGCAACCATGTTCTCGACCGCCATGACTTCGTTATAAGTTAGATAACTTGGGCTATCAAGAATGGGGTAGATCACTGTTAACTGGCGCAAATTGGGCAGATCGATACCGAAATAAGGCGCTACAATAGCCAACAAAATCAGTAAAACCTGCAGCAAAAACACCCGCCACGCATAACGCCGCTTGATCAGCACCATGCCTAACATGGCACCGCCAACCAACGATACTCCCGCAAACAAACTGCTGTAGCCTATCATCACGATGACCACGGCAATGTAAAGGGTATAAGGCACAATTAACATAATTTGCCATTTATCCAAGTCTTTACAGTTGTTTCTAGTACGAGATAAGTAGCCGACCAGCCACCAAGAAAACAACCCCATTACTGTCACTCCCAACCATAATGGGTATAACAGATGGATATTGACATAATCATCGAGCGCATCTCGAAAGCACCAAACCATCAAGCACCACAGCCAATGGGTGGAGACTTCTATCACCACAAATAAGGCCAGCAGCGACGCCCTATCGGCCGCCTGCCATTCAAAAATAACTCGGGAGAGTCTTTTATAGCCTAGATGAGATATCTTTACAGCCATAATTGGGCTACCGCAGGTAGTATAAAGTTAGTAAGCTCAAATTAAAAAACAGTTCTCTTTGCCTTAAGCTTACTCTGAATAGCGCGTTTAGTCTGATAATTTTTACTTTATTTATAGCGTTGCTGTACTGGCTAATATACTAGGGTATATCCTCATAAAATGAGGGTTCAGTTTAAAAAATAATCATTTGTTGATCAAGTAGTTGAATCATACTTATCGATTATTTATAACGGTTTTAAGATTAAGACAAAGTCGCAAAAGACTGCCAAATGCCTTGCTGTTCAGGGTGCAATACTGGTACATCACCTATACGTCGCCACGGCATATTACTACCATGGAAGTCACTCCCTATCGAGGTAACGAGCTGGTGCTCGGCTATGCTGCGATCCACCATTCTACGAGTACTAATCGGCTCACTATTGGCAGGCAGCTCACAAGCATCGCCGCCCAACTGAGCGAACTCTTCGATAAGCTTACGTACTCGTGTCGCCGAGAGCTGATAGCGCGTTGGGTGCGCTAGGACTGCTTTGCCGCCGCAGGCATGGATCAGCTCAATCCCATGCTGCATCGTCAATGCCTCGATTGCCACATAAGCAGGTTTATTGTCCGCCAAATACTTATCAAAGGCTTTTTGTACCGTCTTTACGTCACCGCGCTCAAACAGCACTTGACCAATATGCGCGCGTCCAACCGCTTGTGGATTGCCGCCAGCTTTATCCAGTATCGCTTGCCATAGCGTATCAAAATCAATCTCTAGCAGCGTACTGAGCTTTTCGGCGATACGCTGACCACGAGTCGCACGACTGTCTTGTAATTGCTGCAATGTTGCGTGCATTTTATCAAAATCGGTAAAATCCAATCCCAGCACATGAATGATCTTGTTGGTAGATTTATTTTTGCCATAACCACCGCTCAGCGTATGCTCGCAGCTGATTTCAACGCCGTTAATAAGCGTCATGCCGCAGCCCGTGGCGGTTGCCCTCGCCTCATCGATGCCGGCTAGGGTATCGTGGTCTGTCAATGCCAATACATCGACACCAGCCGCATGGGCACGCTGCACCACTTCCGTTGGCGCATAGGTGCCATCAGAGCAAGTACTGTGACAATGTAAATCGATTTTCATAAAAATAGCCTTAAGGTTTTGAATATGGTAATGATCATGAGTATGGTATCAATAAAATGCAAGAAAATGGCAAAGGCAGGTCATATAAAACGATTATCGTGTTGATTGCTTTTTTTTGGTGCAGTAGACGTGTAAACTACCCTATACGTTTTGTTGGACATGCCACACGCTATGAAAGCCCTATTAGACTTTATTCCCTTAATTGCTTTTTTTATTGTCGCCCGTACCCAAGGTATTTTGGCGGCAGCAGGCGCTTTACTGATTGCCACGATTGTTGTCTATACTATTCACTTTATTCGCCAAAAAGGTAAATTTGATAAGCAGCAATGGGTGGTTTTATTATTAACCATCGTATTCTGTGGCGGCACGCTGTTGCTACGCGATGACATTTACTTGCGCTGGAAGTCACCGATTATTAACGGCATCTTTGCCTTGACGTTATTTGTCAGTGCCGCTATCAATAAGCCGTTGATGCAGTTGGCCATGAAAGAGGTCTTTACCCTTACGCTCAGTGGTTGGAAGAAGCTAACCGTTGCTTGGGCGCTGTTTTTTGCCATGATGGGTGTACTACATTATATCACGGCATTTACTATGTCAGATGAGGCTTGGATTAACTTCAAAACTTACGGCTGGATACCCATTATGTTGGTGTTCGTGGTCGCGCAGTTTGCGGTATTAAAAAAACATATCAATCCAGCGCTGACCGATAAAGCGGCTAAATAAGCACTGGTTAGGTAAATAGTCGCTAGATAAGTAAACATAAGAACAAGTCCAACACTCACCATTCGGTATGCCAGTTTATTATCTTATAATAACTGATTACTACTAAATTCTAATATTGATAATGATTAATCATTAATGATGATACGGTTTATTATTACTGTCTATTAAGGAATTATTATGTCTTTATTCGCCATTATTGGTCATGACGTTGCTAATAGCAGCGCACAGCGGCAGATCACTCGTGCTGAGCACGTCGAGCGTCTGCAAGCATTAGGACGCGAACAACGGTTAATTATCGCAGGTCCGACCCCTATTGAGCATGGTAAAAGCGAGATGTCAGGCAGCTTAATCATCGCCGACTTTGACTCACTCGAGGCAGCCCAAACATGGGCAAACGCTGAGCCCTACCTGCGCGACGGTGTATACAGTCACGTCGATATCAGACCCTTTATCCATACCTTGCCAAAGCCAGATGATAGTGCCTCAGACAAAGCAGTCAAGTCGTGAATCAGTGCATATCTTGGTCAAAAAACCGCTACTATCAACGCAGTCTTGCTAGCGTCATGCTAATCACGGCTATGATAGCAATGACAGCGCACGCTGCGCCAACAGTCACAAATGTGAATCCTGCTACGACGGATCCGCTAGCGACAGCGCCGTTAGATGAACAGGCGGCTACCGCGCCAGCAATGACGCCAAATTCAAGCCTTGATATAAATAATACCTTGGCAGCACAGTTGCAACCTTCCAACAAGGCGCTAAACGCTGCCAATCAAGAGCTGCTCAGTCGCAATGCCCAACTACAACGACAGGTCAATGACCTGCAGACCCAAGCCAATGTGTTGGTTTATGAGAGTAAAGGTCAGCTGTTTTTATATGGCGCGTTCACGGTATTGATCAGCTTATTGGTGGGTATTTTTGTGTCTTGGTTAGTATTTGTGCGCCGCGAACGCTGGTAATAGCTGCATATCTATACTTAACGGCACTTAACAGCACTTGATGGACGTAAATTTTCTGATGCTTCCCATATATCGTCAATCCAAAATAATATCAATACAATGAAACCGAGTGCAAGCTATACATGAGTATGGTCAGTGAGGTGGATGCTGTCGTGATATTATGGTTGACATATAGTCAAACTATTCTAAAACGCGATGGTATTGCTGATATCAATTTTTTGTCGCCTCTGTCTACGCGGGCACAGCAAGCAAGAAAAATGGATATCAGCAGTGCCTGATGTGTCGATATTATTCCTCACTGACTATAGCTAAAAACGCTCCTAAGAACTTTGCCATGTCTAACGCTCAAATTAAAAATGCTGAACAGCCCAATATTATTACGCCTGCCAACATCGATTGGCAAACGGATGATACGGGCAATAGAGTGCCGGTATCAGGCGAGTTTGGTGATGTCTACTTCTCACACGCCGATGGTCTAGCAGAGTCGCGCCACGTGTTTTTAGCGCACAACCAACTGCCCGCGCGCCTCGCAAAACTTGCCCCAAAGCAATGCTTTACGATCGCTGAGTTAGGCTTTGGGACAGGATTGAATCTTTTAGCGACTTGGCAACTATGGCGACAGCTGCGTGATAAGCAGCCACAATTAGCCACTGCTCGCCTGCATTTTATAACGACAGAAAAATATCCTATTCCCCTTGCAGATTTAACGCAGATACTCATCTTGTGGGGGCAGCGCGCACCTGAGCTTACCGAATTCATCAAGCCACTACTAACGGCATACCCACCCCTTATCGCGGGCTGTCATCGTTTGAAGTTTTTTGAGGATAATCTGACCGTTGATATATGGCTTGGCGATGCGGCCGATAGCTTGGGCAAATTAGCAGTAGATACATCCCTTAAGCCTACGCCCTACATCGATGCTTGGTTTTTAGACGGCTTTGCCCCTTCTTGCAATAGCAGCTTATGGGCTGACGCTATCTTTGCACAAATGCAGCGTTTATCACGACCAATGACTACCGCCGCTACCTATAGCTGTGCCGGTATCGTCAAACGTGCATTGCAAGAGTGCGGCTTTCAGATTAAAAAAGTAAAGGGCTTTGGCCGTAAACGCGAAATGCTAACGGCAGTCATGAGTGATCCTAAGCTCGCAGATGATAACCATAGTATAAATGGTAATGCTGCGCTACCTAGCGAGCAGAGCCATACCATCGTCATTGGTGCAGGCGTCTCTGGCCTGCTAACGGCTTGGGCGCTGGCCAATCGCGGCATTCAAGTCAGCTTACTAGACAAATCAGCACCTTTGGCAGGCGCCTCAGGCAATCCGCGTGCTCTGCTTGCACCTAAGATGACACCGCTTCATCATGTCGACGAGCATCTGCATAGCATAGGCTATCTTTACAGCAACCGGCTCTATCGCTTGCTTAATAAAAGAGCTGAGAAAGAAGGCATAGCACCGATACTTGAGGCAACTGGCGCGCTTGATTTATTAATCAAAGCCAATATCGGTACAGAGCAAATCGCTGATTATCCTGACGACATGGCAAACACACTATCCTGCGAACAGGCGCAAAACGTTAGTGGCTTAAAAGCACAAAATTTATTAGAAAATCTCTACTTACCTCAATCTGGCTTGGTGAATCCGCAGGCGTTAAAAAACACTATACTGACGCATCCGCTCATCCACTTTCAGCAGTTGGATGTTACGAATATTAGTGAGATGGAGGGTAGTGTCTGTATTGAGGGCAGTAACCAGGATAAGGGTTTACTCTCTATTAGCGCTGATAACGTCGTTATTTGCGCCGCTTATGACAGTCATAAGCTAGACAAGCGTATTTTTGATTGCCGTAAGATTCGCGGTCAGCTCTCGTGGTTTGTGCCAACCGCTGAGCAGTACGCTAAGCTACCCAAAATACCGCTTAAATATAGCGGTTACTGCGCCTCATTTATCGCGCAAACTGGTGACGATGATTTAAATAAGGTAATAACGGGTGCACCGCATTTATTATTGGGGGCGAGCTTTGTACGCAATGATACAGATACGGATGTCCGCAATGAAGAGCATCAGATTAGCCGCGATAAGCTGGTGACTGCCATTCCCGAGATGAAATCGATTATTCCAACAGATATCAGTTTGTGGCAAGGACGAGCAGGCATCCGCACTCAAACACCTGATTATCATCCAATCGTTGGACAGTTAGCCCGCAGCAAACGGATGTGGCTTATGAGTGCGATGGGTGCTAAGGGTTATGCACTGGCACCCATATGCGCTGAGGCCTTGGCAGATATGATGTTAGGGTCGTTTCCACCCTTATCGACAGCGATGCTTGCGCGCCTGTCGCCAAATCGTACACGCTTGCAGACGCCGCTCATTTAAGCAATTTGAGCATAGCGAACAAATTTAGCTATACTTTTTACCTATTTTGTTTAGCTGTCTTTATCACTACTGTCCATTCTTGACTTAACCGCACCAAACAATGACTTGCCGGACTCTGATGTATTAGAGTGTTGATTAGATATTCGCGCCGTACCATTACCATCTACGTTTAACGTTGGGGCGATAAGCGTGCGAATTTGCGCTTCATCCCGAGTGTTTTTTTGAATCGTCACCGCTGCAAATAGACTCATGGTAAATGCCATCATATAAAAGCCTTTTTCGCTTAAGCTCAAACCCCCTGCATTCATGAGCCCAACGGCAATAAGAAAAATGGATACCGCCAGCGCTGCCCAACTGATTAAATAATATAAATTGGTGGTTGGAATACCCTCAGCGCGATCACGTAACGTTTTTTGCAAGCTAATCGCAGAGTATAGACCCAGTGCCAAAACGGCAAAGTAGTAGCCTTTCTCATTAAGTAGCATACTTTGTGCATTCCATAATCCCAGCAGATAGGCCAATACGCCTACCAGCATCACTGCCCAAGAGGTACCGACATAAGCAATAGTCGGCTTATAAGCTGCTAGCTGACTCTTCGTAATTGTGTCATTATCCATTATCATCCTTAACGACTTATCCATTATTATTTATTAATATAAAGTAATACTCGCCAACTAGTGTTGTCCCTTCAGGTAAAATAGCACAGATGTGTTATGTTGTAATATAGAAATATTTTAAATATAGCGATACTCTTATCATCATCGTTTTTATCACGACAGAGTCTAAACATGTCTTTTTTTAGTTTACTGATTTTGCTAAGCCTGATCCTTATTGTGCCGATATTCTTTGTGATGAAAGAAAAGTCTCGACAGTTGCAAATTGATTCAACACAGCGCCATCGCGAGTATCTGGCGTCCGCGACCAAGGCCTCATTAGAGAATAATACTAAGGTGGCTACAAGTGAGGTCGCGAATGGACTTGCCGTTATTAACTTCTCATCGCAGCACCCTTTTATAAAACGGCTGTATGATGAGCGCGTGCCGTCCGCTTTTCGAGCAATCATGGACGATATTGGTCAACAGTATGAAGGCACCCATCATCAGCAAATAACCGAATCACAATTATTTACTCTCAATAAATTAATAGAAACTCGGATTCCTGAATTGATTGATGACTATCTCAGCCTTGATGCAAACTATGCAAAAACCGTCATTATTGATAGTGATAAAGCAGCGACCAGCTACACCATGGTATTGGAACAATTGCGCTCTATTTTGGACTTTGCACAAAAGCTCAATACCCAAAGTCAAAGTGGCGTCGTCGATAAGCTTCTTGCCAGCCGTCGCTATTTGGATGACGTATATCAAGAGAGCGGAACGACAGCTGATATATTAAAAATAAAGTGAGACCTGCCAATGGCTTATCAACAAACCACCCTAACCCTTCCTGCCTACGCGCGCGGCATTCACATCATAACGCCGCTGATTGAAGAGGCCATTAGTCAGCTCTTACCGAATTCGGCTAAAGCAGGGTTGATGCATCTATTTTTACAACATACCTCCGCAAGCCTAGCCATCAACGAAAATGCTGACCCAGATGTCAGACTAGATACCGAAGACTGGCTGAACAAAATCGCGCCAGCCGATCAACCGGAATATCGCCACACCTTAGAAGGTTCGGATGACCTACCAGCGCATTTTAAAAGCATGCTGTTTGGCGTAAGTTTGACTGTGCCGCTGGTAAATGGGGCGCTAGGACTAGGAACGTGGCAAGGCATTTATTTATGTGAACATCGAGACCATCTTGAAACGTATGGTGGCAATCGCAAAATTATCATTACCGTCAATACTTAATCAATGGTCACCAATGGTAGATTGTTCCTTACCCTTTACTGTGCTTAAATAACCCTCTCTTTACCAATAGTCATCTGCTTATGAAAACCCATCTATTTACGCCAACCAAGCCTACGCGCTATCTTCGTGTACTGCCTGTTATTTTTTTGAGTATGTTTTTAGTCACTGCTTGTGAAAAGTCATCAGAATCTGAGACAGTTAACGAGACCACCACTGATGCAGCAGTCCAAACGACACCTGTGACCTCTAACATCAATATACCTGAAGTGACGGATAGAGAGGCAAATGCCGCTGAAACTACTGTAGACTCAGCGCAAGATGTGAGCTTAAACGAGCTTGAGAAAGATCTTGAGCCAACGGATAGCGCAGCAAACAACGCGGCTGTTGCGCCCAATCCAGAGCAAGCCATTAAGGGCGCTCAAATCACTGATGTTCGCTATAAAAGCGCGGCAGGTGAATCGTTATCTGTCGTTTTTGAGACCTCGGCAGCAGGTGTGCTCAATGCTATCGTCACCCTACCCAACAAACCAAAAATGACCCTAAGCGCGCCAGAGGGTCAAGGCAATAACCCGACTTACCGCTCAAGCGATGGTAGTATTCAGCTGGTCAGTCATGCGGGTGGTGGTAGTATTGATTTTATTCGTAATAATAAAGTTACCAGCTTTGATGCGGTCAGTGCTGAAGCGGAAGTCATTACAGAATAACGATGGCAAAAAAACTAACATTAATAAATAGACACTAAAAAAGCATGCAATAAAAAAGGCGGCAAATATTATAGATATTTGCCGCCTTTTTTAGGCTTGTGGAGCTTTAACCAAAACCAGTTGTGTTGCCAAACAGACTTACCAGCCAGCCAATCATTGCCCACAGTCCCCAGCCAATCACCACAATGACGAGTAAGCCGAGCATATCAGGAATATGTAGATACAACCATGCAACGACTGGATTACGCCAAAAGAAAGCAAAGCGGCTTTGCTGCTGCCTGTCTTCTAAGGATTGATGCAAAAATGGCCGATCCATATGCATGGTCTCAGTGATGCCATATTCTTCGTGGAGATGCTCGTGCACGATGGTCAACGTCTTGCGACTGGGACGAATAAAGATATCAAGCAACGTGCCAATGCCCGGTACGATACCCACGACCATATCAATCAGTGCCAATCTAACCGCTGGCGTCATCTTATGCGCAGGGACGCCCAACTGCCGACCTAATATAAAAGCATAGCTGGTCAAAGCCAATCCAGCCAAATCTCCTGCCAGCGGAATGGTCGAGAGCGCTGCATCAGCGCCCATGCCTTGCTTGGTAAAAGGCACACGTACCAGCGAATCCATCGTATTGGCAAATTTTGCCAGCTTACGCTCGGTCGCGATGACTTGTGCGCGTGTTAGGCCATGCGCGGCTAGCTTTGCCTGATAATCGATAACTGGCGCATTAATATCAGCGCCCTTTTTCGCTTTTGACTTTGAGAGCTTTTTGAAGTTATCCATTAAAAGTCGTCCATAAACAAGCGATGGCGATAAGAGCAAAGACGTAACGCCCTACCCATATGTTGGCTAAAAACGCCTGAAAACAAGCCATAGCTTGACGACTGGCACAAGCGCTGTTTTGCTTGGCGAACATCATTGCGACTAGTGCCAAACCAAATACGGGTATGACACCTAACGTCGTCGGTGCGAAGTAATGCCACATAACCATGCCCATGATCAGCAAAAACAATGTTTGTAGCAGCGAGATAATAATCACATCGTAGCGACCGAATAATATCGCCGTTGATTTTACCCCAATTTTTAAATCATCCTCACGGTCAGCCATGG
Organism: Psychrobacter okhotskensis; assembly: GCF_013248965.1. Classification (GTDB taxonomy): domain Bacteria; phylum Pseudomonadota; class Gammaproteobacteria; order Pseudomonadales; family Moraxellaceae; genus Psychrobacter; species Psychrobacter okhotskensis. The sequence goes on along the minus strand of NZ_JABRVQ010000001.1, from coordinate 277,425 downwards.
CGTACTGGGTATCATAGGCCACTGTCCAGCACATATAAGCGATAAATAACAGCCAACCCCAGATATCAGGTGCGCCCTGTATCGCCACATATGACATCGGTATCGCCCAACCAAAAGCGGCAGCTAAAAACACTTGCGGCAAATGGGTAAAACGCTTCATAAATGGATAAATGAAGGCCAGTATGAGAGCGCCAAGCGACCAATAGAACACTTCAACGGGCAGGAAAAATAGCAAACCAGCACTGAGTGATACCAGTACTAAAAAGGCCGCAATGGCTTCCTTGCCAGACAAGCGCCCATCGGCAAGCGGTCGCCCTTTGGTGCGGCTGACATAACCATCGACCTTGCGATCGGCAAAGTCATTAATCGCGCAACCTGCCGCCCGCATAAAAATCGCGCCTAGCGCAAAAAGTACAAATATCTTGAGGCTTGGCAAGCCTGCTGTTGCCCCTTGCTGCTGCGCTTGACCCATAGCAGCCAGCATCACGCCCCATAGCGTTGGCCAGAGTAACAGCTCAATACCAACGGGCTTATCAAAGCGCGTCAGCTGCAGGTAAGCCTGTAGCTTTTCTTTAAAACTTAAAGCTGAGTGATGGTTGGTCATGGAACCCTTACCTCTAAATATACCTTTTTTAAATAATCAGCATTTCAATGCACTGTCTCTAAGTTTGCCATTTCTTCGCAAACAGTCTCTAAACGTTCTGCCACAGTCGATTTGCTTCGATGAGTGATATCTCAGGATATTGTTTGCGTAAGGCTTTAGTCGCAGGGACTTTATCTTTTTGTGCTGCCTGCTTACGCAAAAACGCCAATTGCTCTTGCGGATTGCCTAACTCTTTAAGACGTGCTTCCAGCCGTAGAATTCGGGTGCGCAGGATGATATTTACCAATAGCAAGCCGGCACCCATGATCCATATTATTAACGTTGTCATCCCTGCTCCTAAACTTAATAGCCTTAAATTTAATACATTTAAAGTTAGCAATCATAAAGTTAACAATCGGAAACCTGCTCACTAAGCACATTTATGATAATCAAAAACAGCTATTAAAAAGCAGTGATTAAAAAACCATGTTTGAAAATAACAGCCATCAAACAAAATAACCATCAAAGCGTACGGCTTCGTTATGCCAGCTTTCACTGGGTTGTTGATTAGCGAGTAACGGTGCCAACTGTGGACGCTTGACGACTACGCGACCCCGTAGTTGTGTGTGTTGCCCATTCTGACGAACGACTGCTTGCGCAGATTGTAGCAATTGTAGTTCTTCCTCTGAGGTCGGCGGGCTAGCCAACTGATGCAATGCTTGCATATGCTTGCCCACTTTAGCACCTTTACCTGTTTTACTATCTTGGTAACTGTCCTCTGGAAACATCGGATCCAGATATACCACATCGATTGCTTTCGCATCGACTTCTTTAGCGTTATCCGCATCAGCTTGTAGGCTTGCAAAATAACTATTTTTAAAATAACTGAGCGCATCAGTATTGATAATCTGTAGCCGGCTCATAAGCTTTTGCCAATTTGCTAGCGCACTCATACGCTGCTGTTCTGCTAGCAAAAGCAGCGCCATCAAAGGCTGCTGCTCGAGCATAATGACCTGTGCACCCGTACTGGCCAATATCAAGCTGTCATGACCAAATCCCGCTGTGGCATCAATAACCTGACTGTCCGATGTAATTTTTGCCGCTTGTAATAATAATTCAGACTTACGCCCCGCACTCACCACACGGCGTTGCAGCTTATCCCATTCGGGTGCAACACTTAATCCATCGCTCAGCCATGATAGCTTGTTTTTGTCATCTAATAGTAAGATAGGTTGGGTGGCTGTCTGGCTTAATTGCTGGCGACGTTTTTGATTAAGCTTAGCAGTAAACAACTCAAGGTGTAAAATAATGGGCAGCTGATGAGCAATTATCAACGCTTGTATATCTGCAACCTGACTATGCTGAGACTCGCTAACGTAGACAAGTTGGCAATGTGTAAAGCTATTAGATACTGGTTGCAAACTGCTCATAATAGCCCTTCCTTCTTACCACTCAAAACCGCATGTATTATCATAAAAGCCTATTTCATCATAAAACTTAGCCTGCCATTTGATAACCAAAACCCCAAGCAGCGACCAAGACGATGACGCCAGTGACAATACGTAGCCACGCAAAGATTTTGAAATCACGACGACTTACCCACGCAACCAACAGGCGAATACATAATAAGGCAACGATAAATGACACCACTGTGCCGATGCCGAGTACTAACCAATCTTCACTGTTGGTTAAGACGTCATGATGCTTGAGCAAATCTAATAATGCTGCACCAACGATGACAGGAATACCCAAAAAGAAAGAGAACTCAGCGGAAGCTTTACGCGAGACACCGAGCCATAATGCACCGATAATAGTGGCACCCGAGCGCGATGTTCCGGGTATCAATGCCAGACATTGCAGCAGACCTATCATCAATGCTGTTTTTAAACTGACGTCTTCTGCTTCTTGCGCAATAATCGCTTTAGGGCGATTTTCGACATAGAATATCAGCAGACCACCGATAATCAGCATAATTGCTACGACGATAGGATTAAACAAATAAGCTTTGATTTCGTCAGCGAAGGTAAAACCAACGATCATCACTGGAATAGTCGCCACAATTAAGCTAAGTCCTAGCTGTCTTGGATTACTCATACCTTCTGCTTTACCGGTCAGTAAGCCCATCAGTGCTTGCCACAGTCTGCCCCAATAGTCATAAATGACCGCCAAAATAGCGCCAAGCTGCACGACTACCACAAACAAATCGACTTTTTCTTTGGTCCAAAAGCCCATCAAATCGGCTGATAAAATCAAGTAGCCAGTGCTAGAGATGGGTAAAAATTCAGTGATACCTTCAACGATACCCATGATGACAGCTTGAATTAATAAAATGATATCCACGATGGCTTTCCTAGATACGGACCGGTTGGTTAATAGCGTTTTTAGAGTATTGTTATATGTTATATAGCGCTGATAATGGCTGGCATTAATATGATGGTTACGCCTTACCTTGCTCTTTTAGCGTTTTCCACGCTTGATTGCGAAGATACTTTGGTAAAGCTTGTGAGGCTTCTGTACCACCTGTCGCCATGAACTGAGCAATACCAAGCTGCCCTATCACAGTAGCGTCAGGGTGAATATCTGCCTGAATTATCTGACCGTCACGTAATGCTAATAGCGACGCCCCATTACCAGCGATAGGAATATTAAGCATCGTCTGGCTGTCATAATCGAGCAACTGCTCGGTATCTTCGCCATTTTCTTGATTAACCGCCTGCATCAGGTCATCTGTTGCAGCATATTGCCCAAAATAAACTTGCTGCATACGGGCGTCAAGGGCGCTATAAACGTCGGTCTGACCGTATTTCTGATACGCACATTGAGCAATCGCTTGTAGGCTTGAGACACCCACACAAGGAATGTCATGAGCAACAGACAATGCTTGCACGACTGCCGTATTAATGCGTATACCGCTAAATGCACCAGGGCCACGGTTGAATATCAAGGCTTGCAAATCAGCAAGATTGAGCTTAGCTTCGGACAGTGCCGCATCAATCATCGGCAGGATTTGCTGCGTTTGCTGGCGTTTACCCGTCTCAGTATGACTCGATAGCACTTGACCACTGACATCTAAAATCGCGATCGAACACTGATCGAACACGGTATCCATTGCTAAAAACATCATAACCTCGGCTTATTCGCTTGGTATTATAAAACAGCGCCTATCATAGCATTTAGGATGGGCAAATTTTATTAATTTCAAAATTTTCATACTTAATCCATCGATATTCATTTAAGTATGACAGACATGAAAACCCCCAAAGCGACTGGCACCTTGGGGGTTTTATTAACAACTACTTATTTAATCAACAACCATTTAAAAACGTTTTTTGAAGCCCTTCGGCGCTTGGTTTTGCATCTCCGCCATTTGCTTTTGCATCTCTTCGGTACTTGGCATATTGTTTGGATCCAGTCCCATCTGTTTGGCCATCTGCTGTGGGTTCACGTCTTTAGCGCCGCCTTGTTGACCGCCACCGAATAAAGGACCGCCACCACCTGCTCCACCGCCGCCACCCATCAATCCTTGCATCGATTTCATCATCTTACTGATGCCTTCAGGCTTGGAGATCATTTTCATCATTTTTGCCATTTGCTTGTGCTGCTTGAGCAAACGATTGACGTCTTGAATCTCGCGACCTGAACCTGCGGCAATACGGCGTTTACGGCTTGGATTAATCTTATCAGGGTTTTTACGCTCAAACGGCGTCATTGAATTAATCAATGCTTCCATTTCACGCACTTTTTCTTCTGGCTTAGCATCTTCAACCGCTTTTTGCATGTCAGAGCCGCCCATACCTGGCATCTTATCCAAAAAGCCTGCCATACCGCCCATACTTTTCATCTGTTGGAACTGAGTCAAGAGATCTTCAAGGTCGAACTCGCCGCCCTTTTGCATCTTTTTCGCCATTTTTTCGGCTTTATCACGATCGATTTTTTGTTCAACTTCTTCGACTAGGCTTAAGACGTCACCCATGCCAAGAATACGCTGGGCGATACGCTCCGGATGGAACAGCTCTAGCGCGTCTAGTTTTTCACCGCGACCTAAGAACTTAATCGGCTTACCAGTGATCGCGCGTACAGACAGTGCTGCACCGCCGCGAGCATCACCATCCGTTTTAGTCAGGATAACACCCGTTAATGGCAGCGCATTGTTAAAGGCTTTGGCAGTATTGGCCGCATCTTGACCGGTCATCGCATCGACGACGAATAAGGTTTCAGAAGGATTGACCGCAGCAGTTAATGCTTTGATCTCCTCCATCATCGCTTCGTCGATAGCCAGACGACCGGCAGTATCAATAATCAAAATATCTTGATACTGGATTTTCGCTTCTTCAATAGCGCGTCGAGCGATATCAATCGGGTTTTCGTCGCTACTTGAATTGACGAATTTGGCATTCACCTGACCTGCCACTTGCTCAAGCTGGGCAATCGCTGCCGGACGGTAAACGTCAGCAGAGACTAGCATCACCTTTTTCTTATGACGCTCTTGTAAAAACTTCGCCAATTTACCGGCCGTGGTGGTTTTACCCGCCCCTTGCAAGCCAGCTAGTAGATAAACAACTGGCGGTTTACCCGTCATCTCAAGCTGCTGATTGGCACTGCCCATCATTTCGGTCAGCTCGTCATGGACAATTTTGACAAATGCTTGACCCGGTGCCAACTCTTTGAGCACTTCTGCACCAAGCGCTTGCTCTTTGACGCGCTTCACAAAATCACGGGTGACCGGTAGCGCCACATCCGCCTCTAACAATGCCATGCGCACTTCACGCAAGGTGTCTTTGATATTGTCTTCGGTCAGTTGCCCAGTCCCGACAATATTGCGCAGACTCGACGATAAGCGTTCTGTTAAAGTATCAAACATAAATAACTCTCAGTTAAAGTGATTCGCAGTTAAAGTAATTCGCAGTTAAGATAGTTGTTGGTTAAAATAATTGTTAGTCAAACCAGTTCTTAGGTAAACCATGAAAATGGCTTATAAATAATATTAGGATGCATGCTTAGGTTTGGGTGCAATGCTGGCAAATAAAACTGCCTATTATCAATACTATAGCATTAAGACGGTTAAAAATTTATAGACGTTTTGCAAAATGCTTGCTTGGTTAGCTTATCAGTGACCGATACAAAGTCTTATTTATCCTGCCATCGTTACGCATTTATGAGGAATAAATAAGATGATACTCAATTGACTGCCATTTTATGATAAATTGGACGATTATTCTAATCCTTCTGTCACAACCACTTTAGCATTATATTGAGCGGCTATTTTACGCTCATGATGAGATGAGGCTTTTTACCTGTGCACTTTGCATTCTTACTTGCTAGTATGGCTTATATCATCGTCAGCTTCCACATCGGTTGGGCGCTGATTCAGGACAAACCTATCCATAAAGGCGTGAGCTTAGGCTTATTATTGGTCGGTATGCTCGCGCATGCGACGCTACTCTATCCGTACGTCGTTACCTTATACGGGCTAAATTTCAATTTATTTAATGTGTTTAGCCTCACCAGTTTGTTTTTCTTATTCTTTTATGTACTGTTCTGTCTCTATCGCCCTATTCTGAGCCTCGGTATTTTGGCCGCACCGACTGCCATGATAGGCATGACGATCGGCTATATCGGCCGCGCTCCTTATCAACCGCTCACGGATATCAGCGTTGGCCTTGAAGCACATATATTGCTATCGCTGGCCGCCTATTGTGTGCTGCTGATGGCAGCGGTGCAAGCGCTATTTTTGCGGCTGCAAATTCGTGAGCTTAAGCATCAAAGCATCCACCGCTTTTGGGTCAATAAACTGCCCTCACTACAAAGTATGGAGAGTCTGTTATTCGACATGCTGTTGGTCGGCTTTGTCCTGCTTAGCATCGCGCTGGGTATCGGCTTTATTTACGTAGAAGATCTGATGGCGCAGCATATCGTGCATAAGACGGTGTTTAGCTTGCTATCATGGTTATTGTTCGGTGCGCTACTGTTCGGTAATTGGCGCGCTGGATGGCGTGGCAAACGTGCTGCCAACATTACTATTTATGCCTTTATCTTATTGGCCATTGGCTTCGTCGGTAGCAAGTTTGTGTTAGAGATGCTGTTATAAACTTAGATTTACCGTAGTAATGTGATTAAAAACGGAGCCGCCAATAGTATTATCTAATACTATTGGCGGCTTTTTATTAGCTCTGTATTCAATGCATACCTTTCACTTTAAAAATGCTCTAATCAAAAGCTAATTAAAAACCACTGTTTTATTGCCAGTCACAATCACGCGGTTTTGCACATGCCAGTTAACGGCACGTGCCAACACATTGCGTTCGATATCACGACCAATAGCCCGCAACTCTGTCACACCTTGACGATGGGTCACACGGTGTACGTCTTGCTCAATGATAGGCCCTTGATCTAATTCAGCAGTGACGTAATGCGCGGTCGCGCCGATAAGCTTGACGCCTTTGTCATAAGCTTGACGATACGGATCAGCCCCGACGAAGGCTGGCAAGAACGAATGATGAATATTGATAACTTGCATCGGCCAACGCTTGACAAAATCAGAGGACAGTATCTGCATATAGCGCGCTAATACTAGCAAGTCATTGCCTGCCATCAATTCGTGAATCTGCTCTTCCGCCTCTGCCTTATTGTCCTTGGTCACTGGCACATAATGAAAATCAATGCCAAAGTTTTCTACCGCTTGGCGTAAGTCTTCATGATTACTGATGACCGAAGTAATCTCACAATCAAGCAATCCACGCTGATGCCGCCACAATAAATCCAACAACGCATGATCAAACTTGGAAACTAAAATACCGACTTTGGTTTGAATGGCATTATCGTGTAAGCGCCAAGTCATATTGTGACGCTTGGCAACCGTATGCCCAAAGCTGGCTTCAAAATTGTCAATAATCTCACTTAACCCTGATAGCGCAAACTCTAAGCGCATAAAGTATTGTCCGCCTTCATGAGCAGTTGAATACTGATCAAGGGAGATGATATTGCCGCCATAGCGATGGATAAACTCGGACACGGCTTGTACGATGCCCGCTTGATCACGGCATTTAATCAATAGCGTCGCGGTATCAATAGCAGGATTAGCGGCAGGGTTTTTAGAAGATAAAGCCGTTATTATAGTGTCTGATGTTGTATTACTTAACATAATGCGCCCAATGTAAAAATTAAATCAAAACTTGCTACTGATTGTAGAATCTATTACCAGTATAAGAAGACAGCTATTTTAATCGCTTTTACGATATTTTGCTGAGCGAGTTGGTTGTTTTTGGTTATTCAGTATACTAATGCAAAAACCCCCAACGCGTGGTTGGGGGTTTTTACCAAGGAATATATTTTGAATTAATACGAGATACTGACTACTCGACCTTAAGCGTTTTAGAAAAATTAACACCATTGCGGCTGACTTTAATTCGAGAGCCTAAATCAAATGCTTCATCAAAGTTTACAATAAAGCTATCGTAACCTATTGACGATGTTCCTGAACTATTTCCATTGATAGCAACAACATAATTTGGTTGTGATGGTGCATAAGGTGATAGGACTACTTTAGTACTATCCTCCTGCTCATTGATAAGAACATTCATGCTATCTATACAAGTTGCGCCAGCATCACCAAATGGACTTATACCATTAATCCAAGGTGTAATTATATCTGAGTCAGATACTGATACCCCTCCCGCTAGGATCGGTAGTTGATAGTTAATACTTTGCGTATTTTCACTACCATTAACAAAGGTTGATGCATCAAAACGTACTTTAACCCATTTTGAATAACGCTGTGGATAGCGAATCTCAAAGTCGGCTCTACCTTCTGAATCAGTGACAAATGAATAACCGTCATTTGATACTGTACCACCAATAATAGCGACCGGATTAATAGCATCTAACTGACTATTTCGATTAATATTTTCGTCTTGATCTAACGTATAGTTATAGTTTAGATCTTCAGTTGATATCCAATTAGATTCTAAATAAATAGGCGCTTTTTCAGAGAACACTTTAGGATCTGGTGTTGTAGTAATCACATTCCCATTCTCATCTTTTTCTGCAATATCAGCCGCTTGATAGGTCACTGTACTGTCTAACAAACAGACTCTGCCTTGAGCATATTGTGTGGCATAAGACTTAATTGATACTTCTTGATTAGGTACAGCACGTCCTGAACCATCCATGACAGATATAGAACCACGTACTGTATAATAAATATCATCAGAAGATAAAGTATTAGCAAAAGCCAATGTCGTATAGACCGCTTCTTCTGACACAGTGATAGTCGTAGTCTTCACCCCTATATTCGCATTGTCTTGTAATAAACGTGCGTTGATTACAACACCGCCAATAGGTGAGCTAGCATTGGCTTGATAGACAACTCGCGCCTCACCTTTACTATCAGTAATAGCCGTTGCCGCAGACAAGCGTCCTGCTGACGAGTCTGACGCACGGCTAAATACAACCGTTTGACCTTCGACTGGCACATCATTTTTATCTTTTACTGTAGCGACAATTTCAGTACTACCACCTGGAGTGATGACCGACTTCACCGCTTGGAACAACATTTTAGCAGGTGTCGTAGCACGGAAACGTGCGTCTACTGTCGCACGATAGCGCGGCTCACCGTTTGGTTGAGTTTCACCCAGTATAGTTGCCTGTAGTGCAGTAATACCAGCAAGCTCTGATGTCAAGGTAACTGGTATCGTAATAACATTACCACTTATATCGGTGGCAGCAATGGTTTTAGTAACGATGACATTGTTACTAGCAGCACTACCATTAGTAAACTTACCTAGTGTCGTTTGTACTTCAACTTGCTTACCGATTAGCTCTGCTGCTTGTGCAGCTGTATCACGACGGATCTGAACATTGATAGTCTGCGCTTTATTAACATCGTAGACATCTTTAATATCTATAAAGCTAATGCCTGCCTGCGAGACTTTGATTAGCTCAATACTATTTAGACTACGCTGAGTATTAATGCTATTTTCACCCAAGGCGCGGGCAAATACACGTAAGTTACCATTATTATCAAAGAATAAATCGCTTTCACGGACATTAAAACTGGCATTACCATCTGCATCGGTAGTCGCAGTAGCACTGGTGGCAATAATATCACCGTCTTCGCCTACTAGTTCCATACTAGCATTGGTAATAGCACGTCCTGCACCATCTACCAACGTGGTCGTGATAGTAGTAGAAGTGCCATCTTTTAGATTGGCCTCTGTAGCTGTAATAGTAATTTCTGTACCGATAGCTGATAGGCTTAATGACTTCTCTTCACGCACTTGCATGCTGACATTGCCATCTGCATCGTATTGCGGTGTCGCGATTTTAGCATTAATCACTACGCTATGATTCAGACGGGAATTGATAGAGTTGGCTGCTAAGATGACGCCGACATCGATCTGACCATTAGCATCAGTGGTTACCATACTTGGTGTGGTTAACGCTGCACCACTTGCCTCTAAGTCTTCAATACTTAGCTGTACAGGTACTCCTGCCAAGATACCGCCTTTGCTGTCGGTCACACGGAAAGTAGCATTGGTCTGATCACCACCAGTATTCAACGTAGACTTGTCAGAGGACGCTATGAGCTGATAACTATCAATCGTAGCAGTATCTACTGCAACGATATAGGTCTGTGGTAGCTCGACACCTTCTGCAGTCGTCGTGGTAGCTTTCAGCTTGATGCCTGCTTCTAAGATAGCTTGGTTGACGTTAGCACCATCTGTAAGTGTTAAGTCAAAGGTTGCTAAACCATCACCATTGGTCATAGCGGTATTACTACTAACCGTCACGCCAGTTTTGATAGGATTATCAACATTCAAACGCACTTCACGATTGGCAATACTGCCCTTTTTATTCTCTACACGCACAAATACTTTAAATGTATCGCCCTTCGTATTAACGACTTTATTTGCACCGATTGTTATACTTTCTTGTGTACCGTTTAGATCAGGAGTAGCTGTCTTAACAGTACTGGTTTTCGTGGCAATATTGTTATTCTCATCGGTTGCTGAGAATACAACTGCAAAGCTACTACCAATGGCTGTTTTTTGCGCATCGGTAAGACCAGCTGGAACAGCAAGCGTAAAGCTAGCTTTTCCTGAATCATTTGTAGTTTGCGTGCCACTAGTGACTAAGCTAACCCCTTGAGCAGCAATCGCGGCAGGGAGCGCTAAATAAACTTGTTTACCTGCAATGATATGGTCTTTACTGTCTTTGGCTATCACCTCGACTTGAGTCTCACCACCATTTAGATTTAGTGCTTTTGGTGTGATAGCTATTAAATCAATCGCGGCTTTAGTTGACTGTATATTAAACTGAATCTCTTGTTTTTTATCTGTCAGTGTTTCCGTCAAAGTAGCTGTTAGCTTTTGGTTTTTCAGAGCAGCTTTTTGCTCTGGGGTTAAGTTACTCGGTACAGTAACGGTAAAGCCTGCCGTGCCGGTAGCGTTGGTACTAACAATATTAGTAGCCGATCCTAACTTACCATTTACAGTTAATAGCTTTGCCAACTCTTCATTAGCAAATTCTAGCTTGATAGGCTGCCCACCGATACTGACGTTAGTATTTCGAGTACTGATTGCCGCATTAACTACAACCGTATCACCTTCGCCATTCAGTGTATAGAAAGGACGATTATTGATAAGGTTTGGCGGATTTATTACAGTCAAATCAACCAAGGGAGTTAGTATATCTACTTGTTTTATAGCAGAGGTATAAGTCTCGCTTTTTTCGACATACGATAGCTGATAATTAATGCCTGTACTCTTAAGCTCAGTACGCTCTTTTGCTGATAAGCCTTCTGGGATAGTAACTATAAACGTCGTCTCACCACTAAAGTCAGTAGTCGCAGACTCTGCGTTGACAGTAACGCCATAATCAAGTGCTGCTTTACCCAATTGAATAGCAACTGCTTGCCCTTTCATTGGCGTTTGCTTAACTTTATCCAATAGCTTGATACTAATAGTACCACTACCACCAAGTTCACTAATAGAAGGCGTAAGGATAGAGGCAAACTCTAAACTCGTTGCTGGTTGTTCTACATTAATAACTGCATTTTCAATTTTGGCGACTGTTCCATCATCATCTGTCAAAGTAACATTGTATTTAATACCTGATTTGATTAGAGCTGTACGTTGTGCTGCTGTTAGGTCTTGACTAAGGTTGACAGTAAATACTGCGTTGCCAGCTTCATTGGTTGTTTGTTCATTACCTTGAATGCTGACGCCTGCCACATTACTGATCTCAAGCTTTACTTTTTTGCCGACTGCGACATTACCATTAGGGTTTTTAGCAGATACTTGAATAGTAAACTGCTTGTCTGTGACAGTCACCACTTTAGGAGAGCTAATCGAAGTAAGTTTAATATCACTTTTGGCTAACTCTGAACTGATTTTTATAGCCGAACTACTGATACTGCTGCTCGCACCTGAGGCTTCAACAGCTTTGGCAGTTAACGCAAAGCCCTTTTGTGCTTCTAGCTTATCTTTCTGTGATTTAGTCAAACCTGCAGGAACACTAACTTTATAGCTGACCACACCTTGAGCATTGGTCATTTGAGTCGCAGCACTGTCTAAAGTCAGTAAGCCAGAGTCGATTAGAGCTTTTGGTAGCATTGCTGTGACGCTTTGATTAGCAATAACCCCACCATTTTTATCATTCACACGGAAGCTAATGACTGCATTACCACCTGAACTTGATAACTGAACTTTATCACTGCTACCAAAATTAATTTGATACTGTGCAGCAGGGATAACCACAGACGCATTATAATTACTGGTGGTGACACCATCGTTATCAGTCAAACTCGCGGTATAAGTAATACCTGTCTTCACCAATGCTTCACGTTGAGCTTGGGTCAAGTCTTGGCTTACATTTACGATAAATGTCGCATTACCTGAGGCATCAGTCTTCTGTTCGTTATCTTTAACTGTAATGCCTGCTACTTTATTAAGCTCTAGCTTGACAACTTTATCAGCTGCAGCGCTACCATCTTTGCGCTTACCCGATACTCGAATCGTAAATTGATCTTTTAAAACGTTCACTACCTTAGGAGTGGTCTCTGAGGTTAAGACCGTTAAACTTTTCTGGATTTTATCGCTTATGCTGATAGGCGCACTATTGGTACTAGTACTGGCTCCAGATGCCTCAATCAGGTTGGCCGTCAAGGAAAATCCGCTGGCTTTTTCTAATGCTGATTTTTGTGCAGTCGATAATCCAGTAGGGATACGAACGGTATAGCTCACGATACCTTTTTCATTCGTTGTCTGAGTAGTAGCGCTATCTAGGGTCAATAACCCAGCATCAACTAAAGACTTAGGAAGACTCACTGTGACTTTTTGATTGCCTATAACGCCACCGTCTTTATCATTCACTCGGAAGCTAACAACAGTGCTGCCACCTGAGCTTGATAATTGTGTATTGCTGCTACTACCAAAATTGATTTTGTACTCAGCATTAGGGACAGATGCTTTCACACTGTAGTTTTCAGTGGCAACACCATCGTCATCAGTCAATGTGGCTGTATAAGCAATGCCTGTTTTTTCAAGCGCTTTACGCTGCTCTAAGGTCAATGCTTGGTCTATATTTACGGTGAACACCGCATTACCAGCGCTATTAGTGGTTTGTTCACCACCTTCGATACTAACGCCTTTGACATTATTAATCGCAAGCTTGACAGATTTACCTGCAGCAGCACTACCATTTGGACGCTTGGCAGATACTTGAATCGTAAACTGATCTTTTAAAACGTTCACGACGCTAGGAGTGGTTTTTGCCGTGAGGATAGTTTTACTTCTACTAGGATCAGCAGTCACTGGGACACGGTTACTACTTACATTGATACTTGCACCTGATGATTCAACCAGACGAGCATTTAGTACAAACCCACCAGCTTTTTCTAACTCTGCTCTTTGTGTTGCAGATAACCCTGCTGGAATGCGAACCCTGTAGCTCACATTGCCTTGGGCATCAGTTACTTGGTTGGCTGCACTTTCAAGCGTGATTAAGCCCTTCTGAATCAAGTTCGTAGGTAGACTTGCTGTCACGGTTTGATTGGCAATTACGCCGCCATTTTTATCGTTAACGCGGAAGCTTAAAGTGGTGACACCACCTGTACTCAGTAGCTTACTAGTACTACTGCTGCCAAAGTTTAGCTTGTATTCAGCCACTGGAATGATAACTGGTGCCTTATACTTATTAGTAGCCACACCATCTTCATCAGTCAGAGTTACCGTATAAGGGATACCAGACTTCACCAAAGCTTGGCGCTGTGTTTCTGTCAGATCTTGGCTTAAGTTAACAGTAAATGTGACGTTACCTGATGCATCCGTAGTTTGCTGGCTACCTTGAATACTTACGCCTGTGACATTGCTAATAGCCAACTTCACTTCTTTCCCAGCTGCCGCACTACCATCTGGACGTTTACCTGCCACTTGAATTTGGAATTGATTTTTTAATATATTGACAGCACTAGGGATATTTTTTACATTTAGGATCGTTTCACTTGCAGCAGTGACTTGGATACGCTCACTGTTGATAGTGCTACTGGCTCCTGAGGTCTCAGTAACCTCAGCCGCTAAGATAAAGCCACCGATACCTTCTAGTTTTGCTCTTTGTGCAGCAGTCAAACTTGCTGGCACACTCACATTATAACTAACCATACCTTTACTATCGGTTACTTGAGTAGCAACACTGTCTAAATTCAATAATCCTGTTTTGATTAGATCTTGAGGTAAGCTGGCGGTTACTTTTTGATTGGCAATTGCGCCACCATCTTTATCATTGACACGGAAGCTGATAATGGCCTCACTACCAAAACTAGAGATTCTATCTTTGTTTTTCGTCGCAAACTTTATTTGATACTGAGACTCAGGAATATATGCTTCACTGCCATATGTATCCGACGTTACTGCGCGGTTAGGCTCTGATAAAACCACAGTATAACTCACGCCTTTCTCTACAATCTCTTTACGCTGATCTGCAGTAAGCGTAGGTGCTACGATGAGATTTACAACTACCTTTCCAGTCGCATCAAAGACAAAGGCCTCTGTACTCAGCTTGACCCCAGTAATTGGGTTATTAAGCTTGATTGTACCTTTTGCTCCATTGATAGAGGTTGGTACTTTAGCGTTTTTGGTAGTTGCTGTGATAGTTAGAGGTTGCTCATCTCCATAGGCATTGAGCACTACATCGCTGCCTTTTACATCTAGCACATAATCAGAGACTGGCAACTCTATTGATAGATTGCCTGTTTCTTGCTTGGTAGCACCATCTGGCTCTTGAATGCTAATAGCGTACGCAATACCTTCACCTTGAAGAAGTGCATCGCGCTCAGCTTTCGAAAGATTTTCGTCTATTTTAATGCTGAACGTTGCGATACCATCCGAATTTGTAACTTTACTACTGCCACCTACGATAGAGATGCCTTTAATACTATCAATACCCAGTCCAACTTTTACATCTTGAACACGGGCACCATTGCTGTTTTTAGCAATGACGGTCAATTGGGCACTATCACCATAAGGGTTTAGGGCATTGTTAGAAACTGAACTAGTGCTTAATATAGATGCTATATCAAGTTTACTTTCGGTAACTTGTGTGCCACCACCACTGCCTTTTTTGCTCACTGAAACTTTCAGCTCTTGCGGTGCAATAGCAGTACCATCTGCTTTTTTGGCAGTGGCTACTAAGGTGAAGCCTTCTGCTACTAGCACATCTTTATCAGCAACAGCTTGCGGATTGAGCTTAAGCGTATAGACAGCATTACCATCGCTATCAGTAGTCTGAGTACTCTGGCCTTCAATAGTAATACCATTATTTTCTGAATTGACCACTTTCAAGGTCACAGCTTTACCAACCATTGCTCCACCAGAGCTTACTTCAGCAGCTTTGACAGTAACGCTGAAGTTCGTTTGCTCATTTGACAGCTCGATAATAGTAGGCGCTGTACTAAGTCTTTGCAAAAAGAAATCAGGCTCAACCTCTGGTACCTGTTCACCACCGCCGTTATTGCCATTGCCGCCACCATTACCAGGCTGCTGAACACCCAAATCGGGTTCAGGTGCGATAGAGTCGACCGTGTCACCATCACCGCCGCCACCGCAACCTGCTAGTGCCAGAGCGCAAGTCAAAGAAGTAAGCTGAAATAATTTAGAAGTAAAAGGTAATGAGCTATATGACATGTTTTGAACTCCGCATCGGCAGTAATTTATTCCAGCAAATAAGTAAAATACCATCACACCGAATCACAGTAGATTGGTAATGATACATAGTTTTACATTAAGGCCAGTTGTATTAACAGATTGTATTAATTTTATAACAGCAACTTTACTGACTTTTGTTATAACTTACAACTAAAAATTACTCTTTACCGTTAAATAATCAATCACATAGCCCGTTCATTTCAGGTATAATGGCTGGCGTTGAAGTCGACTATTATCACAAAAAGATTTGAGTATTCATCGCTTTTATGGTATAAATGTCGGCTTTAAAATTTTCTGAATTGGTTAGCCTGTTATTTGCCTTTAGATGACAGTCATATCAGCTCAACCTTCATATAGTTTTGTTTGGTGCAAAGCTGCCGCTTGCTGTGTCCATGCCGCAAATACGTGCAACTTGCCCAGACTGGTATGAGAAAAACTCATACCTCATAGATTAGGAGTTCGCCATGTCTCGAGTTTGCCAAGTGACTGGAAAGCGCCCTATGGTGGGTAATAATGTTTCGCACGCAAACAACAAAACCCGTCGTCGCTTTCTACCAAACCTTCATAACCATCGTTTTTGGGTAGAGTCTGAAAATCGTTTTGTACGTCTACGTGTGTCTACCAAAGGTATGCGCACCATTGACAAACTTGGTATCGACAAAGTGTTAGCGGATCTACGCGCACAAGGTCAAAAAGTATAAGTGATGACTGGCAGCTTAATGACATCGATTATCTTTGTTACTTAAGCTGTCATTCTGCTGCATTAATTGTAGCTACTTAGTTTTTTAGATCCGTACCTATCGTTTGAAGACCCCTCATTTACAGGAAAGCTATCATGAGAGATAAAATTAAATTAGTATCGACCGCTGGTACTGGGTATTACTACACCACTACCAAAAACAAGCGCACTATGCCTGGCAAAATGGAAATCAAAAAGTTTGATCCAAAAGTACGCCAGCATGTGATCTTTAAAGAAGCTAAAATCAAATAATTTGTATTATTTATGAAATATATTTTTATAAATACTTTTTATAAATGAATTATTTGAACAAAAAAAGGGTTTATCAATTGATAAACCCTTTTTTATTGCTGATGTTTTGACTATCTGTCGTTAAACTGCATTACTAACTTGCTAGCTATTATTAATAACTATGCATATTAACTGTAATGGGTTGGTTCTTTGTCATAGACATGCGCATGCCATTGACTCATCTGCTTCTGCATAATGACTTGAATGGCTGCATGAATCATATGCTGACCGATCGCTTGCGTATCGCTGCCAAGCAGTTCTTTCAGTTTTTCAGAGAAATCAATGGTCATCAGCGGCGCTTCATCTTGTTCAGCGTCACGCAATAACAATCGACCATCATCCGCCTCTACTAGCTCGAGTGTGGTCTCTTTGGCAAATCCTGCAAATTGATCGGTGCTTTCGTTGTCTACTTCTATTTCATTATCAATGTCGTATGGCATTCACGTTATCCTTATTAACCCGTTTATCGCTGCAAAGAAACCCTAATAATTCATTTAATAAAGCTAGCAATTTACAGTAACGCGGGTAAAACTGTCTTACTCATACAATGGACGCTTTGACCTTAGAATTCAAGGGCTGTCACGCAAGTCTTACATATAAATGCGACTTTCGTCTGCTGACACTGCAAACCAGTTAACGCCAATAGCGTAGTTTTGCGATGGTAAATAAGAAGGCCACAAACATGCCGAGGTAATACATGAGCTTTAACTCGAGCGTCGGATCTCGATATTTAAACGGCAAGGCAACGGTAGCGGTAGCCGTCGGAAATATCAACAGCATAAGCAGCCAGTTTTCGATGACATTCAGCCAGCCTTGAAAATCTGTACCATGACGCAGTGATGCCAGCCCTAACAGTAAACAGGCGATAATTAAGCTGGTAAATAAGCCATTTGGTAAGTCTTTTGGATAGATAATGTTGGCAATCTTGGTCGGTATGATTCGCATGTAAAATTCCAGTCATGCTTAAAAAGCCTGACTTAATGATAAAAAGTGTGTAAAAACCGCTTATAAAAAATATTGCCCCATTATATTCATAAGGTTATATTTATTCAGCAACCTCATCTTGGCGACTAAAAAATTAACTATAAGTACCCATCAACCATAGTATCGATATACAAGAGGTTAAATAGCCCAAGCTAATCGCATTCCAGCCTTCTATATGTGTGCCTTTAACCTTGTTAAATATGCGTGACCCTATCCAGAACAAAAGCGGAATACCCAGCATAAATGCAGGCACGATGACCGCAGCATGACGTAATACTTCGCCAGTATCATCACCTACCATGAGACGAAAGCCATAGCCTGCCAAACTTAAGACAAGCGCAAACATAGCCAAGCCAATGGTAATGCTTTTGGGTACTAAGCTGCGTGGTTGCAAATCTTGGTTTTTATGTTCTGCATTTTGTATATTCATATGGCACCTTTAGCTGACGCGTCGCTTGATATAGTCAGTCATACAGCGGCTATCAGTAGTATGTAACTCTAATATTCAATAGTATATACCTTACTATATGGGGCGTTACTCCCCATTTGCCAAGGCAAGCTCTGCACGCATCGCATCGATAGCCGCTTTATAGTCTTCTTGGTTAAATATCGCAGAACCAGCGACGAACATATCAGCGCCCGCTTCAGCGATGGCTCGGATATTACTGGCTTTGATACCACCATCAACTTCTAGTCTAATTGGGCGACCACTGGTGATGATACGTTGACGGACTTGGCGTACCTTGTCCAGAGTACCTTCAATAAACGACTGACCACCATAACCAGGGTTGACACTCATCAGTAAGATTTGATCCACTTTATCCATGACATAGTCTAGATAATGCAGCGGTGTAGCTGGATTCAATACCAAGCCACATTCAGCGCCGCCATCTTTGATGAGCTGCAAAGAGCGATCAATGTGCGCGCTGGCTTCTGGATGAAAAGTGATAACACTCGCACCTGCCTCTAAGAATTGCTCAATCATGCTATCCACCGGCGATACCATCAGATGAACATCGATAGGTGCATCGATACCATAATCACGCAGCGCTTTACAGATCATACTGCCAAAGGTCAGATTGGGGACATAATGATTGTCCATCACATCAAAATGAATGACGTCAGCACCTGACTCCAATACTCTTTCAACTTCTTCGCCCAGTCTGGCAAAGTCGGCAGATAAAATGGAAGGAGCGATAAGATATGGCTTAGAAGGACTGATCATAATTGAGCTACCTAATTTTGTTGAAATAAAGAAATACTAGGGCGTGTCTTCAACTCACTCGATAGTCATCTAAATGAGTTAAAAAACTTAAGCCTTTAAAGCAATAATCTTAAGGATTCAAACCCCTAGCGCTGTTTATATTGGGTTTTACAATAGGCGCGACCAACTGCAAACTCACGTTTCGCTTGATGTTTGGTAGCGCGATTACTCACACGCTGACGCCATAACCGAAAAGACGACGGCTTTAGCGTTTGGCGCATGAGCTTAATAACCCCCGCTTCATTAAGGCCGTAGCTGTGCTCGATCGCCCCAAATGGGGTTCTATCCTCCCACGCCATCTCTATAACTCGTGAGACTTGGGTCTCATCAGGCACTCTGTCACCAGCGTCATTGATATTTTTCGCGATGAACTCATTTAAGTTAGCTTTAGAGACTGGGTCACTGTTGCTATGCTGCTTCTTTTTTAGCGCCGCATCCATTTCGGCTTGCATAGTCGCCAGCGCTGATTCAGCTGAGGAAGAATCTAAGCTTTGTGCTGTTAAATCTTGATAACTTGCCATAATTTTACCTTTTAAACATTAGCGCGTGTTGAGCGGCTTATTGAAAAGAGTTCAATATAAACGCTTAGCTAAGTTGTGCCATGCGCCAATGATGTTCGATATGGTCGTTGATAACACTCTGAATAAAATAATAACTATGGTCATGACCTGCCTGATAACGCAATGTTAAAGGCTGCTTGGCTTTTATACAAGCGTCTTGAAGTTTGGCTGTTTGCAACTGACCTTCTGCCAAGAAATTATCCGCAGCGCCTTGGTCAACCAAGATGCTGGCATACTGCTGGCCGACCTTTTCGATCATCTGCGATGCATCTGCTTGCGACCATAGTGAGTGGTCCTCACCGAAATACTCAGTATAGGCGGCTTGCCCCCATGCTGACTCACTGGCAGCACAGACAGGCGATAAGGCGGAGACGCTGACAAACTTGCTCGGGAATTTAAAACCTAAAAGTAATGCCCCATGACCACCCATCGAGTGTCCAGTAATGCCAACGCTATGAATAGGAAATTCTGAGCGTAGCAAATCGTATAGCTCATCGACGATGTAGCTTTGCATATTAAAGTTGTCTGACCAAGGCTGCTGGGTGGCATCCACATAGTAGCTCGCGCCCTGACCAACAAAATAGCGCTCATCGTTCGGCACTTCACTGCCCTCACTAGTTCTAGGAGAGGTATCTGGCGCGATAAATATCATGCCAAGCTCGCTACATTTTTGTTGAAAATGCGCTTTATGGGTGACGTTATCGGCATTACAGGTCAAACCCGATAGATATAAAACCGCAGGACATAACCGCCCTGCCAGCGCCTCATCTGGTAGATAAATACTGAACGTCATTGGTGTCTTAGTCGCTGTCGACTCATGACTATAGTAATGTTGCTCGCCATCAAAGCAGCGGTTCACACTCTGTTGCGTGAGCTGGCTATTAGCAGACAAGCTTTTATTATAAGTATTATTCATCATTAACGTCCTTTTTATCCAAGGTAAAATAAACAATGGCTTGTGAAAAATGCTTTATAAAGCAAAAAGCGCATTGATAATCAGTCATATAACACTTAAATATTTAATCAATATCACTGGTAGCATCTATTCTTATGCTCGAAGCAGTATCATCAGGTATGATATTTACGGCGGTAGCGCCAGTATTATTGGTAATGCTGGCAATTGGCGGACGGGTTTGATCAAACAATACTTGCTCAAATGCAGGTAGTGCCGTCTCCATTAAGCTACCAATCACCATCTGCGGCTCTGATGGCTCAAAACCCATCACACTTTCGCGCTCAGTCACCCGCAAACGAGCATCTTTGAAAGCAGATTCGAAGCTGGTATTTTCACGTAGGCTTTCAGCAAAAAAGGCTTGCCCAAAATAAGTCATCTCTGCGGTATTGGTGCAGCCAAACGAAGCTTTATCAGCCGCTGAGGCAGTAATCACTACCGTCGTTGGAGACGCCAATTCATCGATAAATGAACCTGAGTAACACGCTGATACGACGATGACACGCCAGCGAATGCCTGAAGCATCTAGCGCTTCACGTAACCAGGCAGCATCTAAGTTATCCATCGCGATTGGCGGATTCGCTAACTGAACGATATCCTCGTTACCATGTGAGGATAGCGTGAGAAATAACACGTCTTCATCGGCATTCATCTGCTGACCAATTCTTTTTAAGCCGCGTAGGATACTGGTCTTGGTCGCAATCGGTTCATCGAGCCAACTATACATATTGTTAATAAGGGCAAGCGAATGACCGCTGGTACCAAAGCGCACATCGAACAGCTCACGTACTTTATTAATCTCAGAGCGAAAAACGTTTTGATCAGAAAAGCCCGCCACACCCATAAAATACCAGTCGGTTTTGCCATCGACACTTGGATCAATACCGTCTAGCGCTTGTTGTAACAGCCTTGGTTGCTCGTACAATGCGGCTTCTGCCAACACAGGCTCTACGGGAATTTGCTTAAATATGGGCTGATCAGCGACATTGCGCTGCCAAATCGTCAATAGCGCCACTGCGCCTACCAGCACAATAATACGCTCCCACCATGGCGTGCGCAGGCGACGAGAAAAAATCCACAATAAGGCAAGCGTCTGCCATAAGAACAGTACTAAAAACAGAATGGGTAAAAATGAATAACTCCAGTCCGGCAGCCAACCATAACTGCCAAAAAACTGCACCAGACTTTGTAACAATGCCGACAAGGTGTCAGCAACCAACCATAGCACCACCGGCACAAAAACCAGCGCTTGATTGCCCGCGCGCCTAGCCAAAATGATACCACTCAATAAGATAATCATCGGCCAGATTAAATAACTGACCAAACCTTGCTCATTAAAAATACTGCCACTTTCGGCAGCCAGCCACGAAAAAAGCACGTTACTACCAAGTGCCAATAGCGCGAATACCGCAAACTGAATAAAGGTGGGCTTAACCCAAGAAAACGCCCGTGTTGACCCCACCAGCATCCATAAGGTTGCAATAATATTGGCAGCGAAATTAAGTGAAAAGCGCTGAAGCGATACGGTTTTTAGCGACGCAAGTGACAAAGACTTAGACCTCTAGCCAGTCGAAAGAAATAAAGCGAGCCAATAATAAATTTTTGATGCAGCAGCCGTTTCATAGTATTCAATTGCATTTTTACGCGGCTGACACAAATCTATTTTATATTTGACTCACTATAGAATAATTATAAGAAGCGAATAGCGTAAACCAATGGTCTAGAATCAATGTTCTATACTCAATAGTCTAGCTTGCTAATCTATCGCGATTGTAACGGATTGTCGGTTAAGAGGATAAGGCTGATTTGTAAAAAATCGCTTAAATCAAGGCAGAAATAGCATAAAAAAAAGGAGACCTTGCATGCAAGACCTCCTTTTATATCAACAACTAAACATTATCTCATCAATAGCTCATTGACGCGTTTTAGATAAGCAGCGGGATCGTCTAATTGACCGCCATCTGCTAACAATGCTTGGTCAAAAATCACTTGCGCCAGCTTGTCAAAATCGATGTCAGACTGCTCGCTACTCTCTAACTTTTTAATCAATGGATGATCAGGGTTGACCTCGAGCGTCGGCTTACTCGCTGGCACATCTTGACCCATTTGCTGGAGCATTTGAATCATTTGCGGTGACAACTCACCTTCACCAACGACTAGGCAGGCTGGGCTATCGACCAAGCGTGTAGACACTTTCACGTCTTTAGCACGCTCGCCTAATGCTGCTTTTAGCTTATCAACCACAGGCTTCATGGTCTCTTGCGCTTTCTCAGCTTCAGCCTTTTCAGCTTCGTCCTGCAAGTCGCCCAAATCAACCGCACCTTTGGCGATGTTTTGTAGCGGGGTCTCATCAAATGAGGTCAAGAAGTTCATCGCCCATTCATCGACACGGCTGGTCATCAAGATAACTTCGATGCCTTTTTTCTTAAATAGCTCAAGTTGTGGGCTGTTCTTTGCCGCCGCCAAGTTGTCAGCCGTTATATAATAGATGGCCTTTTGCCCATCTTTCATACGCGCTTTATAGTCTTCAAAGCTGGTGGTCACACTGTCTTGGGTGCTGGTCGCATAACGTAGCAATTTGGCAATGCGTTCCTGATTGCCCATATCTTCGCCCAGTCCTTCTTTGATGACATCACCAAACTCAGCGTAGAACTGCGCGAACTTCTCTTGCTTATCACTGTCTTCGCTATTAGCAAGGCTAGCTAGCAAGGTCAAAATACGGCGCGCATTACCATCACGGATAGACTTCACATCACGCGATTCTTGCAATAGCTCGCGGCTGACGTTCAATGGCAAGTCAGCTGAATCAATCACCCCTTTGACAAAGCGCAGATACATTGGTAGCAGCTGCTCTGCCTCGTCCATGATAAAGACGCGTTTGACGTACAGCTTAAGCCCATGTTGCTGCTCGCGCGTGTATAAATCTACCGGCGCTTTTTTTGGGATATATAATAGCTGCGTATACTGCACGCGGCCTTCGACACGATTATGCGTCCATGCTAGTGGCGCATCCATATCATAAGAGATGTTTTTATAAAAATCGACGTACTCATCATCTTCAATCTCAGAGCTTGAGCGTGTCCACAGCGCGCTGGCCTTATTAATGGTTTCCCATTCGTCAGTCAACACCATCTCGCCGCCAGCAGAGGCTTGTTCATCAGCGTCGCCTTCTTCTTTTACATCTTCTTGCCAAACTTCTTTACGCATTTGAATCGGCAAGCTGATGTGGTCTGAGTATTTATTCACCAAACGCTTGATTTTACCGCGATCTAGATAATTGTCTTCGCCCTCACTATATTGCTCTTTTAAATGCAAAGTAATGGCAGTGCCGCGCGTCGCTTTATTGATCGGCTCAACGGTAAAGCTGCCCGTACCATCTGATACCCAGCGTACGCCTTGATCAGTAGGCTCGCCTGCTTTACGTGATTCTACGCTAATCGTATCTGCCACGATAAAGCCTGAATAGAAACCAACGCCAAATTGACCAATCAATTGACCTTCTTGCTTTTGCGATTCAGACAGCTTGTCTAAGAATGCTTTGGTACCTGATTTGGCAATCGTTCCTAAGTTTTCGATGGCATCCGCTTCATTCATACCGATACCATTATCGGTAAAGGTAATGGTTTTGGCGTCTTCATCAACAGCAATGCGAATACGTAGCTCGCCATCGTCTTCGTACAAACTGTCATCATTGGTGGCTTCAAAGCGAAGCTTATCGCAAGCATCGGAGGCGTTTGAGACCAACTCACGGACAAAAATATCGGCATTAGAATACAGAGAATGCGTCACTAAATGTAGCAACTGCGCCACTTCTGCTTCAAAAGTATGTTTTTTTAGTTCAGGGCTGCTTTTATTAACGTTGATGTCATCAGCATTTTTATTAGCCGCTTGGGTCTGTTCACTCATAAAAAACTCCTTTAATTTATGTCAAAAACTTATTGTAAAATAGCAGCAGTCAAACCATTTTTGCTCAAATGAATATGAGAAAAGCACGATTTGGATACCGCTAAGCTGTTTATACTAATAGGGGCGCAGCGGAAAATTTCAAGCTAAAAAGTTCAATTCAACAAAAACACCGCCCTAGTTTCCTAAAGCGGTGTTTTTGTATCAGCAATCTATTGGCATAATACTTAGAATATCAAGGTTAATAACTGTCTAAATCATTAATAACCGTCTGAATAATTATAAGCAACTAGGTAAATCACGGGCAGGATCAGTCGCGCGCGCTGCCATTGCGTCCTCGACCGTTAGGCCTAGTGCCTTGGCGACGCCTTCACCATAAGCGGGGTCACACCAGTTGCAGTTGCGAATATGGCGATACTGAATAAAGTCAGGCACACCTGATAGGTTGCCAGCAGTATTTTCAAACAGTACTTGTTGCTGCTCAGCGCTCATCAAATTAAACAGCGCTCTAGGTTGGCTGAAATAATCGCTGTCGTCTTCGCGGAAATCATAATGCGCGGCATCGCCATCAATCTTTAATGGTGGCTCAGCATAGTCAGGCTGCTCTTGCCACTGGCTAAAGCTGTTTGGCTCATAGTGCGGACGACTGCCGTAGTTATCATCGACGCGTCCTTGACCATCACGATGATTGCTCATCACAGGGCAACGTGGCTTATTCACCGGAATCTGCTGATGATTGACCCCAACACGATAACGCTGTGCATCAGCGTAGTTAATCAAACGATTTTGTAGCATTTTATCTGGTGAGACGCTAATACCTGGTACTAGGTTACTTGGCGCAAATGCGGCTTGCTCCACATCGACAAAGTAGTTGTCAGAGTTTTTGTTTAATTCAAACTCGCCCACTTCGATCAGCGGATAGTCGCCTTTTGGCCAGACCTTGGTCAAGTCAAACGGGTGATAAGGGACAGTGTCAGCCTCAGCTTCTGGCATGATTTGCACATACATTTTCCACTTCGGGAAGTCACCATTTTCGATGGCATCGTACAGATCTTTTTGATGGCTTTCACGATCCATACCGACGACATCCGCCGCTTCTGCATCGGTCAAGTTTTTAATGCCTTGTTGCGTGCGGAAATGGAATTTTACCCAAAAACGCTCATTGGCTGTATTCCAAAAGCTGTAGGTATGCGAGCCAAAACCATGCATGTGTCGATACGATGCGGGCAGACCGCGATCACTCATCACGATAGTAACCTGATGAAATGCCTCTGGCAGTAAAGTCCAAAAATCCCAGTTATTGGTCGCCGAACGCATATTGGTACGTGGGTCGCGTTTAACGGCTTTGTTTAAATCTGGAAACTTGCGAGGATCACGTAAAAAGAACACTGGCGTATTGTTGCCGACCATGTCCCAGTTGCCCTCTTCGGTATAGAACTTCAACGCAAATCCGCGAATATCACGCTCGGCATCAGCCGCACCGCGCTCGCCTGCCACCGTACTAAAGCGCGCAAACATCTCCGTTTGCTTACCGACTTCGCTAAAAATATCAGCGCGGGTATATTTGGTAATGTCATTAGTGACGGTAAAGGTCCCAAATGCGCCGGAGCCTTTGGCATGCATACGGCGCTCTGGAATCACTTCACGGACAAAGTTACCCAATTTTTCATTTAGCCAAATATCTTGTGCCAATAGTGGTCCACGCTTGCCGGCGGTAAGACTGTTTTGGTTGTCAGCAACTGGTGCGCCATTGCCCATGGTCAATTGGGTCGGTGCGTAAGGACATTTTTTAGCGCTCATGTCATTGCTCATAGTGATACTCCTTTGAAAGTTAAATGCATTAAAGTACAAAATCTATTCTGAATAAGCCTCAAGCAACAGTTCCAGAATAGTTGTCAGCGTGTTCGAAAAACGGATTGTTTTTTTCATAGGTAATGTCTAATTGGTGGTCAGATTCTGTTATTGAATGCTATTACAACCGATTACCATTTATTTGTATAATTAATTAATTACATGCTTTGGTTTTGTTTTTCAGAACAATCTGGCTTGTTTTGACCGATTTAAATTGCTTTACTTCTTTGGGTAACTTTGATTAAAAGCTAGGGCGTGTCCTCATTTTACAAATGGTCATAAAAATGAGATAAATTGCAGTCAAATGAGGAAAATAGCGCAAATAATATCGAGATATTAATCAGCTATTTGACGATGTTCGGCAAGATTTAGCCCATTTAGATACAATCGCTTGAATTGAGGACGCGCCCTAGTTATTTACATACTGCTTAGCAATTAACGAGGCATGGGACGAATTGTCAAAATCTGCTCGCTACGACCAAAAGGCCCATGTATATCGTGTAATACGGCACTGGTAAGCCCTATTCCGTCAGCGCCATACTGTTGTACAGCTTCAATGCCAAGCCAACGACCCTGCGGTGAGCGATGCATATGAATCTGCAAATCTGTATTGGGAAACATCCATTCCAACGTTGTGAGGCCAAGGCCAAGCCGTGGTACTACACCATTCGCAGTGTCGACCATACCCAATAAATGCACCAAATCATCTGTTGGCTCACCTGCTACCATTTCAACATCATTGGTGATCCAGACCATACCACGACCAGCACGGCGATCGGCATCAGTGACTAAGCGCACTGTTTCAATAAAACCACCTGGCCAACCTTTCATCCCATCCCAGTCCGCTAACTCTTCAGGTTGATACTGCGCTTTTTGATCCTCTAGCCCTGCAATCTCGCTGGTATCTTGCGTCATCAATCGCCATGCACGTGCAATAATTGCATCACGACCGCCACTACTCATGACCGCCTCAACCAGCTCAATAGTTTTACCCGGACGAATACAACGAGTGGTAATGGTAAAGTCATCAAAGGGTATCAGTCCCAAGATGTCAAGGCTAATACGAGCAATACGCGTATTTGCTTGCGGGGCATATTTACTGAGCTCAGCGGTCAGTATTCCTGTGGCTGGTGCCATATGTTGCTCATGCTCATTCCAAGCGCCTTGGACGTTCTTTGTTGGTTGGTAATAGGCGACTACCACACCATCGTCTTGCTGCTCGCGTTTAATAAAGTTGTAATAAGCTGACATGGATATCCTTGATTTTCAATCGAATCCCTCTCATTCATCCAGCGCTTTTGACTGCCGTGAGAAGTGGTTATGGTTATATAAAAAATACGCTTTACCAGAGCGTGTTAAACAGCCGCTGGTAATTTTTAGACTTCGCCTACTTTTCTTGTTTATTTAGTAAGCGCTTGCTTTCTCATAGTAAGCAGCGTGCGACTCTTAGCCATTATAAAGAGGAAAAAAGCCATGATGGCAATGAGAACAGCATATAACAAACTATAATCCTTCATAAATTGCGCGGTGTTGAGAACCAACATCGATATCAGTACCACAATGACCAGCATGTTGATTTTCAATTGCTTATTAATGTCTTCAACAGAGGCTTCTGCCAGTACAAATTTATTTTTCTGTTTTTTCATGTTATTTACCCACTTGTGTGACCGGAATACGTAACGCTTTGGGCAAGCTGAAAGTAACGTTTTCTTCGATCCCTGATAGCTCACTCGGCAAATCACCACCCCAATCCTGTAGCTGCTGCAACACTTCTTGAATCAATACTTCTGGCGCTGAAGCCCCTGCGGTGACACCCACACTGTCGATACCGTCGAACCAGCTGTTATCCATTTCGCTAGCATTGTCTATCAAGTAAGCACGGCAGTTCATCCGCTCTGCCAATTCACGCAAGCGATTGGAGTTCGATGAGTTTGGTGAACCAACGACCAATACTATCTCGCAGCGACTGGCCAAGTCTTTGACCGCATCTTGGCGGTTTTGGGTGGCGTAACAGATATCGTCTTTACGCGGCCCTTCGATACTAGGGAACTTGTCACGCAAGGCATCGATGACGCGAGCTGTATCATCCATCGATAAGGTCGTTTGGGTCACGAATGCCAAACGTTCGCCATCCTGCACAGTTAGCTTTGCGACATCGGCTTCATTTTCGACCAGATGAATCTCCCCACCATGGCGACGATTAAAGCGTCCCATCGTTCCCTCTACTTCAGGATGACCTGCATGGCCGATCAATACCGCATCCATGCCATCTTGGGCAAATTTAGCGACTTCGATATGTACTTTGGTAACGAGCGGGCAAGTGGCATCAAAGACGGTCAGGTCACGACGCGTCGCCTCATCTTCGACCGCTTTTGAGACCCCATGCGCCGAGAAAATGACAATGGCTCCATCCGGCACTTCATGTAGCTCTTCGACAAATACGGCACCGCGATTGGCCAAATCCGAGACCACAAATTTATTATGGACGACTTCATGACGGACATAAATAGGGGGCTCAAAGCGTATCAACGCTTCGTTGACAATCGCAATCGCACGATCAACACCAGCACAAAATCCACGTGGATTGGCAAGATAAATTTGCATAAGATGGCCTATCATTAGATAATTTGTATTTATAGCTTAACGTCAAAAGTTTAACGTTCAAAAGTTGGGATGCATTCAATACCCTACTTTAGCATAATTTGCTTTTATTGCCTTTTAAAATACCACCGTCGCAGTCGTAATAGACACAGTTGATCTTTAAAAAATAACGGTTGGTCTTTAAAAAATAAAAGTACCAAAAGCAGTTTATAATTATACAGCGGTTACGGTTTCTCTAACCTTACATGATGGCATTTTATATTTTTACCAGCCTTTGACGCTTTGGCGGTTTACTAACACACACTTTACTAAGACGTACTCCATCAGGACGCACTCCATTAGGAAATATTGTATGACAGGTTCATTATTTATTATTACCGCCGCCTCCGGCACGGGCAAAACTTCATTGGTAAAGCAGCTACTTGCCACCACCAATGACTTGACCGTCAGTGTGTCGCACACGACTCGCGCCCCGCGTCCCGGTGAAATTGATGGTCATCATTATCATTTTACTGATGTTGATACATTTGTGGCTGCTATCGGTGACAATAAATTTTTGGAACACGCCGAAGTGTTTGGTAATTATTATGGCACCTCAGAACAAAGCGTGCGTGCGCAGTTAGACGCCGGTGTCGATGTGATTTTGGAGATTGACTGGCAAGGGGCGCTACAAGTCAAAAAAATATTTACCGATGCGACGATGGTTTTTATTCTGCCGCCAAGTATTGCTACTTTACGCCAGCGCTTATCGACTCGCGCGCAAGATACCCTGGAAGTCATAGAGCAACGCCTAGCGGGCGCGGTAACAGAGATGGCGCAATACGTGAATTTTGATTTTGTCATTATTAATGACAATTTCGAAGTCGCCTTGACTGAGCTAAAGGCCATTATCGTCGCCGATAGACAGACCTTAAAACGTCAACAGCAGCGTTATCATCGCACCATTACCAACTTACTCAATCCCAAAGTAGAAGAGTAACCGGAAAAATAGGTGAAGGCTAAAATCGCACTATCTGCCCTCTTATCTGAGCATTGTGCGCGTCGCCTTCGATATAAGTAGCAGCAGACATAAAAAGCAACCACCTACCTAGGCAAAAAATGCTACAATGTCTAGCTATTCCCCTTTATATTTTTGATATTATTTTTATTGAGTGGCGGGCCATGCCCGTGACTGATAAAAACAACCGAGGTAGGTATTTATGGCACGAGTGACGATTGAAGATTGTTTGGATAATGTTGATAATCGCTTTGAGCTGGTTTTGGTCGCAAGTAAGCGCGCCCGTCAGTTGGCCAAAGGTATCGCTGAGCCGTTGGTTGAAGTCGATAACGACAAGCCTACGGTACTGGCTCTACGTGAAATTGCTGCTGGCAAAATCACCCGCGACATTCTAAATCAGCCAGAGCATAACTTTGCCACGAGTTCACTAGACTTAGCATTGTCAGGCGATCATAGCTTTTAATAAGAACGGCTCGAAACGCATCTGCATATCGATGATAAAACCACAGCTTATGCTGTGGTTTTTCGTTTATACAAGTGTTCTTTTGCCGATTACCAATGCCATTTATACCCGAAATCGTACCATTGGGTTGGAATTTATGAATTTTTTCCTAGCACCTGTGCTTAGCAGTTGACATTGAAGGCGATTTACGATTAATTAGAGGGTGGTCTAGCCTTTCTACTGCTCTCTATTATAATTATCGCGCTCTTTTACAATGATCGTTTTCTTTTATGATATGGTCGCTGCAATTTAAAAGCGTGACAGTATCAACCTTGTGAACGATACGCTAGTACAGCTTGCATGCGGTTGCATTTATATCCATATATCCATGCACCGATATTATTTTTTTAACGATAGATTAGTATTCATTCAGTCACCATTTACCTTAACAGCGCTCAATCAATGATAGATAATGGAAAATAGGATCGTCACTTTATGAGTCAAACCCTCCCCAAACTCAGTCATCACCTAGTCGATGATGCTCAATATAATTTGCTCCGTTCAGTTGGCTATCTGACTGCTGCTGAACGCCGTGACATTATTGATGCTTGTGAGTTCGGCGATATTGCGCACATTAAAGACAAGCGTAAATCAGGGGAGCCATATATTACTCATCCGATGGCGGTCGCTGAGATATTGGCGGGCTTTCGCTTAGATCGAGATACAATTATTGCGGCGATTTTACATGATACGGTCGAAGATACCGAGGTCAGTGATGAGCAAATTGAGCAGCGTTATGGCAAAGTCGTGGCGAGGCTGGTCGATGGGGTCACCAAACTAAAATCCTCGTCCCATAATAAGCAACAGAATAAAGCTGCTACCTTTCATAAAATCCTGACGGCTACCCTTGCTGATCCACGAGTGCTCATTATTAAGCTGGCCGACCGCTTACACAATATGTCGACGCTGGATGCGGTACGCCCCGAAAAACAGCGCACCACGGCGCAAGAGACATTAGATTTTTATGTGCCATTTGCCCGTCTGATGGGTCTCAATGACATTGCCGATTATATCGAGGTGCTATGTTATCGAAATCTTGATTCTGGGATGTATAACAAGATTTCGGATAAGCTACTGCAACATGGGCTGGGACGAAACTTCCAAAGAGAAGCCATTCATAGCTATCTGACTATTGTCTTAAATAATCTAGGGCTCAATGGCCTCGTGAAAGTATTAGACAATCGTGTGGTGATATATCGGCAGTTTTTCCGCAATCGCGGTGAGATTAATGCCCTGCTCCGTCACTACGCTTTTGAGATTGTGCTCGATAGTATCGAAGAATGTGACAAGCTTGCTTATTACCTAATCAAAAAATATCAGATCGATGACGGCCATATCGCTGACAATATTCGGCGTCCATTACCAGGTGGCAACCAATCACTGACCCTTATTTATGAGCGCGATAACGACTTTGTAAAAGTCACTATCTTGACCAAACAGATGCAAAATGCGGCAAGGCTGGGCGTCATTGGCGCAGAACACGCCTCCGATGTCAGCCAATCAGTCATTCAAGCATCGCTGCGCAATATGAAGGACTTGGTGGATGAGGACAGCCTTAATCAACACAGCCCTGACTTTACCGCTGCGGTCTCGACGATTAATGAGCTGATGGATTATTTGCATTCAAGCAAAATCATCTGTTATAGCCCAAAAGGTCGTGCTTATGAGCTACCGCAAGGAGCCACAGCGCTTGACTTTGCCTACGCTGTTGGACCTATGGTCGGCAATGTCGCCGTTGGTGCCAATATCGATGGTAAAAAGGCCAAGCTGGGTACGGTGGTCAAAAACGGTCAATTGGTCGAGATAGAAGTGAATAGCCACTCGGAACCAAAAGCCGAATGGTTAGGATTTGTGGTAACCAATAAAGCTCGTGAAGAGATTTTACGCTGGTTTAAAGATTTATCTGCAGCTGATAAGCAGCACCACGGTCAACAAGCCTTGGATCGCGCGCTAAAAACCTATCAAAAAAGTCTCGATGATTTAACCGATAGCGACTGGAAAAACTTGACAGAATGGCGCGGTCTGGCAGAAAAAAGTGCGCTATTTGAGCAGATCAGCTCGGGTACGCTATTGCCTCAGCTGGTAGTCACGCGGCTATTTAGCGATGAAGTCAGTGACTTGCAGGCCAAAGAACACAGCGATGATACGGCGCAACCGCAGCAATTGATCGTCAACGCCTCAGGGGTTGAGCTTGATTTTGCCAATTGCTGTCATCCGATCTATGGCGACCCTATCGTTGGCCATTTATCGCGTCATGGCTTGGTGGTACATCGCCATAAATGCTTTTCGCTCGATGATATTCGTAAGGACAACCCTTACCAAGTGATACAGCTGCGCTGGCGCAATGATAAGGCCATCAAACAAAATGAGTCCGGTGAGCACGCTAGCAAAGTCCGTTTTTCGGCTTATTTAAAGCTGTCTCTTGCCCTCAGCGACGAACAAATTAGCGAGGTTATCTACCATCTGCGCCAGTTAAATATGGGGGTCGAAACGGTCGATGTGCGCCATACTGACACCATCATCCATATTGTGGTGCGTAGTCGCAATCACTTAGCACAAGGCATTCGCGAGCTGCGCTCACTATTGGGATTTCCTAATATTATGCGACTTTATCAGCTATAGCTATAAGCGCTATTAATGCTTAATACCTAACTTTTTTGCTGATTGAAGAAGCACTAAACCCTTATAGAGTTAGCCTTAATTTTTAGAAAAAACCAACACAATGATAAACTTTGCTACTTCGTTTTTAGTCAGTAAATCCAATCAATCAAACGAAAAAAATACGTTAAGGATATAATATGAGTCGTCAAACCATTCAAACAGATAAAGCTCCTGCCGCTGTTGGTACTTACTCACAAGCAGTAAAGGTCGGTAACACCGTCTATATCTCAGGTCAGCTTGGTTTTGATCCTGAAACCATGAAACTGCGCGAGGGTTTTAGAGCACAGGCTGAGCAAGTGTTTGAAAACATTAAAGCCATTTGTGAAGCCGCGGGTGGCAGTCTAAATGACGTGGTTAAATTCAATGTATCTTTGACTGATTTGAATGACTTTGCCACCTTAAACGAGGTATTCATTGCCAACTTAAGCAAGCCATACCCTGCCCGTGCAGCGGTACAAGTAGCCGCACTACCTAAAGGCGGTGTGGTTGAAATTGAGTCTATACTATACATTGAATAATACGGAAGTTATTACACTGAATGCTTAAGTGAATGCGTCAAAATAACGGTTGTTAGCGTAAGCCCAAATATCATTATTTGGGCTTACTGTTATTATCCTCATCGAGTTTATTATTTAGATACCCAAAAGTTAGGAATGCATTTTATGTTGGTACAAGTTGCGCTGCCTGTGCCCCTTTATCGGGTATTTGATTATAGCCTACCGGCAGATATGAACATTTCACTAAATGAGGCTGCATCACAACTACCGCCAATTGGTAGCCGCGTCGAGGTATCATTTGGTCGTCAGACTTTAATTGGTATCGTCATTGCTCATATCGCTGCAGCAGATAGCAGCGTACCAATAAAAAAACTCAAACCTATCAATAAGTGCTTAGATGCCGAGCCGATTTTGGACGCCAGCATGTTAAAGCTGGCTTATTGGCTGGCAAGCTATTACCACTATCCGCTTGGTGATGTGTTAGCTGTCATCTTGCCCACCCTCGTTCGTCAAGGCAATCCGCTAGACTTATTGATTACCCATTGGCGAATTTTGCCGCATGCGAATGATGATGACTTTCGTGCCAATGCCAAAAAACAAAAGCAGCAATTCGATATGCTTAAACTGCATGGCGAACGCGGTGCGAGTGAAGATACTTTGTTGTTGGAAGGCATGCAAAGAGCCTTCTTAAAGACGCTGGAAGAAAAAGGCCTTATCGAACGCTATATTGAGCCAAAACAAGCACCTGCCCCTGTCAAACTCGCGAAAATGCCACTTGATCTGAACGATGAGCAACAGCTTGCTGTCGACGCTATCATTGCTGCCCACGAAGCTAAGCGCTACACGGGATTTTTATTAAACGGTATTACCGGTAGTGGCAAGACCGAAGTCTACCTGCAAGCGATGCAAGCGGTATTAGAAGCTGGCAAGCAAGTTTTGATTTTAGTGCCAGAGATTGGATTGACACCACAGACGCGTGCACGTTTCGCCAGTCGATTCGCAGCTCATATCGTCTTGCTGCATTCAGGCATGAACAATACCCATCGCTTACAAGGTTGGCAAGATTGCCGCACGGGTCATGCTCAAATCATTATCGGGACGCGTTCAGCAGTGCTATATCCTTTTGCTGATTTGGGACTTATCGTCGTCGACGAAGCACACGATGGCTCTTATAAACAGCAAGATACCCTACGTTATCATGCCGCTGACGTCGCGCTGTATCGCGGCCTGCAATACAACATTCCCGTCGTGCTTGGTACCGCCACCCCTTCACTTGAGCATCTAAAACTGGTCGATGACGGCAAATTAGTAGAATGCCAGTTATTGACTCGCCCCGGTAATGCCAAGCTTGCCAGCATGCAGCTGATTGATGCGCGCCTGCAAAGTACCCATCAACAAACGACGGACGAAGGCGCTCGCTATGATACTGGTCTGACCGATGCGCTTATCGGCGCAATACGGCAAACACTAGAGGCTGGCGATCAAGTATTAATATTTTTAAATCGTCGCGGCTATGCACCAGTTTTGCTATGCGAAGCTTGCGGTTGGCAAGCAGATTGCCCGCGCTGTGATGCCCATTTAACTGTCCATTATAATAGCCAATCGCCATCTAATTCCTATTCAAGCAGCTCATATTTAAAATGCCACCATTGCGATTGGCAAGCCTATATTCCAACGGTTTGCCCTGATTGTGGCAGTCAAAATTTGGATGCCAAAGGAATGGGCACTACAAGGCTCAGCGAAAACTTGCATGCGATTTTTGCCAATCCGCAAACCAGTAAAGAGCTTTACCCTATTATCCAAATCGATCGCGATACCACCAGACGTAAAGACAGCTGGGAGAATATCTATCAACGTATCAATGAAGGCAAGCCTGCCATCTTAGTTGGTACGCAAATGGTCGCCAAAGGTCATCATTTTCCTAATGTTACGCTTGTTTGTTTGCCCAATGCTGATCGTGGCTTTTTATCAGCCGATTTTCGCTCACCGGAACATACTGCACAACTCATGATTCAAGTCGCAGGGCGTGCCGGTCGCGGTGATAAATCGGGGCGCGTATTGATTCAAACGCTGCAGCCCGATAATGAGCTGTTATTAAAATTGGTAAAAGATGGTTATCTTTCATTTGCTCGCGAGCTATTGCAAGAACGTAAAATGATGGGCTTGCCGCCGCATAGTTATGCTGCCCTAATACGCTGTGAAGGCAAAACCCTTGCCGCCACGACGCAAGCGCTTAAAGATGCGATTGCTATTTTGCCAAATGGGCATAATCTTGCTGTCCTCGGTCCTATCGATGCGCCAATGAGTAAAAAGAACAGTCGCTACCACGTGCATTTACTGCTGTTAGGCAAAGACAGACAGCAATTGCATCGGGTATTACATCATTGGTGGCAACCTGTACTTACCTTGCCAAGCGCCAAATATCTGAAGCTGACCTTGGATATTGACCCTGTTGGTTGGTAACTTCCAACTACTACTCTTTATAAGCCCAACTACTCCTCTATAACTCGCCGTTACTAAAGAACGCTATTAGAAATAGTTCATTTATCGTTTACCGCCTAGATACAGCAAGCATTTATTAAATGTGCTAAATTATTTATATCTGTCTGGTTTTTATACAGCAAGCACAGCTTTATAAGCAATCAAATTTCACCTTCTATCATCCTGAGTGTTGTTATGAATCAAAATCACCCAAAATCTGAAAAGAATGACCATTCTCATGAGAATACTGCGGCTGATAATCATAAGCACGGTCAAAAGGATGCAGAAGGTCATTATATTAAAGACAGTTATACTGATAATAATCAAGACAATCACGACCACGATGAACACCTAGAACAGACGGTCGCACCGCGCGATACCAAGGGCTATCAGCGTACGTTACTCTTTAGCTTTGTCATTATTACTGGCTATATGTTTATCGAAGCCATCGGTGGCTGGCTCACGGGCAGTTTGGCGCTATTGTCTGATGCTGGTCATATGCTCAGTGACGCCGTAGCCCTTGGCGCGACGTTAATGGCGTTCAAAATTGGTGAAAAAGCAGCCACTCATCAAAAGACGTTTGGCTATAAACGCTTTGAGATTTTAGTGGCAACAGTCAATGGTGCGACGTTGGTTATTATTGCCATTATGATTTTTTATGAGGCGATTAAACGCTTTAATTCGCCGCCTGAGATTGCGACCCAAGGCATGCTTATCGTTGCTACCATTGGTATGTTGGTCAACATTTTGGTCGCTTGGCTGATGCACCGTGGCAGTCGCGGCACAGATGCACATGGTCACAGTCATGCAGGTAGTAACAAGGACAGTCAAGGAAAAAATGAGGGTAAAGCACCGGTCAATCTGAATATGCAAAGTGCTTATTTGCATGTCTTGAGCGATTTGATGGGTTCGGTTGCCGCTATCGTTGCCGCGCTTTTGATGATGAGCTTTGGCTGGATTTGGGCGGATGCGGCGGCCTCGGTGATTGTCGCCATATTGATTTTGTTTAGTGGTTACCGCGTCGTCCGTGATTCGGTCCATATCCTGATGGAAGGTACGCCAGAAGGTATATCGCTAGTTGAGGTCGAAGACAAATTACTTGCCCACCCGCAAGTACGACAAGTCCATGACCTGCATGTTTGGAGTATCACCAGCGGTCTCAACGCCCTATCGTGTCACGTGGTCGTCGATGGCGAAATGAGTATTTATGAATCCAGTATCCTGATTACCAGTTTAGAGCAAAGCCTCCTTGAGCTTGATATTCACCATGCGACCATTCAGGTTGAAAGCTTAGCGCATCCGCAAACCAAGACGCATAGCGATGCTTTAGTTTGCGATATCTCACAGCAGGCGACTGATACCAATAGTCATATTGGTCACAACCATTAAGCGTAAGACATTAAACATAAGACATTAAACCATATAATTATCAATTAAGACGTCGCCTATCTGGTTGTTAGTTATGAGCGACGTTTTAATTGATATTTTTTTATAAAGTACTGGCAATAACGCAGTATTAGCCAAATTATCCACAGCGCTGTTATGAGCCAAGTACTTAGCCCGAGCCCCAACAACGTCATGCGAATCCAAAAATCTAGCGCACCGTTCATGAGGTGCGGCAGATAAGCCGGTCCCATATTGGATGCCATTATTAACCAAAACCCAAATAGCAGCGCCAGTCCTGCACCGATAATCCTTAAAATTATTTTACCAACAGTTTCTAATAAGCCACGCCAGTTATCATATATGGACGAAGGAGGTGAATGATGATTCATAAAAAAGCGCCTAAAAAGTGGCTTAAAAAAGATAAATAAAAGACCTTTATTGCAAATCAGCTTATATCAGGCAGATTTTTATCATTGTAAGAGCATGTTAAAAATAATGGAAAATTTGGCCGCGCCGCCATATTTTTCCTATAAATTCTGTATACTTAAGGCTTAAAACCCTTATTCATAACCAATTGATGACCTTCTGCCATGTCGAGACGCTCAGCTCCTTTCGTTGCTCCTAGCTACATTGATGACCCTATCTCAAGCGAGGGTAAAAAGCATGCCAAAACATTGCTATCAACGCTGCAAGAAGACATTGCTAGCTTTCGAGATGCGCAGTTCCCGCCTGATATTTTGCGTCAAATCCGTGATATGCCTATTTATGAAGGCAATCTAGCCGAAGTCCAAGCCTATCAACAGCGTTGGCAGGCGCTGCTCGAACGCGCGATGGCCTTTTATCCGGCGGCCAATCTACCGCCCGATTATCTGCCATTACCTGCCAGCCTCGAGATACCTCAATTTATCTATCATGTTCAGCGCCTGCATCTAACCAAAACTCATGCTAAAGAATCTAAGAGCTTTGGCTCAGTAGGTGCACTTACTGATAAATGCGGGGATTATAGCGCTGATGAGATTGCGCGTATGGCTGCCGTATTGGAGAAGGATGATGAGGCGCGTTTAGTCGCACATCGTGAATTTATTGACTTGCGTGCGTACGTCTTTTGCCGCGATAGTATGGGTGAGATGCTAGAGCCCGAACGTGTGCGCTTTTATCGCACTGGACTTATCGTTCATGCACTGCCCAATTTTAAGATGATAGACAGTCGGCAGACACCGCGTAAGCGTCGTAATGATGCTTATAACAATCCGCTTGCTGATAACGGCGTGTGGAAGATTTATCGCAAAAAATAAAGTATGCTAGCGTTATTTATTATTGTCCTTCTTGTTTTATATTGACTGTTTTACATTGCTTATTTTTTTGCCAATTTTGAGGATTCCAGATGTTCGCTGCCGCCGCCGGCTCACCAAATTTAATGTTACAAGCTACAATTTTCTTAGGAGCTGCCCTGCTCTTTGTACCCCTTGGCAAACGCTTTGGTATTGCGACCGTCCTTGGTTATTTAATCACCGGACTGATATTAGGACCAAGTGCGCTAGATGTGGCGGGCGACGCTGAGAGCTTATTACATTTTTCTGAATTTGGCGTGGTGATGCTGCTATTCATCATTGGTCTTGAGCTCCAGCCTTCACGGCTTTGGGCGCTACGCCGCTCAATATTCGTCCTTGGTGGCTTACAAGTCGGTCTGTCTGGCACCTTATTGATGAGTATCCTCTATCAATTTTTCTCCTTACCACTCGATACGGCTTTTATCGTCGGCTTCGGCTTAGCGCTCTCCTCCACCGCTTTTGTGCTACAAATACTGACCGAAAAACAGCAGCTATCTAGTACCCATGGTCGTGAAGCGTTTACCATCTTGTTATTCCAAGATATTGCCGTGATTCCCTTATTGGCGGTTATTCCATTTTTGTCAGGGGTGCGCGAGCAGAGCTACGACTTAATCTATTTCGGCAAAGTATTTGCGGTTTTCGCCGGACTTATCTTTGCTAGCCGCTATATCATCCGACCTTTCTTTAAATTTGTGGCATCTAGTGGCGCATCAGAACTATTAACCGCAGTTGCTCTATTTATCGTCATGGGCGTCTCTATCTTGATGGGGCAGATTGGTCTATCGATGGCGC
Organism: Psychrobacter okhotskensis; assembly: GCF_013248965.1. Classification (GTDB taxonomy): domain Bacteria; phylum Pseudomonadota; class Gammaproteobacteria; order Pseudomonadales; family Moraxellaceae; genus Psychrobacter; species Psychrobacter okhotskensis. Next base: position 237,850 of record NZ_JABRVQ010000001.1, on the reverse strand, counting down.
TTGGTGCATTTTTGACTGGGGTTTTGCTGGCGGATTCGGAGTACCGTCACGAGTTAGAAGCCAGTATTGAACCTTTTAAAGGGTTATTACTTGGGCTATTTTTTATGTCGGTCGGAATGCTGACTGATGTCAAACTCATTTTGGCCAAGCCCATCTTTATTATCGGCTGTGCGATGGCATTGATGTTTATTAAGTTCGGTGTGGTCACCGCTATCGCAAAAATATCTGGCAATCGCTGGCCAACCAGTATCAGGTTAGGGGTTACTCTTGCTCAAGGCGGTGAATTTGCATTTGTTTTGTTCAGTGTGGCCACCGCTCAAAATGTCTTGCAACCTGAGCTGGCAAACACCCTAAACCTCATTGTGACCATCTCTATGGCGCTGACGCCGCTGGCATTCTTATTATTAGAAAAAATAGGAGAGCCGTTATTCGCCAAAAGCAAACCCAGCCGTGAGTACGATACCATCCCTGATCATGAGCATCAGGTTATTATCGCTGGTTTTGGCCGTGTCGGTCAGATTATCGGTCGCGTATTACGCATGCACAATATCGAATTTACAGCCATCGAACGCTCTGCAAATCGGGTGGATTTCGTCCGGCGCTTTGGTAACCAAGTCTATTACGGCGATCCAAAAAACCCTGAGATATTGCGCGCCGCTGGTATCAAAAAAGCCCGCGTCTTTATTCTGGCGATTGACGACCTAGAGCGCTCTATTACCACCGCTCAATACCTGCGCAAAAACTACCCTGACTTAATTATCTTGGCACGCGCTCGTGACCGACAGCACTATTACCGTCTCCGTGAAGTTGGGGTTCGTCATATCTGGCGTGAGACTTATTTATCGTCTTTAGATATGTCGCGTGAGTCCTTGCAGCTGCTTGGCATCTCTCCTGAAAAAGCGCGCGAAACCGTGCAAACTTTCCGTGACTATGATGATGATTTGATTGAGCGTCAGCAAGCCATCTATGATGATGAGGCCAGCCTGATAGAGTCAGTACAGTCCTCAATGACAGAGCTTGAGAGCTTATTCGATGAGGATATTGGTAAGGCACGTAAGATGGACTTGAGTGAGTTCTCTGACGCCCTAAAAAACCAAGCAGCGCCCGTTGATGAAAACTAGAATATTGCTACTAACCCCAAGGGATAATTGCCGTTTAATCCGGTGAGCAGTTTGGCGGCGCAAGTTTTTCATTTAGCGAGCTGGTACATTGCCAACTGTTGCTATCTTTCACATGATAAAAAGCCACTGTTTGCTCATTGAGATAACGCAGTGGGAATTTAACGTTATGAATCGTTCCTATGACGGCACAATCTGTTTTAGGAACGCCCGGCACTTGAGTATCAATACGCACCAGCACCTGCGGATCATCTATGTTAAATGGCAAATTAATGGGACACTGCCCGGTCTGTTGGTAAATGACCGCCACACGATTCTGCGTCGTCTTGGTGATGTCATAAGCGTTAAACAATACCTCATTGGCTTTTGGCTTCGCAATAATAGGTAAAAACTGCACCTTAATCACCAATAAAGCAAAAGCAAAGAGCCCAAATCCCAAGCCCAAACCAAACAAACTGACCCCGCCCTCTCGGCGCAGATGTGCTTGCTGCGCCGCCTCGTCTCGCGGATGATCCTCAATCGCATCAGCGATTTCGCGCCGTGCCATCCGGTAGTAATAAGCGTCTGTCCAACGTGCCACCATAGACGCCCAAAACAGCCAAATAATCGCTGCAATACCCAGCCGCGTTGCCATTTGATATGCATCTGGAATATAAGACATAGCTACAAATTCAAAAGTGACCAGCACAATAGCAACATTAAGCTGAATAAAAGACCAGCCTGCTACGCTGTAAACAATTGCATCCATATAGCGCTTGCGATATAACAGCCAAGGAAAAGTAATAAAAAAGGTGGCCCAGTGCCATTTTGGCGACAGATAACCTTGCTCATCAAACTCTGAGAAGCGCTTGAGATAATAGCGCTGGGTACGATGACCGATAAACCATTTATCCAACTGCTCACGCTTGGCAGCTGTCAGCTGTTCTTGGTAAAACGGTGGTGGCGAGTCCGTCTCAATAAATAACATAACAGTAGGCTCTCAAATAAAAAGCGTATTCATAATCACTGTAAGACACTCTTCAGCGAATAATTATATTAGGGTCTGTTGAACATTCAAATATTAGGACTGCTGATTGCTAAAATCGTCCCAAACCTTTTATCAAATCAGGCGTAAACCGACGATAATGTCGAGACCTTAGCTAGGTTTACAACAACGTTTGGGGTGATTTTAGTATCAGCCTTTCAGGGCAGGGCTGTTTTTTGCCAATACATGGCGAAATTGTCTAACCTAGAATGACTGGGCGTCAAAAATTTCACTGCGCATTGTCTAAAAAATAGCCACTGCCAGTTCTACATTTGAATGTTCAACAGACCCTAAATACAATCTCTATATTCTTCATTAATATTTCATATTTATAAAATATCTCTAGTATAAACTGATGCAAAAGCCAATCATAGAGCGACTGAGCTCTTACCCTTATTTGATTCGTGAGCCTCTCATGTTTACACTCAAGCGCAATATAATCATAACTATTATCGCTATTACCGTTCTAATTGCTACTGCTACAACCCTTATCATTATTAATATCAGTGCAATATCTGATCCTTATAACAATGAGCTAGGTTTGGATAAAAGCACCTTTGTAGGGCAATGACCGTTTGCCGTCGAGACAGTAATAATAAGATGTGATGACATTGATAATAAATCTATTATTTCCATAATAACCCCTAGTGGAGAGAGTTATACTCTCAATGCTGAGTCAAATACAAACATTGATAAGCCGCAAATGAAAATACTTAGGGCAAAATATACAGTCTGGTGCGATGTTGCTACAGACACTGAAACAGATAAAAATCATTTAGCATCTGCTGACTCTAAAGCTCCTACAGACGATATCATCGCTGCAGGTTTAAAATTATGTACGGAGACTTAGAAAAAGCTCGGAAGGGGCTAGGAAGCATTTTACGGTATTGGCAAGCGTCTAATAATTGAACGTTCACACTTGCTGATATTTAACCTATAATACGTTCATATTCGCAACTTTCTAAAGTCTTAGTGCCCCTATGAACCAGTCTTCTAATACCGATAAATTAAACGCTATAAGCCAAGTGGCTGAACCTGATATCGCCATCGAGCCCGTTTCACAAAATGATAAGCATATTCGTATTGTTAATACCTTTATGAAACGGCGTACGCACATGAATAAGAATGCCGAAATGGCTCTTACTGATCCAGAATTTGCGCATTATTTGGTCAATAATAGCTTCGGTGATGGCAATCTCGACGGCATCGAGGACTTGCGGGTGTTATTCGCGGATAGCCCTAATGGCAGTGCCGCTCCGCTTACTTTAGAGATTGGGTTTGGGCTGGGTGATTCATTCATCGAGATGGCCGCCGCAGAGCCGACGCGCAATTTCGTTGGCGTCGAAGTCCATGAGCCAGGTATCGGTAAATGCGCTTATATGGCAGGTACGCAAGAGCTAAACAATGTCAAAATCATTAACGGTGATGCTATTCAATTACTCAAGCAATTACCAGAAAACCATATCGACCGCATCCAGCTTTACTTTCCTGACCCATGGCAAAAGAAGCGCCATTATAAGCGCCGTTTTGTCAGTCCTGAGCGTATGGCGATTGTCACGCGCAGTTTAAAGCAAGGTGGCTGGTTCCATACGGCAACCGACTGGGAGCATTATGCCTTTTGGATGGTTGAGGTTTTAGATGGTTTTTCAGGGCTAACCAACCAAGCAGGCGCAGGCAACTTCACAGACCGCCCTGACTTTCGTCCAATGACCAAGTTTGAGCGCCGTGGTTTAGAGCGCGGACATGGTGTCTGGGACTTGATCTATATTAAAGAGTAAACGTTACCACGTTACCCTTAATGGTTTTTTGACAAAGCGGCTAAGATATCTAGCCGCTTTTTTGTACTATCGGTATCGCTTTTCCTCATTCTATCTAAATATATGTAGCGTTTAATTGGCTGAACCCTCTGTCTGAGGTGCTTTGAAGAATTTTATTTATCCAAATTAACAAAGCAGCAATATGTGAAACATAGCCATTTCGACGAAATTTACAGAAGAAGAAATAGTTGCATAATAGCAAAAATGTATAACTGAGTGATTTTCTGCTCCTACTTATCCATACAAACATTGATACTATAAGGGCTGCATGAGTTCTCCCCATAAGCTGTGGATAACCCTGTGTATAAGTCACCACTTGACAAGAATTTTCCTAGGTAGCTTAAAGGGTTAGGTAAAATCGTTCATTTTTTATACAATTTAAAAACCCTTAATATTCAATATCTTAGACATCATTTGAAATCATAATAATTTATTTTTAATATTTTTAAATATTATTCAATTATTAAAGATGTTTCACACACGACGAATAAACTTTGATTATTCGTTGTGGACAACTTATAAATCTATTGACAAACCACCCTGTTATCCGGTCTGAAATAACAGATAAATGCTAGCATGGTTTGTATAAAGTCATCGTTGTTTATCACGCGACAATTAGTGTCGTTTAGCGTTTCCTAACCCTAAAGCCAGTCCTTGGATTTTGTTATAATTGCCTTATCTAATCAATAGTAGTACAAAGCATATGCTTTAATTAATTCACTATTGATACGCCAAAGTCTCCTATAATCATAGATGATTATGAACTTTTTTTTACTTATCTCATTATTTAATTTTACTGTATAGTAGAGTGATATATTAGCTATTACTTACTAATTACCACCTATTACAACGTCGCTAGCCTATTTAAAGGCTGAATCTTTCTTATGATTTAGGTCATTCCTATTATTAGCCTCACTACCCTAGCGTTATATAGTAGCAAAGACATCTTATTTACCATTTCAAAATAATTATTGAATAAAAGGAATCCAGTATGGACGACAATAAAGCCAAAGCACTCAAAGCAGCCCTCGGTCAAATCGAAAAGCAGTTTGGCAAAAACACCATCATGCATCTAGGTGACGACTCAGCCATTATGGATGTTGATGTGGTATCAACAGGCTCACTAGGTCTAGACATTGCGCTCGGTATCGGCGGTCTGCCAAAAGGTCGTATCGTTGAGATTTATGGCCCAGAAAGCTCTGGTAAAACGACTATGACGCTGCAGGCGATTGCAGAATGCCAAAAGCAAGGCGGTGTCTGTGCCTTTATTGATGCTGAGCATGCACTAGATCCCGTTTATGCGCGCAAGCTTGGCGTGAGAACTGATGACCTACTGCTTTCTCAGCCTGATAATGGTGAGCAAGCACTTGAAATCACCGACATGCTAGTGCGGTCTGGGGCGGTTGATATGATTGTCATTGATTCTGTGGCTGCGTTGACGCCGCGCGCGGAGATTGAGGGCGAAATGGGTGACTCGCACATGGGCCTGCAAGCACGTCTGATGAGCCAAGCGCTACGTAAAATTACCGGTAATGCCAAACGCTCAAACTGTATGGTGGTCTTTATTAACCAAATCCGTATGAAAATTGGTGTCATGTTTGGTAGCCCTGAGACCACGACTGGTGGTAATGCGCTGAAATTCTACGCCTCAGTCCGTATGGATATTCGCCGTATCGGTGCGGTCAAAAATGGTGATGAAATCATCGGGAACCAAACCCGTGTCAAGGTCATCAAAAACAAAATGGCACCGCCCTTCCGCCAAGCAGAGTTTGAAATCACTTATGGTGAAGGTACCAATCATTTAGCCGAAGTGATTGACTTAGGCGTTGAGATTGGGGCGGTTGGTAAAGCAGGCTCTTGGTATAGCTATGGCGATGAAAAAATTGGTCAAGGTAAAGCCAACTCTGTACTGTTCTTAAAAGAAAATCCTGCGATTGCGAAAGAGATTGAAGATAAAATTCGTGATGAAAAACTTGGATCGAAAAAAGAAGCCAAAGCAGCGGATACTAATGAAGCCGATGTAGAACCCGCTTCTGAACCTGTTCAATAACGGCTCCATTATTCACCGTTATCAATGATCATGACTTGTTATGAAAATTAAATTGTTATGAAAATTAAAACTCTAGCTGAAATACTTGCTGAATCGGACACCGATTCAGCGAGTAGTGCTAATACTAACTCAAAAAATTCTGCCCAATCTTCTAAGACTTCTCGGCATTCATCTAAAGACAAGCCTAAACAGTCGGCTAAAACACATAAGCGCTCGACCTACTCTCGTAAAGCTACTTCGTTATCTGATGACTCCAGCTTTGAGATAGAATCAGTTGACGCACCCCCTTCTACTAGCAAAAACCCTACTAAATCCAAAAAGCGTAAAAAACGCTTTCACCCAGCGGCTAACTTTAGCCCTGAGCCTAGTGATGTGCCCGCTTATCAACCACCTGCAGCGCAAAGCATTAGAGAGATGCTAGCAGAGGTCAAACACAACGTTCATGGTGAGCAAAACGATAGCGCTGCTACTGGTGATGACAATAGATTTAATAAAGAATCAAATCACATAGCAGATGCAACCGCTACCACTGCTTCTACGCATAGCGTAGTAGACAGCCATACAGATAACCTACCGGCGGCGCTTAAAGCCTACTTGCGTACCCCTGAACAACGTCAAGCGGATATTGATGCAATCAAAGCCGAAAGTCGCTTACGCTGGTTGGCGTTTTATTATTTATCGCGACGTGAGTATGGCAAGGCTGAGCTTAAGCAAAAGCTGCTCGATAAAGAGCAAGACCCAGAAAAAGTTGATGCGCTGCTTGAAGAGTTTGCAGAAAAAGGCTATCAAAGTGACTATCGCACTACCCTCATGCTGATTCGCGAAAATATCCGCAAAGGTCGTGGACGAGGACGTATCAAGCAGGAGTTTTATCGTAAAAAAATTGCCATGCCGGGTAATATTGATGAGCTAATCGATATGGCGAATGCAGAGTCAGAGGAGTTTAGCGAATTCGTAGATGACAGCGCTGACAATTTGGTCGATGGTGTCGATTGGCTCAAGCTCGCTGTTGCTGCTCGCACCAAAAAGTACGGCGACGACATTCCTACTGAGCAAAAAGATAAAGCGCGCCAACTACGGTTTTTGCAATATCGTGGCTTTAACACCGATATCTGCTTTGCGGCACTCAACTATACGCTAGACACGTTAGATGAGCGCTTTTAGGATAGTGACTTATAACGATTGATTAATAATAGCCGAGCACCTTCCACCAAATCAGACCAGCACCTATCCAAATCACCAAATTGACCACACTCATTATCGCGCCAATACTCCACCATTCTCTTAACGTGACATAACCTGAGTTAAAGATAACAGGTGCGGTACCAGTCGCATAGTGGGTAAGCGTCATCATGATGTTCCCTGCTGCGGCCAAGATTAACGCATACAACATTGGCGGCGCACCTAACGTCAATCCTACTGCATAAAAAGCCGCAAATAGTGCGGTAATATGCGCGGTGGTACTAGCAAAGAAGTAATGGATATATAAATAAACCAAAGTCAAAATAGTCACGGCACCGATCCAGCCTACCCCAGTTGTACCAATCAGAGACTCAATATTGCTTGAAAACCAGACTATCAAACCAAGCTTATTGAGATATGCTGCCATCATAATGAGCGCACCGAACCAAATAATGGTATCCCAAGCAGATTTCTCTTTTAGGATATCATCCCAAGTCAGCACACCCGTTAATATTAAAGTCGTTAGACCAATAAAGGCCGTGGTGGTAGCATCAACACTATATTCTTCACCTAAAATCAATGCCGGTATATTTGCCCACAACAGCAGCATCAGAGCAAACACCCCGAGCATGATTTTTTCTTGGCGACTTATTTTGCCCATTTCTGCCAAATTGTCCTTGGCAAAACCTTTTGCATCGGGTGTGACTTTGACATCAGGTGGATAAACCATATAAATAACTAAGGGCATGATTACCAAGCACAGTATCCCCGGTACAAACATCGCTACTGCCCACGTCGTCCATGACAGCTGAATGTCACCGCCAGTCGCCTTATTAACTAGGTCTACGACTAAAGGGTTGGGCGCAGTAGCTGTAATAAACATGCCAGAAGTGATAGGGTTGGCATGATAGTTAACCATTGCCAAGTAGCGACCAATTTTATTTTGCGTACCCTCTTCTGGAGTGGAATGAAAGCTCTGAGCAATGGACTTCATAATAGGGTGGATAATACCGCCGCCACGCGCCGTATTAGAGGGCGTAATGGGCGCTATCATCAATTCAGCCGCAGTCAAAGAATAAGCCACGCCGATCGTTTTTTTACCAAAAATAGAGATGAAATAATAGGCGATACGTCGACCTAGACCTGTTTTTATTAAGCCACGAGATATCATTACCGCGATACCAATCAGCCAAATTAGCGGGCTTGAGTAGCTTGATAAGGCATCGCTAATGGCCTGTTTTGGACTATCACTTGTCACACCCGTCAGTGCCACTAGAGTGACCGCAATAATAGCAATCGCTCCGATGGGCAATACCTTGCCTATAATAGCGACGATAGTGGCAATAAATAATGCCAACATGTGCCATGCTTCAGGCGTGACGCCAGTCGGAATTGGAATGACAAACCAAATAATCAAACCTACTAAAATAGCAATCGCCGCTTGGACAGGCTTAAATGGCATGAGTAGTTTTCCTTATTGAGTGATTGATTTTATAAAGTGCTTACATCATTACATCGTCATATCTTATAGCCAAATCCATATAAATCCGCTATATCGTCATACTCGCTGACCATACTCATGTATAGCTTGCACTCAGTTTCCTTGTATGGAAATTATTTAAATTCAACTATAGTCAAAACCTCCTAAAAACGCGACGGTATTGCTAATATATCGATATTAATTTTCACTCACTATATATGGAACAGCCACAATATGGTGGCTGTCATAAAACGAGATTGGATGGCTCGTTTAATTCTATTATAAATTTTATATTACTCTCGTACTATTGTTTACCTTTTTTAATATATCTATTTAAATTTTAGAAAGATTAATGAACAGATATTTACACTGTCGTTTAAACTGACTTTATTATATTGATAAAAAAAAGAGCCTGCCGTTAGACACACTCTTTTTTTATTAAACTTGATCGATACTGGTTTGTTTAAAAAATTATTTTAACATGGTTATTTTAACGTATTGAGTCGACTCGATAGCTGCCCAATGATCTGATCAATCTCTTGATTGGCTTCAGCTTCATTGTCTAGATTACCATTCGGAGTCAATTGATTCATCACTTCTGGGAGCAATTCGGCAAGCCCTTGACGCACTTCAGTCTCATTAGCCCCTGTCTTCGCGGCCACTTGCTGAATCTCGTCTTCATCAAATAATTGGTTGATCTCGTTGGGGTCTAAATTGTCGTTATCTTCATTATTACTCATCCAAGAGCGCACTTGATTGTCGTGACCCATACCTGTGATTTTCGATAGAGCAGCGCTTAAGCCACCATTACGTTGAATCCAGCTCAATACCATGGGCATGAGGGCAGCAACCAGCATGCCTTTACCACCGCCAAAGCCGCTTCTATTACTCTTACCACCCAATACGCTGCCCAGGATATCACCCAAGCCGCCAGCACCAGAGCTCATACCACCGCGCTGATTGCCACCGGTGAGACTGCCCATAATATCGTCCAGACCAAATCCATTATCCGCCTGACGATTATACTGCTGTGGATTATAACCACCAGATTGACCACCGCCCAATACGCTACCTAAAATATCACCCAGACCACCCGTACGACGTGATGTCGACCCTTGGTTCACAGGATTACGCTGTGCATCATCTGGCGCCATGGCACTACGCGCTACTTGACTCACTAAATTCCCTAATAAGCTCATAACCTCATCCTTTTTTGTCGTTTTGTTTATTATCTTCAGCTGCTATGTTATTTGACTATAACCAGCAGATAACGTAAACGCTGAATATATTTTAATATAACAAATCTATCTTAACATCGAGATAGGTGTTTTGTTATTGACCATATTGGCTTATGAAGGCTCATCTAAACCTAATATAACTCTATATAAACCACACCACGCTGTATCAATTAGTCGTTACAGCGCTCACATTTGCTAAAACATTTAATTCGCACCATTGCTCAAGGCTCACTTGATCGCGAAATACGGTCAATGACATGGAACGCTGATAAGGCTCTTTAATCATAAAATCAAAGCTCATTGCCCAATGATAATGATGGACAGCAAGCAGTTGTGCTTGCCATAGCCCATCGCCTTGGCTCGTCCGTATCATAAGTTGCCAATGTTGATCGATACGCTTATCAATTGGCGGCTGTGTGAGATGCAACAAAACTGGCCGTGACAGTGCCAGATAGCTGACGACGGCTGCCGTTACTATCAATATGAGTACATACTGCCATAACGCCAACGCAGCCAGCCATGCCAAACCAAGCATGACTAACGCCAAACCAAGATATAGTAAAGTACGCAAATAGCTGGCGGGCTTGATAGCAGTATCAATCCTTAGGGAGGTAATCATCGTCATATATGCAAATCCGCCATATGGGGAAAGCCGTTATAACTATCAGACTTTATCAGCTATCAATATAGACTTAACGACGCAAAAGAAACCTAAAAATATGAATGATTTTAAAAATGTCAAATTATCAAATTATTAATGTCAATGCTATGACACGTCTTTAGCATGACGCCATGTCTTAATTTTATTTACTAGTGCCCATATGCGGTCATCTTCTGGACGGTTTTGATTGGTAAAATAATCGAGTAAATCAGGATCTTCGTGAGTCAGCATTTGGGCAAAGGTCTCTTGTTCAGTAGGCTCTGCGGTTAAGTAAATCTCTTTGACATAAAGGTCAATGTAGAAGTCTAACTCTTTTAAGCCGCGACGCGCTTGATAAATGATACGGCGCTGTTCATTGGTTGGCTCAGGCTGGGTCGTAGTGGTCATAGAAATGCTCTCATTATTTTAATAGGTGTTCAGATTAATATTAAGTGTTAATCATTGGCGCTAACTATCAAATATGCATATAGTGCAATAGCAGTGATTAGAGCTATTCTAGCATTGATTTTTTAGTGTTAATTTTTTAGTGTTGATTGTTAGTGTTGATTGTAGGCAGATAACTGCTGCCATAACGCCACAGCTTGCTGCATCATCGCGACATTATGAGTACGGATAATACTAGCGCCTTGTTGCAAGGCAAATATACCCGCAGCAACTCCGACTGTATCACGTTCTATTGCCTCAGTTGTAGCCACTGCTTCGATACCGCTTTTAGTTAATACTTCTGCTAAAAAACGCTTGCGAGAAATACCAAACATCATAGGGAAACCAAGACTTTGTAATTCTCCTAGCTGCGACAATAACGCGCAATGATGCTCGTAGTTTTTGGCAAAACCAAAGCCTGGGTCGATAATGATTTTCTCACACTTGACACCAATGCTGACTACCTCATCGATACGGGCTATTAACTCTGCGCTAACGTCAGCGATCACGTCGTCATAGAGCGCCAGATTATTCATCGTCGTTGGCTCACCGCGCATGTGCATCAACATAACTGGTATATCAAGCTCAGCCGCTAGCGCTGCAGCACCCTCGCATTTGAGCGCTCGTACATCATTCCAAATATCAGCACCCGCCTCAAAAGCTGCCCGCATAACGGTAGGATTACTGGTATCGATAGACAACCAAACTACATCGCCAAGTTGCTGTCTAATCGCTTTGACGACCGGTACAACACGCTGCAATTCCTCACTAGTCGCGACAATAGCAGCATTTGGCCGCGTAGATTCGCCGCCAATATCAATAATGGTCGCACCCGCCGCTATCATCTCTTTAGCATGAGCAAGCGCGCTATCAATAGCGTTAAATTGTCCACCGTCCGAAAATGAATCAGGTGTAACGTTAAGAATACCCATGATCTGAGGTCGCGATAGATCCAACATTTTTTCGCGACTAGAGACCGTATAAATAGGTAAAGGCTGAAATAATGACATAACCAATCCGTTGCAAATTAAGTTGATAAACACTGGGTCAGCACTTTATTTTTATCTCATGATATCAGTAAATCTGCTGCTGTTCTAAATGCTTCGTAAAATGATGACAATAAAAAAGCCCTCTATTAAAAAGGGCTTCTTATATTGGCTACTAATGCGCGATAAACTACATCGCTGGTAATGGTGGCGGTGTTGAACCCGTCGTTTTCACATTATCTTTAGCCAAATTAACTTCATTGTGCTGATATACTCTAGGCGGACGTGGATCTTCACCGGCTAAGATATCTTGCAGTTGATCACGGTCAATGGTCTCCCATTTCATCAAGGCATCAACCATCGCATGCATTTTTTCTTGATTACCTTCAATCAATTCGCGCGCGATATCGTATTGCTCTTCTAACATGCGGCGAACTTCGTCGTCAACTTTTTGCTGCGTTGCTTCAGAAATCGTACGACCACCGCCACCAAAGTAACCTTGTGAGTTGTCATCATCTTCATAGACCATGATACCTAAGGCATCAGACATGCCGTATTTGGTTACCATCGCCCGTGCCATTTTGGTTGCCCGTTCAAAGTCGTTTGAGGCACCCGTCGACATTTGATTGATAAAGACTTCTTCAGCGATACGACCACCAAATAAAATCGCAATATCACTGAGCATTTTTGATTTATACATGCTGGTTTGATCATGCTCAGGCAGCTGCCAAGTGACACCCAAAGCAAAACCACGCGGCATAATCGTCACTTTATGCACCGGATCGGTACCCGGTAGTAGCTCAGCCACTAGCGCATGACCTGCTTCATGATAAGCAGTGGCACGGCGCTCTTCTTCACGGATGACCATTGATTTGCGCTCAGGACCCATGTAAAGCTTATCTTTCGCATCTTCAAAGTCATTCATGTCAACGCTACGCTTGTTACGACGCGCAGCAAACAGAGCGGCTTCGTTCACAAGGTTGGCCAATTGCGCGCCACTAAAACCGGGCGTACCACGTGCCAAAGAGTTGGCATCAACACTAACGGTATTCGGCAGTTTTCTTAAATGGACTTTTAATATTTGTTCACGGCCTTTGATATCTGGCAAGCCGACTTGTACCTGACGGTCAAAACGACCCGGACGTAATAATGCCTTGTCAAGTACGTCAGCACGGTTAGTAGCAGCAATGACGATAACGCCTTCATTGCCCTCAAAACCATCCATTTCGACCAACAGTTGATTCAGCGTTTGCTCGCGCTCATCGTTACCGCCGCCCATACCAGAGCCACGATGACGACCAACTGCATCGATCTCATCGATAAAGATGATACAAGGCGCGCTTTTCTTCGCTTGCTCAAACATATCACGCACACGCGAGGCACCGACACCAACGAACATCTCAACAAAATCAGAACCTGAAATTGAAAAGAACGGTACTTTGGCTTCACCAGCAATTGCTCTTGCTAGCAACGTCTTACCAGTACCTGGAGGACCTACCATCAAGATACCACGGGGGATCGTCGCCCCAAGCTTGGTAAATTTATCTGGATCACGCAAGAATTCGACCACTTCGACCACTTCTTCTTTGGCTTCTTCACAACCTGCCACATCTTCGAAGTTGACCTTGATTTGGTCTTCAGTCAGCATCTTGGCTTTTGACTTGCCAAAGCTCATTGGGCCGCCACCTTTACCGCCTGCACCGCCCTGCATATTACGCATAAAGAATAAGAACAGACCAATAATCAGTAGGATTGGGAAACTGGCTATCAGCAACTGCATCAGCACACTTTGACGTTTCGGTGCTGTGCCCTGAACCTCAACTTGGTTCTCGCGCAGTAATGGCATTAGTTGCTCATCAGCCACAGCTGGTCGAATGGTCTCAAATGATGAGCCATTTTTCTTTTCGCCGGTGATCTGTTCGCCATCAATTTCAACACTGGCTACCTGACTTTCTGACACAGCGGTCACAAACTCAGAGTAGTTAAGGCTATCTGGCTCAGACGATTGGTCAAAGCCGCTAAACACCAGCACCAAAACGCCGATTACCACCAGCCACAATAAGGTATTTTTTACCATGTCGCTCACTAGTTATTCCCATCCCTTACTTATTGGTGTGTCAACTTGACACGTGACGTCTATAAACGCATTGCTCATTAGTTCAATAACTGCCAAATACGAAACTTATCCTCATCAATGACATATAAATCTATCGTAAATGAGCCAGTAAAGCGCTTATTCTCAGACGACTTTGCTTAAAACATATGCTAGAAACAAAGTTAATATACCATGATATGTGGTGTTATCCTGCATAATTCAAGCAGGTTTTCCTTTTATTCAGTTAACGATTGTAGCGTGTTAAATCTTACATGAAGCTAGCTATATTGTGATGACTTATTCCAAATACAACGAAAGCAACTCATTGAAAGTAAAACTATTTAATGGCAATCCAAAACATCTCTTTCGAGCGTGGTCGTGAAGCGCCAGGCTTGATACTACGAATCTTACTAAAATCAAGCTGCATCTGCTTGCGTAATTCTTGTGTACCCTCGCCTTGAAACACTTTCATAATAAGCGCGCCACCTTCTGGTAAGGTTGCAAGTGCAAAGTCCACCGCCAGCTCGCACAAGTACATCATACGCGGCTGATCAATGGCACTATTACCAGCGGTATTGGGTGCCATATCGGAGAGCACCACATCGACCTGCCTGTCACCGACTTCTGCCATAATGCTGTCGAACACCTCAGCTTCACGGAAATCACCTTGGATAAAGGTAACATCAGGCAAAGTATCCATCGCTAAAATATCAGAGGCAATCAAGATACCTTGTTCCCCTACCAATTGGCCAGCAACTTGTGACCAACTGCCCGGCGCACTACCCAAATCAACGACCGTCATGCCTTTTTTGATAAGGTTGGTCTTTTCATTTATTTCTAATAACTTATAAGCAGCACGAGCACGATAGCCATCTTTTTGCGCTTTTTGGACATAATGGTCGTCAATATGCTCTTTCATCCAAGCACTGCTGCTTTTCGACAGTTTTTTGTTCTCAATACGCGTGGCCAAGATACCTGCTCCTATTACTCTTACTTTGCAAAGCTGCAATAAGCATCCAATCAACAGCCATTACGCTTATAAAACATACTTAATATCAAGCCAATCAGGTTTAATACTCTGTTGATTGAGCGATTCATACATTTTTAGTCGTAAACTGCCTTAATTCTATTGGTTTAAACACTGCTTTATCAGGCAGTAGCGTTTATAATGTGTTTATACATTCAGTTTAACATTTTCATCACGTAAAATCGTGCAAAATCCTGCTGATCTCATGCAAAATGGGCACAGATTATCTATAATGATCATTAACTGTTTTTGATAGTACACTCTTTTATTTTTACCAACACCTAGGAATTCTATGGAACTCGATAACGCTACAATTAAACGTCTAAAGGGCATCGGTCATGAGCTCAAGCCTATTGTCATGATTGGCAATAAAGGCATTACACCGACCATCACTGAAGAGATTGATCGTGCCTTATCGGATCATGAGCTGATTAAGGTAAAATTACCTGCAGGCACAAAAGAAGAACGCGATGTCATCGGTGCTGAATTGGCAGCAGCAGCCAATGCCTCTTTGGTTCATTCTATTGGGCGTATGGCACTATTACTACGCAAAAACCCAAATGCCAACCCTAAGCTATCAAACCTTGCCCGTCATGCGCAGTAGTATGTCATGCTCAGCTTGGTTTAAATAACTGGCTACCGTTTCACCAAAATAGCAGCTGAGCTATGATGATACAGCCTAAAAGCCGCGATGCAATCTGCTCGCGGCTTTTTTTATTGATATTCTTGAAAGCTAAATTAAAAGCTGACTTGAAATCAGCCTCGTAATACCTTTATTTGAACGTACTTTATCATATGGTAGTATCAAAGACCTTTTATCTCGTACCAACTTTTTGAGTCATAGAAAATTATGAGCCAGACCTTTAACCTTTGTATCGCCACTGAAACCCTAGCCAATGATGCGCAGCAGCTTAGCGTAAGTACGGACACCCTACATGATATTCGAGTGGTCGTGCACGCGACCATCCTACAGCAGCCAACGTTGCAACTACAGTTAGCCTATCAAATTACCCTACCCACTCAGTCTTTAGCCGATCAATTACATTGGCCGACTTGGGAGGAAACACGCGTTGGCTTTACTGATTATTTGTGGGAGGAGAACTGCCTTGAGTGTTTTATTGCTGGTAGCGCTTTGGATCAGGATAGTGCTGATAGTAGCAGTACAGCGGCTTATATTGAGGTCAATGCCAGCCCAGATGGTCGTTATGCGCTTTATCAGTTCGAAAGCTATCGAAATCCTGCGACGCTACCGCCACCCCCTTTATTATTAGCAAATGGGCGTGCATGCGCAAAGATTGACTGGATTGATCACCCAGATTTACAGATGCCGTCAGTCGGCGTTAACCGCGCTCATAATTCATCAGCAGCGCACACATTATATAATTATAAGCTAACCTTTAGTGTACCGATAAAAGAACGGTCTAGCCAAAATTTTGCTATTAGCAATATGGTCGTTGAGCACATACATCCCTGCGTCATTTTATGGTTTGGTGAGACTGCTTTATATTTCGCACCCAGTCATGCTTCTCCGCCTGACTTTCACAATCGTCGCTACTGGACTAGGTTTGATTCTAAAGCAGCCTTACTTAACCAGCTAGCGTCATCGATAGCAACTGAACGATAATGCTTATCTAGGGCGTGTCCTCATTTTAAAAATGGTGATAAAAACGAGGTAAATTGCAGTCAAGCAAGGAAAAGAGTGCAGATAATATCGAGATATTACCAAGCTGTTTGACGATATTTTGGTAAGACTTAACCATTTTTAGCTCATTTAGAGCCCTATCAGTTAAATTGAGGACAAGCCCTAATCCCATTTTTGAACAAAAAAAACCCAGTAATGTCATTAAGAGCATTACTGGATCTGGAGAAAACGATTTACTTAAAACTCGATGTACTTGACGCTTGTAGTCGATAAGATAATTCGGATATCAGGAAGGCGCATAAAAGTATTACAAATAGTAGCCTAAACAAGCCTGATACCGTCTCTCATTTATACAGGATTGACTATATTAGTCAGCCATCGCAAGGTAGATACCACGGTCTGATGCATCATCAACGTATTGCGAATCACGCCATGTCGTATAGTTATAGACGCCGCTGTATGGGCTGATACTGCTTTGACGGAAATCAGAAACCCAGTCAGAACCATCAAATATTTGAATATGACCATGCGGATGCTTTGAGCTGCGATCATATACTACAACATCGCCAACTTGGGGTGGCATGTTGTTGCTGATTTTGCTAAAGCCTGCACTGCTGAGTGTGCCACGGCTAGCATACTGATACGCTGAAGGATTCGGGGTGAATTCATAACCGGCTGATTGTAAAGCCTTACGCACATAACGAGCACAGTAACCAGAGCTTCTTGATAGTGCCACGCTTGAAGCACGTGCCGCTGCGATAGCAGGAGCAGAATAGCGATCTGGAATTTTACTCGCTTGCTGCTGGCGCTGCTCATAAGACAAGCGACTGGTTAGCGAGGCAAGCTGATATTCTTTTTGCTTGGCATGGGCGCTTAAATTGTCAATGGCTTGACTGATCTCGTCATTGCTAGAGACATAAGCACCGCTATTGGTGCTATAGATGTTGCGACTAGAACCGTAGTTCGCAGAAGCAGAGATATTGGTGATGGTATGACTCAAGGTATTATTTGGTTGAAAGGTGGTTTCGGCAGCACCACTCGTTTGTGCTATGCCCATTCCTAGTACTGACAAAATTAATAAAGCTTGTTTCATAAATTTACTACCTATTTGTTAATACAAGACTGCTCGTCATCCATAACGAAGCATCAATTAGTTTAGAGGACATAATCATCAAATAAACATGATAAAATCCTTAATACAACAGCTCACTCTTCTTTTTACAGTCACTAACGCTGGTTTCTTTGGCAGCGCGGTCATCTGCTTTATAAA
Organism: Psychrobacter okhotskensis; assembly: GCF_013248965.1. Classification (GTDB taxonomy): domain Bacteria; phylum Pseudomonadota; class Gammaproteobacteria; order Pseudomonadales; family Moraxellaceae; genus Psychrobacter; species Psychrobacter okhotskensis. The sequence continues at coordinate 219,837 of NZ_JABRVQ010000001.1, read as the reverse complement.
TCGTTTGCTATCCATCCCATATATACTGTGTTTAATATGAATATCGATTTTGTCACCTACTAGATGAGTCATTACGATGTCAAAAAAACAGCCTAATCGGCTTGCCCAGCTTATTGATCATCAAGCTTTTGCTGGTAGCGCACTACCTCAAACCCTTGCTGACAATATGCGTCTATATATTCAAGCGACCGCTGAGATAAAAGAGCTGCTAGTAGATTGTCTACCAGAGGAAATTCTTAATACCTGTTGGGTCGTTGGCTTAACTGCTGAGCAATTAACACTCAGTGTGGGCTCAATGACTGCTGCTAATCATATTCGCTATTTACAGAACGCTTATTTGCAAGTATTAACAGAGCAGTCAATTACATTTAAACAACTCAAGCAAATTCGCGTCATTGTAGCGAGAATATCTGCGGATAGTCCTTCTTCTAAAAAACTATCTGCGTTATCAGCAACCTCATCAAAGTCTCGCAAAGCCAATGAAAATCAGGCTCTTAGCCAAAACACAAAGCGGACTATATCACAGGCTGCAGAGCATGTCACCACTGATGAAAAGCTCAAAAAAGCACTTTTACGTCTGGCCAATCATTAAAAATCCTGAGTTCTACCTGTAAAGTTATGTAACTATTTTCGGAAAACAGCGCCCTTACGCTAGGTTTTTGTAATGACGTAAACAAAAAAAATCATCTGTTAGTCGCATTCACGTTGTGAAGGTAACTAACAGATGATTTTTTTGATTATCTACAACGTCGGTATTATCTACGCTAACGTTATATTATTTAAAAATACTAACTTATATATTCATTTATAAGAATATAAATTAACTATCCTTATAATCATTTTATGTAATATTGCGTAAATGTTTCGATACTTCGTGTATATTCCTGTATTCATCCTTCAACCGCTAGGCCTTTTAGGGGTAAATATTCGATAGGACAGGTTACATTGTCATCAAAAGTTACAATTTCAAAGCTGTCAGGATTGGATAATATTTCACGTATCAACAAATTGTTTAAGGCATGACCAGATTTATAGGCATTAAAACGACCCAGAATTGGATAACCAATAAGATATAAATCGCCTAACGCATCCAAAATCTTATGGCGCACGAACTCGTCATTGAAACGTAAACCTTCTTCGTTAAGGATATTGGCTTCATCGATGACAATCGCATTTTCCATACTACCGCCCAACGCCAAGTTGTTTTGACGCAGAGCTTCTATATCGCGTAAAAACCCAAAAGTACGGGCTGAGCTCAGCTCTTCTATGAAGTTTTGCGTAGAGAACTGCAGCTGGGCATGTTGAAAATTCTTGTCGATAGCAGGATGATCAAAATCAATTTCAAAGTTTAATTCAAAGCCTTCATAAGGACGTAACTCTGCCCATTTATCCTCTACTTTTACTCTGATTGGTCTCAAAATCTTAAGGAATTTCTTTAAGCCTTCTTGCTCACAGAAACCCGCTTGCATTAGTAATGCGACAAACGGTGCAGCGCTACCATCCATAATCGGTATCTCTGAGGCGGAAACACGAATCAATAGGTTATCAATGCCAAGTCCGGCAATCGCACTTAATAAATGCTCTACCGTACCTACCCGTGCCCCTCCAAATACTAGATTGGATGACATCATGGTGTCCTGCACTAAGAAAGCACTGGCTGGAATCGGTTGACTACCTTCGATATCTGAGCGCTCGAAAACAATACCAGTATCGACTGGCTGTGGATGAAACTCTAAATCAACAGGCTGACCACTATGGAGACCGGTACCTGTAACGGCTATCGCTGCTTTTATAGTTCGTTGGTTCATGGCTGTTTTCCCACATATTTTGTTACAATTGACCTAGTGTACCATTACCCGTACCCAATTCGCCATAGTTAAAAAGCGTTAATTTGCTTATGTCTCTGATTGATAACTCTTATCGTAACTTTGTTATTCAAGCAAATTATATTTAATAAACCTATAAATAACTATAGGAAACAGTCTGTTAAGAATAAATTTTGCTTCACTGCACCTTGTTCGAGACATATTATCAATAAGGGCTTTAGTATTAGTAGCTAATGTTCATAAAACCCCTACCACATGCACATCTCGATTTCGTAAAAAACATATAGCCAGTCAAAAGTAATATCGAACCATCACGCACTGCTGATATCGTCGCGTTTTTAGGATATTTTGACTATACCTTATAAACAAGCACAAAAAAGCCAGCGACATAGCACTGGCTTTTTATAATCACTAGAAGTAAACAACAACTATTTGTTTTGTTGACGCTTTAGATAGTCTTGGATACTGTTGGTCTTGGTTTTAGGTTGCTCTTGTGTCGGATTTGCGCGAGCCAGACTATCTTGATGCAGTTGGGCTTGCGATTGCTTTTGACTGTTTAACGCGCTGGTATGCAAGTTAGGATCAACAGGCTGCGTGCTATTCACCGAAGGTACAGGCTGCTCAACAACTTCAGGCTCTTCACCCGCGTGTTCATCTAAGGTCAAGCCCGTTGCGATGACAGTGACATGCAAATCATCACCCATTTTTTCATCGATAACAGAGCCGTAGAAAATATGAGCATCATCGATATCAGTAATTTCTTCGACGATTGCACTGATTTTGCTCATTTCATCCAATGACAAAGACTCAGATGAAATCACGTTAACCAGTAGACCTTTGGCATTCTCTAAACGTAAATCATCAAGTAACGGTGATCTGATGGCTTTTTCAGTCGCTTGACGCGCACGATCGTCACCGCTGGCACGGCCAATACCCATCATCGCATGACCTTTGGCAGTCATTGCGGTGCGAATATCGTTAAAGTCAATATTGATCATACCTTCGCTGGCGATGGTTTCAGCGATACCTTGCACGGCGTGTAATAACACATCGTCCGCTTTTTTGAACGCATCTTGCATAGAGATATTGCCATAAACGCTCATCAACTTATCATTAGGAATGGTAATGATAGAGTCAACGAAGTTGGTCAACTGCTCAATACCTGCTTTGGCCGCCTTGATACGTTTACCGCCTTCGAATTTGAAAGGTGTGGTCACAACAGCGACCGTCAATACTTCCATCTCTTTGGCAATACGAGCCACGACTGGTGCTGCGCCCGTACCCGTACCACCGCCCATTCCAGCGGTAATAAAGACCATGTCAGAATGTTCGAGTAACGCGCGGATCGCTTCTTCTTCGCTCTCTGCTGCTTCACGTCCGACTTCTGGATTGGCACCAGCGCCTAGACCACGGTTCGTTTTTGCGCCCAGTTGTAACTTATGCGGTGCTGTCAAACGATCAAGTGCTTGTTTATCCGTATTCGCACAGACGAACGTCACACCTCTAATCCCTTGTTGTACCATATGTTCAACAGCATTACCGCCACCACCACCCACACCGAATACTGTGAAGCTTGCTTGGCCGTTATTTTGAAGCTGGTTATCATCTGGCATGGTGTATTTTGACATAAAAAAGATTCTCCAGTTGCAGATAGCGTGATGGTCGATACATGCTAACGCACTCATATGACGCGCTATCGACTTACTATATATAAATGTATTTAAATAAAACAGGGCTATGGCTTAAATCGTTAAGCTGGGACAAAAATATGTCGTCATTGCTCAGGGTATTACTTTCAATGTTACTTTTAATACTACTTTATGCATTTAATTTCGGTATATATTTCAGAAAATCAACGCTTATTGTATAGCCATTCTTTGTATAAACACGTTTTTATATAAACGTCTTCATACAAACGTGTTTGATAGCTAAACTATAGTATCTTTTTGAGCACACTAGCAAAACGTTGCCCTGCGCTTTGAAAGACGCCAGTCACTCTATTTTTTTGAAGCGCTTCCGGCTCGCTTTTTTCACTGTGGCGAAACTGCTCGCTTTGACTATATAGTAATGTACCAAATGCTGTTTGATAAGCGCGATCATTGACCTGAATATTCAGCTGCTTAAAGGACTCGTCATTATCAAAATGATTATAAGCACTGATCGCCGGATGAGTATTGGTCATCACCACTGGCATTTTTAGCAACTTCTTAGCAAAGGGTATCATACCTTTGATAGCACTACCGCCGCCTGTCAGCACGATACCTTTGTCGATATAGCTAATCAAATCCGCTTCATGCAGTTGACGCGCCACTTCAGTAAAAATCTGCACATAACGCGCTTCGATAATACGGGCTAAATTATAAATACCGATATTAATCTCGTCGCTGGTCCCTTGCGGTTTAAAAATAAAGAACGAGCTAGGATCGACACTATTGACATCAACCGTACCATGCGATTTTTTAAGTTTTTCAGCTTCTATCATTGATATGCCAACATCTGCTGAAATATCCATCGTCACTTCATGGCTGCCTGTGGCGATACAATGTGTAAAGATCAGCTTGTTTTCTTTGTAGACACAAATACTGGTCGTACTCGCGCCAATATCGACCAAGCACACACCCTGCTGACGCTCGTCGCTCATCAGGCTATATTCTGCACTGGTCACTGCATCGAAGACAATATGATCGATACCAACATCACAGCTCTGTAATAATTTTTGGATATTTTGACGGCTGGCGACTGGCATCATCATCATGTGATACATCACGCTGATATTATGCGCCACCGTTTCGATCGCATCGTCGACCATAAAGTCTTGTTCATCGACATAGATACCTTGCTGACAACAATGCATCAAATAATAGTCTGAAGATAAGTCGCGTGATTTGGCATTGGATAAAGCCTGTACCATGTCTTTGGCACGGACGACTTCGTCCTCTACTCTCACTTCGCCAGCACTGTTTTTGCTAAGTAGCTCAGGCGTCGCTAGGGTCAACCACACACTATGCACCCGGCAATTAGCAGTATCTTCTGCTTCTTGAATGGCTTGTTTGATAGCGCCTTGCAAGCGTTCACGATGTTTTATTTGACCTTGATAAAAGTCACTATTTTTAACTTGCCCCACACCCATGATACGAATGTCTTTTGCAGAGACAACGCTGCCAATAACGACATAAACTGCCGTGGCACTTAGATGGACAACAACCAGATTTTCAGTATTTTTCATGGTACCAGACAAATTATCGCTAAACAGGAGACCAAATGACGTCCCCATTAAATCATTAAAAAAGCGCTATTACTACGCTGTTATATCCTACTGTACGTTCAATTTTGATGCTTATACAATACTTCTGCTTACTTATTATTGACTGTGTTTTCTGACTGTCAATTATTTTGCTGCTTCGGCTTCGGGTTGTGCCATATTCCAAGCAATGGTAAAACCGTTTTTGTAACGTAAATCGACCGACTGTATCTCTTTTCGGCGGTTACTTAACTGATTACCTAATAATCGACTTAGATTCAGCAGTTTTTGTGCGGTGTTTTCATTGTCAACAATGACGCGCTGACCATTATCAAAACGAATGAGCCACGTCATTCTTGGTGACAGAATAATATCAGCGACTTGCATATCAAGTGGCGCATACCAATCATTGATTTGCTGCATTTGTTGCATGATAACCGGTGCTTGCGTTATCTCACCTTGTAACGTAGCAAATTGCGCTTGTGTCAAATCTCTACTGTCAGCGGGAACAAAAACAGCCCCTTTTGCATCAACCAAACGCTCGGTACCAAAATTAGCAACTGCTTGCTTGGGAAGTGCTGTGACGACGATACCACGTTGCCAATCCCGAGACACACTCACTTGGTCAACCCAAGCAAGGCCAGTAGTGATGTCCCTTAGTGCTTGTAAATCAGACGTAAAAAAACTGCTGACTTTCTGTTGGTTCATCACTTGCTGTAGTGCTCGATACTGAGCGACTGTCAAACCTTGATTGCTGACATGAATAGCTGCTGGAGGTGCATCGCGTAGGGCTTTGCCACCCATAATCAATATAAGCACTAATAAACCCAACACCAGTACCATAAAAAAATATCTGACCGAAGTCGGTACTTGGAAGTTAGATTTTGGGCGACGGGTTTTATCACTCATCAAGTCAGTTACGTCGTTGACAGTTTGAGCCATAATGACCTTTGTCCCTATTTTGCATAAAACTATTTGCATAAAGCCAATAGTGCGTTCTATTAAAAGTTAATCTGCATCATGGACGCAGAGAATGACGGATTGAATATGTTAGCAAAATATTTGGCGAAAATGAGTGATATAACCCTGTTATCTGATTTCAAACGTAACATTTTTCTCATTTTATGAAGAACTTATAACATATACTCATAAAACAACATAAATATCACTAAAACGATTCAATAATTACAATATTAACGTATTTTGCGGTCAAACAATAGCCTAACCCTTACTACTAACAACGAATTTACACAAGTTTACACGAAGCTGTGGTATAGCAGGGCTAGCGATACATTCATTTCTGCTTATATTCATAAATATTCAATAATGTCAGTATCTATTTGACGCTTATTTCTACCCATTAATAATCACTTTTCAAACTTCTATAGTATCAATAGCGATTATCACAAACTGCGTTATGAATATTAAGCCAGACAAGAACATTTAAGCTGAATCTACCAACTGTTTATAATGTTTGCGTAAGGATGTGCCAGCACAGCGTATTGAAATCCATACCACGCGCCTTAGCTGCCATCGGTACCAAACTATGACTGGTCATACCCGGGACGGTATTAATCTCAAGCAACCAAAAGTTACCTGCTTCGTCCTGCATAGCATCGATACGCCCCCACCCTTTGGCATCAACAGCACGGAATGCAGCAAGGCTCAAATCTTGTAAATGCTTTTCATCAGCGTCACTTAAGCCGCACGGAATATAGTAGCTGGTATCGTTACGATTGTATTTGGCTTCAAAATCATAGAAGTTGGTGATATCAGCAGGCTCAAGACGAATGACCGGATAGGCTTCGTCATCGATAATAACAATCGTAAACTCGCGACCAGTAATCCAGCGCTCAGCCATGACAGCATCACCGCACTGTACCGCTGTTGCATAAGCCGCTGGCAACTCGTCCAAGTTATTAACCTTGGTCATGCCAATACTCGAACCTTCATGAACGGGCTTGATAATGAGTGGCAGACCTAGCATATTGACCACTTGCTGCCAGTCGGTATCGGCCGTCAATAGTGAAAATGGTGCCGTCGCTAAGCCGCAGCCTTGCCACAATTGCTTGGTACGAACCTTGTCCATGCCCAGCGCTGATGCCAAAATGCCTGAACCTGTCTGCGGAATATCAAACCATTGCAACACGCCTTGTAGCAAACCATCTTCACCGCCGCGACCATGCAACACATTAAACACGCGATCATAATCACGCAGCTCAGTAATGTCCTGATGCTTAGGATCAAAATGAGTGGCATCAACGCCTTGGTTTTGTAGCGCTTGCAAGACAGCGGCGCCACTGTCTAACGACACGCTGCGCTCATTGCTACTGCCACCATAAATAACGGCTACTTTACCAAACTGGCCAGCATCTTTTACTTCGCTGTTGTTATTGCTTAGTTCTGCCCTATCATTAGCGACTTTATCACTTGCAAGCTTGTCTTGCTCCGCTTGAGCCGCCGCCGCTAGTGCTGTCTCTGGGTTGGTAATCGTTGCTTTACCTTCAACATTATCGCTGGCTTTATGAAGGTCGTTTGTATTTTTTTGGTGATTATTGCTTGTCATAAGGATAGTTCCTAGAATTCTTTTTAGCTTATTAGATATAAAGGTTATTGGCGGCCAAATCGACTGCTATCTGGCCCACATTACCCGCACCTTGGGTAATCAGCATATCATTGGCTTTTAGTAAACGCTGCATGACCGGTGCTAAATTGTCCTTGTCAATAATCGTCGGTTCAACTTCACCGCGCAGCCGAATGCTACGTGCCAATGACTTGGTATCAGCACCAGTAATCGGGCTTTCACCTGCTGAATATACGTCTAATAATAATAGCTCATCTACGCTGGAGAGTACTTCGACAAAATCATCAAAACAATCGCGGGTACGGCTATAACGGTGCGGCTGAAACATCATTACCAAACGACGCTCAGGGAAGCTTTGACGCGCCGCTTTAATCGTCGCGTCGACTTCTTTTGGATGATGACCATAATCGTCAATCAACAACACGTCACCATCATCGATACTGACAGAGGCATGCTGCTCAAAACGACGACCCACGCCTTCGAATTTTTGCAAGGCGCGTTTGATGGCCTCGTCATCGACACCTTCATCTGTCGCCATGGTAATAGCGGCAAGCGCATTGTAGACGTTATGAGTACCAGGAATATTAAGGGTCAAACGTAAAGGCTCGCGGTCACGGCGCAATACGGTAAAGTGAGTTTTTGTGCCCTCTGTCACCAAGTCAACGGCCTGTACATCGTTAAAAGGCTCAAGCCCAAAGGTCAATACGGGACGACCAATATCATCAATCATCGCATATAATTCTGGGTCATCACCGCACACGACGGCCAAACCATAAAACGGCATATTTTGTAAAAACTGAATATAAGCGGCTTTTAATTTGTCAAAACTATTTTCATACGTTTCCATATGGTCTTGATCGATGTTGGTCACAATTGCAGCCATCGGATGCAAAGACAAAAACGAGGCATCAGACTCATCGGCTTCTGCTACTAAGAAACGGCTGCTACCCAGTGCGGCATTTTTGCCAGAAGCGTTCAGCTTACCACCAATCACGTAGGTAGGATCGAGCTGCCCTTCTGCCATCATCGTAGTGAGCAAACTGGTCGTTGTGGTCTTGCCATGCGCGCCGGCCACGGCAATGCCATGACGATAACGCATTAATTCACCCAACATATCGGCGCGGCGTACCACTGGCAGACGCGCTTCAAGCGCTGCTTTTACTTCAGGATTGCTGCGATCAATCGCTGACGATACAACGATGACATCCGCATTGGCAATATTTTTGGAATCGTGACCTATCGATATCTCAATACCAATCTGCTGTAGACGGCGAGTCACCAGGCTATCAGCAATATCAGAACCGCTGACTTGATAGCCCTGATTCTTCATCACTTCCGCGATACCGCACATCCCCGAGCCGCCAATACCGACAAAATGCAAGTGCTGAATACGGCGCATCTCTGGTATTTCAATCAAACGCTTAGGTAAGGCTTTCGCAGGAATAGACATAGGGTTTTCTCTTTATATAAGACTAATGAAATTTGCTAAAGTAAAAAATCGCTGACAAAATTAATGCTAAGACCGACGCTTATAATGCTTGCCAGATAATATCAGCGACTTGCTGGCTGGCGCGGCGATTGGCGAGCGCATGGCCTTTTTTGGCCATCGTCAAGCAGGTTTGTCGATCCAGTACAGCAAGCTCATCACTTAAACGCTTCGCTGTCAGCTCAGACTGCGGTAATAAAATCGCTGCCTCGTGTGATGTCAAGGTACGCGCATTCGCTGTTTGATGGTCATCAACGGCATGCGGTAGCGGCACAAAAATCGCAGCGATACCGACGTTTTGGATTTCGGTAACGGTCAATGCGCCTGCGCGGCAAACAATCATATCCGCCCAATTATAAGCCGCTGCCATGTCATCGATAAAGGGCTGTACGGTAAAGTGATGCGCACTTAAATTCTCGCTATCATAAGCCGTTTGCGTGGCTGCGTCGTTATTACGGCCACACTGATGACGCACTTCAAAAGGACGGTCTATTAATGCCAGCGCTTTTGGTACGATTTCGTTTAAAACTTGCGCACCAAGTGAGCCGCCTACGACCAACAACTTAAGTGGTGAGCTATCAGTGACATCATAACGCTCAGCCGGTTCGGCAACCCCCGTAATGGCGTTACGCACTGGATTGCCAACCGTTTCAAGCTTAGCATCAAGCTGACTATTCGCAAAGGTATTCTCAAATGCTTGTAATACTTTAGTGGCCATCTTAGCCAAATAACGATTACTCATACCAGCAATGGCATTTTGCTCGTGAATAATCAGCGGTGTTTTGGTCAGACGCGCCGCAATCCCACCGGGTGCAGTCACATAACCGCCAAAGCCAACGACAATATCAATCTGATTGTTGCGAATGACTTTGATGGCGGCCATGGTAGCTGAGAGTAAGGTAACCGGCAATTTTAGTAAGCGCCCTAGCCCTTTACCGCGCAGGCCCTGCATATCGATAGCATGAAACTGATACCCAGTCGGCGCAACCAAGCCATTCTCCATACCGTTTGGCGTCCCTAACCAATGGATAATAGCACCGCGCTCGGTTAGTGCTTCGGCCACGGCAAGCGCTGGAAATACGTGCCCACCTGTGCCAGCAGCCATCATCAATATATGCGGTGTTTTCATGAACGTCTGCCTATCTTTTCTTTATTTATATGAAGGGTTTGTCAGCCTGCAGTCATATCGATCGTTAGAGAATACTGACACTGTAAAAGCCCGCATAGTATAGAGGAAATCAATGTCTTATATACAGTAATTTCTGGTTTACCAATAACAAAAATCCAAGCCGTGAGCAATCGCGACTTGGCTTTGTTGATGACTTAGATTGAAGGGTAAAACGTCAATGCTTAACGGCGTTTTAAAATACGAGTTTTACCCAGTAATGAGATGCCTTTATAGCCACGTAGCTTCAGCGTATCGCCTTGTAATTCTGCTTTTCCAGAAAAGGTTCTGCCAGTCTCTGGCTCAATACCGCTACCATTGACATATTTATTAGGATCGTTAGCATCTGGCTCTAAATCCCACAGCACCGTCGCTCCCGTCAAAGGCTTGTTTTTGAATTTACCTTTACATTCATCACAGACTTTTTTATTTTTGGCACGAGGGTCCAAAATCTCAACAATTTTGGCCGAAAGCTTACCGTTGCTTTCAGAAAACCTTAACACCGCATCAGGCTTGCCACTATCGTTGTAAGTGGTCCACTTGGTATTGTTGAGTTGGTCTGCTGCACTGGCACTAAAACCCAATGCTAGGCCTGCGGTAAGTAAGAGTGATTTTGCAAATGTATTCATAGTACGTCCTTGTGTTATGAAAGAGTTGATACAGTGCTTGGTATCATCTTATAGCTCGATAATACTGTCCTATCATATAAAATTATGATAAATAATCAAGATATCTTAGCATAATTATTAGGTTTTTTATGAACATAAGTTTCTTTTCAATCACTCTTTTCTTACTACTAAAGCTTGATAACTTTACAGTTTAATAATTATAAAGGTTAATGACTATTTAGCTCAAATAACTGTTTATTTGAAATAGCTATTGAACTTAGACAGCCAATTTATTTTCAATCGCTACGATAAAGTCTGTACCAATATCGGTGCCACATTGGTCATCAATCTCACGTACGCAAGTTGGACTAGTGACGTTAATCTCCGTAATACGGCCACCGATTAAGTCTAAGCCGACGAACATTAGTCCTTTTTCTTTGACGATTGGCGCGACCACTTCTGCGACTTGACGCTCAACGTCAGTCAGCGGCATAGCCACACCGCTACCGCCGGCAGCCAGATTACCACGGGTCTCGCCTTTGGTAGGAATACGCGCCAAGCTATAATCGATTACCACGCCATCGACGATTAGCACGCGCTTATCGCCTTGTTTGATCTCTGGTAAATAACGCTGTGCCATAATTGGCAAGGTCTCAAGCTCAGTTAATATCTCCAGCGTCACTCCAATGTTTGGGCTATCAGCAGTCAAACGAAAAATACCAGTACCGCCCATACCATCTAACGGCTTGACGATAACGTCTTGCTGTTCAGCGATAAACTTGCGAATATGCGCTTGTTTACTGGTCACAATCGTTGGGCTCATATAGTCGCTAAACCAAGTTGCAAACAATTTCTCATTACAGTCGCGAATTGCTTGTGGGTCATTGACCACCAACACACCTGCCGATTTGGCATGATCGAGCATATAAGTCGCATAGATAAAGCGCATGTCAAACGGGGGATCTTTACGCATCAAAATCACGTCATAGTCGCTGACTGACACTGTCGCCTTGTCGCCTAGCGTATAAAAATCTTCAGGATTGCGTGCAACGGTTACTGGCTGCGCATCTATCATCAGCTGCCCACGATCCAACCATAGATCATGTATTTGGCAATAGCCCAGTGTGTGTCCTCGATCTTGTGCTGCCCACATCATCGCAAGGCTGGTGTCTTTTTTATAATTAACCCGCTCGATAGGATCCATAATGACGAGTATTTTTAGAGATTTTTTTTGCTTTTCTTGGCTCATGATAAGGCTCACTTACGTTATATTATTATTAGAATAGATTCAAACTTCAGTACCCAACTATACACCGTACTGCGCGCGGTAATGCTGCATTTTTGCCAGTTGCGTCGCATCTTTATACTGACCGCTTTGTACGTCATGGTCATCCGCTAAATAGCTGATTAAATCGTCGATATCGACGAGTGCACGTACTGGTACTTTTAGGGTCGCAGCAAGCTCTTGAATAGCAGAATGATCGCTTTGGCCTTTTTCTTTACGATCAAGGGCCACTATAATACCGGCCACACTAGCACCTGCTTGCTCTAAAATATCGACCACTTCGCGCATCGCTGTGCCCGCCGTAATCACATCGTCAAGTACCCAAACGGCTTTGCCACTGACATCAGCACCTACCAAATTACCCCCTTCACCGTGGGTTTTGGCTTCTTTACGGTTATAACCCCATTCGGCATTAATGCCATGATGCAGCCATAACGCTTGCGCGGTTGCAGCCACAAATGGAATGCCTTTATAGGCCGCACCAAAAATGACCAGCTCTTGCTGCTCTGCACCGTTATTGTTAGCTGCCATCTGTTCGGCCATTTGCTCAGCCAAGGCATCAGCATAACCACACGCGAGCAACGACAACATCTCACCTGACGCCAGCAAGCCTGCATTAAAAAAATACGGACTGATGCGACCAGACTTGAGCACGAACTCGCCAAATTTGAGAACTTGATTGTCTAAAGCCAGTTGGATAAATTGATGTGAGGAGAAAGAAGGGTGTTGCGCATTAGGCATTGAGGCATTAAGCATGGAAGCGTTCCTATTGACAAAAAGAAGAGCAAAAAATTGGCGTTATTGTACGCATTATTGGTCAGCTTGACCAACCATTGATGTCGTAATCCTGCATGTTAGGATAACGAGTCAATAGGCCACTGCGCGATGAACAATTAAAATAACACTGGCCATCATGGCTCACTTGTATATCCCAGCCTAAATGATAAGCGGCAACAATGATATGCCCAGCAAATATGCGCATCTGACGATAAGCATGGCGCTGGGCGGGCTCACAAACAATTTGGCTAAGCAGATAGCTGCGTACATGCTGACAGATTTGCGCAGCGCTATAGCTATGATTGATGCTTTTGCGCGTACTACATTGCTTTAGGGCATGAACGGCGACACTACACGCCATAATATCCGTCGCCAAACTGCCCTCGCCTGTCTCAAACTGCTGCGGCTGCAAAACCACTTGCCAATCATCGGCATAGAGGCTGCTGAGTAATTCATCAGGATTATAGTGTTTGGTCAATGCACGCAGCGACGCTGAAGTACTTTTGGTGCTCTTATTAATCTTGTTCGGATCGCTCTGTAGCGGACTATCCGCAAGCGTAAAACCGTAACGATGCAGTTTTGGATAAGCACGAAGTGCTTGCTGAATATCTGACATGTCCAACAAAGTCATATCGGTTAATGGCGATAATAATGGCTGCTCGCTATGATTGTGATAAAAGCTGTCGGGAAACTCAACAAGTTGGGCGGCATTGAGTAAGGACAAATGCTCAGTCAGCGCCTCTGAGGCAATAAGCGCCCACTTTGATAGTGTCGCCTCATTAGGCTGATAAAAGCGCGCAGAATTCCCATAAAGCCGTCGTAATTGACCATTTAAGCATCGAGCAGGTTCTGGAATATCACTTAACGGACGTGCAGGATCAAGGGGCGATTGACTGGGATCAAAATTGGGATGGACGATTGCAGGCTGCTGTGAATCAGCTAGCATGGATGATTGCTCAGCCTTTTTTTGCACATGGTTTTCTGCCAGCTTACCGCCTTCTGCTGCCAGATTAGCATGAGACAAACGGTCATCAGAAGTAGAAGGCTGGGTCATGAAGTCTCCATAAACTATAAAACATAAAAACAATTCTAATTAAATCAAACTATCATCTTACTCTTGATAACTCAAAATATCACGATAACCTGCTTGCCAGTCAGGATAATCCAGCCAAGCTAACGGAATGTTGCTATGCAAGCGCTTCCCCGTAACTGCTGTTTTTGAATGATCAATAGTAGGCGGTGTCTCACCTATCTGCTCGCTTAACCAAACGCCTAGCTCATGAGTGGTGACGGGCGCATAGTCAGTGGCGATATAAAGTGGCTTTGGTGCCTCAATGGTCAGGATGTTGATGATAATATTGACCAAATCACGATCCATAATACGATTACTCCAGTGCTGTGCGGCTACTGGCTCTTTTTGTTTCTCTTTGGCCTTGCGTAGGCGCATGAGACGCGCGCGACCATAAATACCGCTCGGACGAATGATAACGGCTTTATCGCCAAAGCCTTGTTGCAGCACTTGTTCTGCTTGCAAGATGACCTTTGATGCTTCGCGCTCAGGGCTGACAGGCACAGTATCTGCATCAATCCATTCGCCACTATCCTGACCATAAACACCCGTTGAGGAAATAAAAACAACGCGCGCAAGGTTGGTTAGCTTATCCGCAAACTCTGCTAAGTGTTGATTAATCGCCAAATAACTGTCGTGATAACCGCTGGTTGAATACTCATCAGGAGTGACGATAATTGCAATATGAGTAAATTCTTGCAGTTGGGCAGCGCTAAGCGTCAACGCATCAGCTTGCATAAACTTTGCATTACTATTCAAATCATAATGCTCGCGTTCATTGCGGGCAAGGCCTGTGACCGATGAGCCTTCCTCAGCAAGTTTATTGGTAACGGGCAAACCGATATCACCTTGTCCAATAATCAGTAAATTTTGCGTACTCATAATGCGTCCTTTCTTTAACAAAAGCCTTTTGGCACAAGTTTTTCATTACCAGTCTTTCACGCACCATCTAAAAATACTACTTATGAAGACAGCGGCTAGAAATAGTGGTTAGAAATAGCGTCTGTATGACAGCTGCACGTCGTCATTAGCATCGATGCGATCTTGCCATTCATAATTAGCATTAATACGTAATGCTTGTTTTTTATCGATATCGTATTGCAGACCTAACGTTGAGACCGGCTGCCAGTAGTGACCGCGAGCGTTAGAGTCATCACTGCTGCCATGATACCAATATGGCAATTGCAATTCAGCCTGCGCGCGTAACTGATTGTTAATCTGATAACGGCAACCAGCATTCACGCCTGCACCTACTCGAAAGCCTTTATTGATACCGCGCCCTGCTTGCCCCGTGCCTGATAGCAATGCGTAACATAGCTGCGGCGGCATCTCGCCAGTACCAGCGCTTGGCGTACCAAACGCCCACGACCAGCCCGTCTCATAGCCCACGCTCCCGACCAAATGATCGCTGCCAGCTTGCTGTGAGCCATCGTTTACTCGGGTTGCCTCGACACTGACACCCCAAGTTTTGCCTTGCTTAGCGCTATTTACTGGGTTAAATGAGCGGCCACGCAGCAGTGTAATGTTCTGCAAGACTACGCTGTCCGGCTGTTTATTGTTACTGTTGTCATCATTATCATAAAAGCGTAGCGTCGCTGCCAGCCCTTCTAAATTAAAAAACTGTGAAAACCCAGTGGTACGATCAAGGGTGTCATGAAAACCTGCACGCACACCCACATCGATATAGTTATTGTCACCGCGTTGTCCGACACCAATCTGTACCATTTGCAATGGATGTCTATCTATTGGGTTATTGTTCGAAGCGACGATAGGCAGGTTGCGTATGGTTTGACCATCTGCTGACATACTGGATGCTGGATTGCGCTCTGCAGATTTGATCTCTTGGGCTGCCTCTTTAGGCAATGGCTGATAACCTAGCTTAGCGGCGACCTTGGCTTGATTGAGCGCGGCTTGACGCACAGTATCATCAGCTGGCGTATAACTAGGGTTTGCCAGTAAGTCTTCTTCATTAAGCAGCTGAATGACGTCAGAAGGTACGACGGCATAAGGCAGTCGGCTTAATAAATGCTGCTGTGGGCGCACGACGTCGATAAGACGTAAAACCTCAGAGGCGCAATTATCGGTGGTGAAGTAATACGGTAACTCTAACCCTTTGGTCTCCCAAACATGCAACATGATTTGCTGCACCTCGCTTGGGGTCAAATTCAACTGATACGTCCACGCATCACGCTCATCGTCTTTGAGATACTTCGCCAGCTTTTCTGGATAAGGATCGATTTCGATGGCGTTATCATAGCCACCTGTCATAGATTTGAAAGCATAAATCAAAAAGCTGTCGTCTGGATCACCATCGACCGTATAATTCAACGCGTAGGCATGATGAATCTGACTGGGATCAGCCACACTGGCCTTTGAGTCAATACGCAATAAAGTATGGGCAAAGGCTGATATAGGATTGTCCAAATACTCTTCGGCAAACATAATAGACAGCTGCTCGGGCGCTAGTGTTTGCATCCACTCATTCAGCTCTGGACACTCAGCTTGCCAGTTTGTCTTATCAATATTTAGCGTATCAGTCAGCCATTGAACGCGCGCTGGGAAACGACAGAGCACCGAGTTATTAGCGGTATTATTTTTAATCGCTGTGTTTTTTTTAACGGTCGTGTTAGGCGTCGGTGCTAATTCTTCAGCAAGGGCGACCAGCAACGCATCAAGCTCTGCACCTGAGTCTTGTTGACCTTTTTCACTCAAAAAGAAGCTAGCATCCTCAACGAGACTTGTGTCTTTTTTCTTACCAATTAAGTTTTTTTGATCATCAAAGAAGTACAATAAACGTCGCCATGTCGTATGCTGGGCTAGGTTTTCTGTTTTTGCCTTCTCGCGCCACGATGCTAGCAGCTGCTCGGCAGTAATGTTGGTAATACTACTGACGTTATTATCGACACCGCTAGTAGTTTTATTGGTGCGTGGCTGATCAGTGACATCTTTATTTGAGGTGCTATTTGGCTTGATGTTATTATCTAGCTCAGCATCAGCTTTGTTATCCAACGCTAACGCGCCTGTGGTCACAAGCTCTGCTGGCGTTGGCAAAAATGCCTGCGCTTGTGCCGTCAGCAACAGACCTGCAACCATTAGTGGTAAACGCGCGCGCCTGCTCATCTTCGTTGGCGTATAATCTGTCGTCAACAGGTTAGAGTGCACCACAAGGTTTGAATATATAGACATGAGTAATATCTCGCACTGTAAGAGCCATACGCTTATCGCGTTATTGGGTCTATCTAATCGTCAAAAGAAGGTTATGATTAGCTGTTTTTTAAAAAATTTCGCTATTAATTAATAAAAAATTGGTAATCACGAGTATTTGCTACGCACTTATTAACCCCATAATAAAAGAGAGCACTTATGTCCATGACACCGCCAATGACTATCAAAGACGGGCGCTTATCCTCAGCCACTTGGCTTATGTCGCCGAACTATAATAAACGACCCGACAACCTGACTATTGACACCATTATCATTCACAATATTAGCCTACCACCGAATGAGTTTGGCGTCTGCGGCAGTGATGGTGTTCATTATGTAAAAGCATTATTTACCAATCAATTAGACTGGGATGCGCATCCTTATTTTCAAACCATTCAGGGCGCAGAGGTCTCAGCACATCTATTTATAGAACGTGATGGTGCTATCACACAGTTTGTAAACTTTGCCGAGCGCGCATGGCATGCAGGCAGATCCAGCTATCTTGGCCGTCCTGAATGTAATGATTATAGCATTGGCATCGAACTGGAAGGGTCAGATTTTGTGTCCTTTACCTCTGTGCAATATGACACACTTGCAGCCGTTATCGCTGCACTATATGACGCCTACCCCAAAACCCGCCGACACTTAACTGGTCATAGCGATATCGCACCGGGTCGAAAGACAGATCCTGGCGATTATTTTGACTGGGCGAAGTTGCGCGGGCTGGTAGCGCGAAAGCTGAACGACTAACCTATGACAATTAGCAAGATAGCGATTACTCATAATAACAGCAGCATTCAATTCCACATTCAATTCATTTATCTATGCTATAGATATGCCATGAAAATGCTATAATCCGTCAGTTTTTTGACAACAGTAAATCAGCAAACAACCATCCCTAAACAAACTAGCAGAATAGGTTCTCATGGCAAAAAGTCGGTTATTTCGCTCAACCATGGTGGTCAGTAGCATGACCATGCTGTCGCGTATTTTGGGTTTGGTACGCGATATTGTGTTATTAGGTGTCTTTGGCGCAGGTGGCCTGATGGATGCTTTTTTAGTCGCCTTTAAGATACCAAACTTTTTGCGGCGTCTGTTTGCTGAAGGCGCGTTTAGCCAAGCTTTCGTGCCAGTACTGTCCGAATACAAAGAAAAATATAGCTTACAACAGGTACAGATATTAGTCAGTCGTACCTCAGGGGCGCTGTTGTTGATTCTATCCATGCTCACCGTGGTCGTCATTTTGATGGCGCCGTGGGTAGTGACTTTATTTGCTCCTGGATTTGCTGATCAACCTGGTAAATTTGCCATCACCGCCGAGCTGCTGCGTCTTACCTTTCCCTATTTATTATTTATTTCTATGACCGCTTTTGCTAGCGGTATTCTGCAAAGCTACGGGCGTTTTGCTGCGCCCGCTTTTGCACCGGTGTTACTAAACTTGTGTATGATTGGCGGCGCATTAATTTTTGCCCCTATGTTCGATACACCGATTATGGCGCTTGGTTATGCCGTTGCAATCGCTGGTTTACTACAGCTCTTATTACAACTACCGCAGCTTTGGCAACAAAAGCTGCTGGTCGCACCCAAGGTCGACTTTCAGCACGAAGGCGTAAGACGTATTTTGAAGCTTATGCTACCTGCCATTTTTGGCGTCTCTGTCACTCAGATTAATCTGCTCCTCAATACCATTTTTGCCTCATTAATGATTGGCGGATCGGTTTCTTGGCTCTACGCGGCAGAACGTATGAGCGAGTTGCCGTTAGGACTGATTGGCGTAGCGATTGGTACAGTCATTTTGCCAAGCTTATCAAAGAGTGAGGCGCAAAAAGACGACGTTAGCTTTAAAAAGACCATCGATTGGGCAGCACGACTGATTATTTTAGTCGGTGTGCCAGCCTCAGCCGCCCTATTTATACTGGCTGATGTGCTGATGCAAGCGCTGTTTTTGCGTGGTGAATTTACCTTGCGTGATGCGCAAATGAGTTCGCTGGCGTTACGCAGTATGGCCGGTGGGATTTTAGGCTTTATGCTCATTAAAATATTTGCGCCCGCATTTTTTGCCCGTCAAGACACTAGAACGCCAGTAAAAATCGGTATCATATCGGTCTTTGCCAATATGGTTTTTAGTGTGATTTTTATCGGGATATTCTACTTTTTAGAGATACCTCTGCATGGTGGTCTTGCCCTTGCGACCACAGGAGCGGCCTTCGTAAACGCGGGCTTATTATATTATTTCTTACATAAGCGCGATATTTTCCGTTTTGGCAACCATTGGAAAAAGCTGTTTGCCCAGTTTGCAATCTCTACCGCCTCTATGGTTGCCATCCTTTATATCATGTTGCCCTACTTCCCAGCCGACGAGGCTCAGTGGCGACGTATCGCGGCTCTGCTCATTATGTGTGCAGTAGGTGCTTTGGTTTATGGGGTGGTATTACTAGCAACAGGCTTCCGTCCACGTCAGCTAAAGCATGGCTAATTTATCTGTGAATGTTGAATAAATGACTTACTAAACCAAAACAAGCTTAATATGAGAATTGACAGTGAATGCCGCTGATAGTTGCCATAATTGTTTATTGATAAATAAATAAAATCTGAGGGTTACTATGACAATCAAGCATTCGATGCTGCAACGCTTACCAATGCTAATAACCGCTGGTGTATTGAGCACTGGATTGCTCATCAGTGGTTGTAGCAACAACGATAATGTAGAAACAGATGGCGCAAACACAGCAAGCGATACAGCCGCCATCGCTGACAACCCTGAAATCGATGCAGCCAATCAAACGGCAGGCGTTGATACGAAGAGCACGGTTGCAGGCGAGCAAATGACTGATAGCGCTGAAGACGAAACAGCTATTGATAGTGACAATATTAACCCTGTGATAAGCGCAGATAAAGAAAACGCCAAGCAGCCAAGCTTAGTCACTAACCCGACTCAATCTGGTACGCCAGAAGACACGGTTAAGCAAGCATTAGATAGCTTATATCAAGGTGACGTGAAAAAATCAGCCGGATACTATAAAGTAGACATGGCAAACTTTGAAGCAGAGCTTGCTAAGACGCAATCTGCTTTTCAGCAAACCGTCGATGGCGTTACTATCCTTAATACGAAATATAATGATGACAAAACCCGTGCCACCATCACTGGTGAGCTGATGCTAAAAGGCCAGAGTGAGCCTGCACCCTTGACTTATGAATTGCAGAAAATAGCGGGGCAATGGAAAATCTTGGGTTAAGCCGCCACCCTGTCTTCTTCCATGAGCAATTTAGAAAAAGCCACTTTCTTAAAGTGGCTTTTTTGGCAACACTATATCTTAATCTCACAGCATCTCATCTGCTGTCACTGCTTTACCCAGCATTACGACATCAGCGATAAACCCTTCCATATCGCAGACTTTTGGCATGTAGCCCCACTGCTCAAAGCCAAACTTACGGAACAGTCCTAAACTTGGCTGATTATGGGCGAATACGAGCGCGACGATATTGTTAATACCGAGGCTTGGCGCTTGTGTCATCATCCAGCGCATCAGTGAGCTACCCAAGCCCTGCCCATGATAATCCTGATGCAGATAAATACTAATCTCACTGCTGATATGATAGGCCATACGTGCGTACAGATCACTATAGCTGCCCCACGCCACTATCGGCGCTGACGCTGTTTGCTCTGCGCTTTCAGTAGCCATCGCCCTCACGACATAAATAGGTCGGGTGGCACTATTTAAATGCTCATCAAACCAAGCCGCGCGCTCTTCACAAGTCACGTTTGTCAGATTGGCCGTTGCTTGTTTGCCAGCGATACTTTGATTATAAATAGCCAAAATCTCTGATAAATCGTTCTGACTTGCACGCTCGACAACGAACGGATCGTTTAGTTTATATTTTGATGAAATAGGCGGTATAGTAGTCAAGGCAACGTCAGTCATAATATCTCCATCGTTAATGGCGTGGTTGGTAATAGCTGCTGATAAGTGATAACCATTAAGTGTCGTCCATCTGCAATAATATTATTAAATGAAATATCTATTTAATTGGTATAGCAGTGATAAATAATGACACTTATTACCCTTACTTCGATTATGGACAGACTATAGGATGTTAGTAGGGCTATTTTACTTTATAATGGCTGCTTTTAGACACATCGATTTTTAGTATAGGTGTGTTTTTTCGTTTTTTATCTGGTCTTATCATAGCTGAAAACTTATGAATACCTACTTTCTTGAGCAACTGATTGCATCGCCGAGCGCTTTGCCTGCCAATACTAGCCCGATAGACCTAGCACCTTGTGTATTGACTATCGGTAATTTTGATGGCGTCCATCTAGGTCATCAAGCGATGCTGGCCCAAGTTCGGGAGATTGCCCAAGCGCAAAACTTTGGCTCTGCCGTCATGATATTTGAGCCACAGCCTCGTGAGTTTTTTGCGCCTGACACTGCCCCTGCACGCCTGACCAATTTGGCAGAAAAACAAGCATTGCTCGCCGAATATGGTGTTGAAACTTTGATTGTAGCAGGCTTTGATGCTGATTTTCGATCGCTATCGGCCAAGGCCTTTGCGGATATTTTGGCACTGCGCTTAAACGTCAAATCCTTGGTGTTGGGTGATGACTTTAAATTTGGTCATGACCGTACTGGCGACAGTCAGTTTTTGCGGGATTATGGCTTAGATGTGACCAACCTACATACGGTTACTGATCGTAGTGAAAAAGCGGCACGTATTAGCTCCACTCGCGTTCGCGACTTATTATTGGCTGGCGACCTTGACGCTGCTAATGCGCTACTTGGTCGCGATTATGCCATGACAGGATTGGTAGTCGGCGGTGATAAAATCGGTCGCACTATGGACTTCCCTACGGCGAATATTGACTTAAAACGCTTAAAGCCAGCCTTACATGGTATATTTGCCGTCGATGTGGTGAGTCTAGATGATGATGGCGAAGTCATCACCAATGGTTTGACTACACAAGCAACTGATGGAAAAATAGGCGTGGCAGGCTTGCGTCCGCATAGCTTATTTGGCACCGCCAGCATTGGTATCAGACCTTCTATTGATAAAGAGCATAACTGGCGTTTGGAAGTGCACTTTCCAGAGTTGCAAGCGGATTTGTATGACCTAACTCTACAGGTACGCTTTTTACATTACCTACATGGTGAACGTCATTATGATGGCTTAGAGGCGCTAAAAGTCGGTATCCATAACGATGTAAAAGCGTTACTCGAATGGCGAGCCAAGCAGCCTAGTTAGCATCTTAACTAAAATTATTATAATTGAGATATAGAACAGCAAAAACCCACAATTTTAAATTTATAGAATTGTGGGTTTTTTAATCGACTTATTATTTGTTTTTAAACTTATAGTCAAAATATCCTAAAAACGCGACGGTATTGCTGATTTTATGCGTCTGGATGCATCCGCACATTTAGCTCATCAATAGTCTCAACCCATGCAGCATCTTGCGTCCACTCTTCTTGTAAAAACATCCGTTGACTGTCATTCCAGACATCAGATTTTATCAACTCTTCGTTTTTAGTCAGTTGATGCTTTTCAATAAAACTACTAATCGCTTCGTCAGAGCTATCTAGTCCTAATTGGGCGAATAACTCATTCATACTATATTCAGGTTCACCTAGCATACTTTTTCTCCTTAAATACTACCAGTTTAATTGTCTTTATTATTTAGAATACACCACTTCATTGTAGCAAGCTTGATACTAATAGCTGTTAATCAACGTTTAGCTAACGTTAGCAATTGTATTGATGGTTACTCAAGACATAAAAAAGCCCTCTAATGACAGAAGGCTTCTCTCTATACTACTTTTAATATTACTGTATCAATAGATTATCTGCTTATGGTAGCAAATGTGATACTGCATCACGCTCTTCGCTAAGCTCTTGTTCAGTGGCTGCCATCTTCTCTTTTGAGAAATCCGATGACACGTCAACGCCGTCTACGATAGACCAGTCGCCGTTAGCACAGGTCACTGGGAATGAGTAGATCAAGCCTTCAGCAATACCGTATTCGCCGTTTGAGTAAACGCCCATAGAGACCCAATCATTCTCATCGCTACCTAGCGCCCATGTACGTACATGGGCAATGGCTGCGTTGGCCGCAGAAGCAGCAGATGATGCACCGCGAGCTTTAATGATTGCAGCGCCGCGTTGTTGTACTTCTGGGATATAAGTACCTTCGTACCACTCACGATCGACTAAATCTAGTGCTGGCTTGCCGTTTACAGTTGCAGCCGTTAGATCTGGATACTGAGTTGATGAATGGTTACCCCAAATGATCATTTTTTTCACGTCATTAACGGTGCTGTCCGTTTTGCCAGCCAACTGTGCCATCGCACGGTTATGATCTAGGCGAGTCATAGCCGTAAAATTACGTGGATCTAAATCTGGTGCATTACGCTGAGCGATAAGCGCATTGGTGTTCGCAGGGTTGCCGACGACCAATACTTTTACATCACGGCTAGCAACGTCGTTCAGTGCTTTACCTTGCGCTGAGAAAATCGCAGCATTGGCTTCTAGCAAATCTTTACGTTCCATACCTGGGCCACGCGGACGTGAACCGACTAGCAGAGCATAGTCAACATCTTTGAATGCAACGGTCGCATCATCAGTTTGAACGATACCGGCCAATAATGGAAATGCACAGTCTTCTAATTCCATGACCACACCCTTTAGGGCGTCAAGTGCTGGGGCGATTTCAAGCAATTGCAAAATAACTGGCTGATCTTTACCTAGCATCTCACCAGAGGCAATACGAAATAACATAGCATAGCTGATATTACCAGCGGCACCAGTGACGGCAACACGTAAAGGCTGTTTCATTGACATTGAATACTCCCTAATTATAGATTAGATAATTCACGATTCTAATGAATAGTTCTGATTAATGATTCTAATGGATGGTTCTGATTGATGAATATCGTTTGAGATAGCGATCTGCTCACTGTATATAGCAGTCATAAACCGATAGCTAGTGTAGCACCTCAGCCTATTAATCGTCTAGAGAAAGCAAGAAGGCTATGCACGACTATATTGTTACATTTTATACGGGTAGCAAGACAAAGCTGATAACAAAGCCTTTGGTATAAAGGTTTAAGAATAAAGAGAAGGGGATAAAAAAAACAGTGTTAGCAACAATAATTTAAGAGCAATCCTGTTTGTAAATTAACACATATCAATCAATTAGCCGTCGCAAAGGACGTTACTTACCACCTGAAATAATGAACTTTTTGCCGCAATTGTCTACTACCTCATTACAGCTACCAAATTCGCTACCTTCATAGCAAACGTGGACATCGGTCAATATTGTCTGACGTCGACTGCCCGCTTGGCAAATTAAGTCGATGCTAGAAGCTGGCATACCACTATTAAGGCGGGTCATCTGCCCAATAAAACGTGATTTTGAGACAGTATAACTGTTGCCCGTATTCAGCTCGTTAGGCAGTTTTAGAGCGCTGGCATAGTTGGTGATTTGGCGAAAATAATTGCTGGCACTCAATGGACTACAGGCACCATAATGTTGCCATACTTGGCTACGTACCGTGGTGTCTGGCATGATGCGATTGACAACTTTTAGCTGCAATGGGGTCAGACGTGGCTCGGCACCACGCCCGCAGCGCTCGCCATAACCCATATCCAGACCTGATACGGTTAACGAATAACCCTCTAAACATTGACGCATACGCGCTCGTGTTGGCTGCAAGCTACACAGTGCCGGTGTCATCTCAATCATCAGTACCCGCTGCCCGCTTTTAACAGCGCTGGCCGCATGAGCTGGCATCAGCATCGCGCTTTGTAGCACTAGCAAGGCAGCACCGCTCATCGCCGTATACCCTTTATCCTTACACTTTCTACTTATCGCAGGCTTTTTGCTTACTGCATCGTCGTTCAACAATGCAGATGACTTAATCGGCGTTGATGTCGACAGCACATCCACCCGCGTCTGATCCGGTAACTGACGATTAGTTTGCGATAATCTAGCGTGCACTGACATAGTCAGATTGAAATATTTTTTGATCATAAGGGATTAAGGCATCTAGCAATGATAAAAGAGTGGGTAAGCTTGGATAAAAGTAATCAAAGTAGCAATATTCATCAAACCAAGCTAAAAATAAACCAACAAAAAATACGGACACTAACTAAAGCAATGGTAGCAAAATGCTTTTTTTAATCTATAGCAGAAACGTAAACATCACTTAAGTGTCGCTTAAACATAAGAACTAGCATGAAAACTGCTTAGAAGACAAACAACTATGGGGAATGAAAAGTAATATCGAACCATCACGCACTGCTGATATCAATTTTTCTTGCTTGCTGTGCCTGCGCAGACGGAGGCGACAAAAAATTGATATCAGCAATAGCGTCGCGTTTTTAGGATGTTTTGACTATGCCTTGCAGAAGAACAACTGATTGGTGCAAATACAATTTGTATTTAAAAATAAATCGGTAAAAAAAAGAAACCATTAACAGTTTATCGTTAATGGTTTCTTTTTTGCTAAGTGAGCACTTTAGAATGCAGCAGGAATCGTTCCCATGCGTTGACTAATAGGCTGACTACGACCCAATAAGCTACTATAAATCGTGGCGTTTTCCATGACATGCTTCACATAATTGCGCGTTTCCGGAAAAGCAATTGACTCAACGTATTGGTCAGCATCGAGCGAACCATAAACTGGCTGCCAGCGCTTGGCATTATTAGGACCTGCATTATAGCCGGCTGTTGCCAGTACTGGCTGATAGTTTAATTTGCCCAAGATATCACCCATATACCAAGTCCCATAACGGATATTGGTATCGCCACTGTTAGCGCGACTGGCACTATAAGTCTCACCTAAATTACGGGCGATATATTTTGCTGTATCAGGCATGACTTGCATCAACCCACTGGCACCAACACCTGAGCGCGCTGAGGCTACAAATCGACTCTCTTGACGCATGATGCCATAAGCCCATGCCGGATCAATCCCCGCTGATTGGCTGTAGCGAACGACGGCATCTTGGTGCGGCATCGGATGCGATAAAGCCAAGCTGTCGACTCTGTCAGTATTGTCCACAGCATAAATTGCTCGATCGAGCCAGCCCATGTCATGTGCCAAGCTCGCCGCAGCGATAATCAAATTATCATCACGATTGTCACGTGCTTGCTTGACAGCCCAATTCCATTCACGATTGGCATAGGCACGACTGGCATCAGCATTGTATAAAGCAAACGCCCGAGCGAAGTTAGCGTTTTGCATGACGCGTGCACGATCGGCAGTACTGACATTTGGCAAGTTGCTACCACCCAAACGACTGGCATCAAAACGTTGACCGGCTTTGTCTTTTGCCATTAAGCCGTAGTAATCATTACTTTTTGCCAAATTCTGATACATCTTCTTAGCGGTATTGCGCTTGTTAGCATCGCTTGATTGCTCATAAGCACGTGCCAACCAATATTGCCATTGATTGCCTTTTTGCGTTTCACTGTCCATGTGAGCGATGGCCTCGACCACATCATCCCAACGCCCAAAGCGAATGGCCGCCATGGCGTAGTCTTCGGCTTCTTCAAAGTTAAAGTCATCGTCTAAGCTACTACGGAACCAATCAACCGCCTCAGCATTAAAGCCATCATCGGTATTATGGTTCATACGTTGCACCCCAAGGGTACGATACGCATAGCGACGCGTCTCATCATTTAACAATCTCGCTGAACGCTGATTGTCTTGCTTGATATCAAAATCTAACTGCAACGCGGCTTCACGATAAGATTTATCTGCTAGGCGGCCCATCGCATATAAGTACAAGTATTGATTGGTTTGACTGTTTGGCTCACGGGTAAAACGGGTAAAAAATGAAGACGGGCTCAGCTGAATCTCACTGAGTGCAGAATAAGGAATAGGCGTGCCCAAACGTGACGACAATGCCATGATATCGCCCGTTTTACCCTTACGTAGCATGCGCTTCAGGCGTGCCGCTCGATCTTGATTGCTAATCATAGGGTTGTTGTTCATCTCCATCGCCAGCTGATCACACAAGGCGGGTTGCTTTTTGGTCGTCAGCCAAACATCCGGCTTGGCTGCCATGGCGCGCATGGTATCGCCACCATTATTAAACCCAAGCGCAACGGCGCACTTCTCACTGGCATCGGCATTGGTGATCAAATTTGCCACTTGGCGTACTGAGGCATAATCATTAGATCCTGCTTTGGTTTCCGCAAAATCAGCCACGAGCTTTTCGGCCATGACCGTATCTGGATATTGACGCACAAACTGCGACACTGCTGCCGAGCTTTGGGAATTTAGATCTAAATTCATCCGCCAGTAAGTCGGATACATCGCAAACAAACCGCCACTCATCATTTGCTCATAATTATAGAGCGCACTGACATCACCACGATCGGCGGCGATGGCTGCTGCCGTGAATGAGTCAATACTGCTGTCTTGCTGATAAGTGCCGTAAGATACTGGCTCAGCACACGCCACCTGAGACAAACCTAAGGCGCCCATTGCCGTGGCGACACTCAGCGCTCCAATGCGCAGCGATCTGGTATTCATAGGACTGGCTTGCTCGCTAGTCTTGGCTGTGGGTATGGCATTGACGTCATAACTGTCGCTATGGTTACGTTTGGCAGCGCGGCGCTTTGTCATACTTACTCTCTTTATCATCGTAGTGGTATTTAATCGTTGGCTTGTCGGTGCTTATCTTTGTTGAGGAAATGTTTTATCAAGAATAATGTTTTGTCGAGGACACTCTTAGAATAGGCTCATCATACTATAGTTGTTTAACTTTCAACCAGCATCCTTACCATTTGTTAATAATTAGGACAGCAGCACGAAACATAAAAGTGATAGAAGCATAAAAATGATAATAGTATGGCTAACTCGTAGAGATAAACAATAAAATTTTCCATAATAAGACAAATTAGCTGCGCCTTACCAATATCCACTACTTACGGTAGTAATATTGATCCGCCTTAGCACTAATTTATGCATGCCTACCTTTAGCATCAACAACAGTACAAGCTAAATACTTTATGAAAGGTTAGCGATTTTCAATCTCTGCTCTATTATTGATAAGCAATTGATACTATTATGAATAATTTATCCTGATTATAATCGAAAGCACACGCTTACTTTTCACATTGGCACAGGGTTGTGATAAAATACGCCACCTGTTAATCGCTTACCCCGCTACATTTTAGTCAATCATGGACTTATCCTTATGAGTGTTACTGTATTTAATCCCCGCATTAATGACGCTGCCGTTGCTGAGACGACTGTCACCGCGCCTGCTGTCACTGCACTCAACGAGCCAAGTTCAGCCCAAACGCCTGTCAATAAAGCGCCGACTAAAAAGGTGTTTGTCACCACGCAGGGCTGTCAGATGAATGTCTATGACTCTGGCAAAATGCTCGACGTGCTGGGTGATTCACACGGTATGGAAGTGACGCACGATATCGACGAAGCCGATGTGCTGCTAATGAACACCTGCTCCATTCGTGAAAAAGCGCAAGAAAAAGTCTTTTCAGAATTAGGTCGCTGGCGCAAGTTAAAAGAAAAACGTCCTGACCTCGTGATCGGTGTCGGCGGCTGTGTGGCCTCGCAAGAAGGCGATAACATTCAAAAGCGCGCACCTTATGTCGATATGGTTTTTGGCCCACAAACCTTGCATCGTTTGCCTGAACTCTATGATCAATCAAACGAGCAACGTGAAATTGCGCCTAAGAATCGTATCGGTACGGTAGATGTATCCTTCCCTAGTATCGAGAAGTTTGACTTTTTACCTGAGCCGCGCGTTGAAGGCTATAAGGCCTTTGTATCCATTATGGAAGGCTGCTCAAAGTATTGTTCATTCTGCGTTGTTCCTTATACGCGCGGTGAAGAGTTATCGCGTCCACTGGATGATGTATTAGCAGAGATTGACAGCTTAGCTGAGCAAGGCGTGCGTGAAATCAATCTATTGGGTCAAAACGTCAACGGCTATCGCGGCCAAAAAGATGATGGCAGTATTTGCCGTTTCGCAGAACTACTGCATTATGTCTCGCACGTCGATGGTGTCGAGCGCATTCGCTATACCACCAGTCATCCATTAGAATTTACCGACGATATCATTGATGCTTATGCCAAATTACCAGAGCTGGTATCGCACTTGCATCTACCGGTTCAAAGTGGCTCAAACGCTATCTTGGCGGCGATGAAACGTAACCATACTATTGACGTTTATATCAATCAAATCAATAAGCTTAAAGCCATTCGTCCTGATATCCATTTGTCGAGTGACTTTATTATTGGTTTCCCCGGTGAGACTGAGCAAGACTTCCAAGATACGTTGAACTTAGCAAAAGAGTTAAATTTCGATCACTCTTACAGCTTTATCTATTCGAAACGTCCGGGTACGCCAGCAGCAGAATTACCCGATGATGTGAGCTTCAAGACTAAAAAAGAGCGCTTGGCTGAATTCCAAAAAGTCATCATCGACTCAACGCTCGCCAAAACCCATGAAATGGTTGGCACTACCACTCGTGTATTGGTTGAGCAAGTCGCCAATCGTCATCCTGATTGCTTAATCGGTACGGCGGATAATACACGTACGGTCATGTTCCCTTATAACGTTGATACAATGGATGAAATGTTGGGTAAAATCGTGAGCGTACGTATTACTGACTTTGTGAGTCCGCATATGGTGAAAGGTGAGCTAGTCGAGGTATTGGCTTAAATTTTTAGAAAAATTGAATGAATGAAAAAGCCGTTCGCTATTATAGCGAACGGCTTTTTTGTGAGTAAGTACAAGGCTTTTTAAATAGTTGCCAAAGACTTTTAACCCATAAAACTATTCAACACTTCAGCCAATAACGCCGCGGCAATTAAAATAAATATCACCCCGCAGCCGCGATTTAGCCATGCCAAACGCTCGCCAACATCCAGCCAGCCCGCCAGCTTCTTACCACCAATGGTATAAATAAGTTGCCAAATCGTCTCGCTCAAAAATAGCCCACAAGTCAGCATAATATACTGCGGCCACAGCGGCGCGCTAAAATTAATAAATTTGGGGAAAAAAGCGGCAAAGAATAAAATCGCTTTTGGGTTAGACAGTGATACCCACATGCCAGTTCGAAACAAGGTAGTATTACTTGGCGATACTCTAACTGCTGCACTAGAAAGGGAGCGTGGCTGCGGCGTATTTTTATCATTAACAGACTCAATCGTATCAGGATAGTCAGCCGCCACTTCTTCGCCCATTTCGCGAGCATCATTCATCAAGCTGCCCTCGCCTGCATCACGCCAAGAGCTGATACCCAAGTAGATTAGATATGCTGCGCCTGCTGCTTTAATAACAGTGAGCAGCCAAGGTGATTGGCGACTGATCGCATCCAATCCGAGCAACGTAGAAAGTAGCAGAATGAACAAACCAAGGCTTAACCCTGCCAGCGTCCATAGCGTCCGCTTCACGCCGTAGTTCATACCATATTGAAACGCTAAGAGCATGTTGGGACCAGGGGTCGCCGAGATAAAAAACGTACTTGCAAAAAATACCGTAAACAGATGCCAAGACATCGACCAACCCCTACTCTTTTATTTAGAATAAATTGAATACGCGAAAAAATTAAAAAAATAAACACCGCCATAAAGACGGTGTATTTTATGCTAGCTCGCGACTTACTGATAATAGAAAAAAGCTGTTTCTGATTTAATCCATCAGTTGACTGTGCAGCTGTCTAATAGCTTTCCTAAAAAACCATCACAACGTTCAATTTCGCTTAGCTCGACATATTCATCGGCTTTATGAGCCTGCTCGATACTACCCGGACCGCAGATAATTGTGGGGATGCCGCTATTGGTAAACTGACCACCCTCAGTCGCATAAGCGACTTTATGACGTTTACCATCACCCGTCAGAGCAGCTATTAACGCTTGTAACTCGGCGCTGTCGCTATCGGTCATTGCTGGTACGCTTTCTTCTTGCATCAGCTCAATACCCGTCTCCGGCGCGCGTGCTTTCATTTGTGCGCTGAGCTCTGCAACCTTCGCCTGAATCGGCGCAAGGATATCGTCTTGAGTCATATGCGGCAGATTGCGATAGTCAAAGGTAAACTCACATAGATTGGGGACAATATTGGTCGCCGTGCCACCTTTTATTGTGCCTACAGACAGTGTCGAATAAGGCACATCAAACAGTGCATCATTATCACTACGATGACTGATCTCTTCCGCTAAGGTATCAACATAACCAATCAAACGACTGGCATAGCTGATAGCGTTGACGCCCTGTGCAGTCAATGACGAATGCGCAGACTTGCCATGCACACGGCAACGATAAACCGCGATGCCTTTATGTGCCACCACCATCGTCATCTTGGTCGGCTCGCCAACGATACAATAATCAGGGGTGATACCCCGTGCTTTTAAATCTGCCAATATTAATGGTGCACCCAAACAGCCTACTTCTTCATCAAATGATAAAGCCAAATGTAATGGACGATGTAGCTGACCATTTTTAGATAGCTTGGTAGCTTGTGGCAACAAAGTTAATGCACAGGCGATAAAGCCTTTCATATCACAAGCGCCGCGTCCGTATAGCTTGTCGCCACGTATCGTCGCGGTGAACGGCTCTGACGTCCATTCTTGCCCATCGACTGGCACGACATCAGTATGACCAGATAGCACGAGACCGTGATTGACTTCGTCAGCATTTGCCCCTGCTGGCACAGTAACGAATAAATTGGCTTTATTTTTGGCTTCATTAAAGGTCAAGTCTACTGTTAAGCCCAATTGCTCACAGTAAGCTTGCACATCTTCAATTAATGCTAAGTTTGAATACCGACTGACGGTATCAAAGCCAATTAAGCGCGTTAGCCAATCAATACTTTGGGTGGGATAAGCAGTAGTTGCCAAGGTTTGTCTGTTATTATCAGTGCTATTATTATCGATGCTGTTCTTTATAGTCATAAAACATCCTTATTACGGTATAAAATAAAAGAGCTACCCTCTTTGCAATGAGCGACGCTGTAACGCTTTGACTTCTTCATCCAAGCCTGCAATCGGACCTTCTACTGGTACGTTTGGCGTAATTTCTTGAATACTCAATGAGTTGATGGGCGATGTTGAGGTCACGCCCATCTCCTCCATCCATTTTCCTAACTGCTTTGAGGAGCTAACGTAGACGATACGACCAAGACCTGCCCATGCATGAGCCGCCGAGCACATGGCACAATGCTCACCTGAGGTATAAACCACGGCTTTGGCACGCGCATCCGCTGTCATGTTTTGCGCGGCCCATTGTGCAACAGCAATTTCAGGATGATAAGTCGCGTCGACCGAATTAGCACGGTTACGATCTTCGCGTAATACCTGACCATCACTATCGACCAATACGCTACCAAAAGGTTTATCACCCGCTTCTAGCGCTTCGGCTGCAAGCGCCACACAGCGACGCAAATGCTGCATATCATGGTCAGTTATCATCTCAGACTCCTCTTTATTCTTTTACCGCAACACATCATTTGTATTGCCAATCACATCACTTATGATGGATGATTTTGATTCATAATATCAACGACTGGCGGCATTGGTTTTGGCTTAGTATTAGAAGCCTTACCTTCAGCTTGTAGCTCTTTGGTGGTTTTGGCATCGATAGCCAGTCCCGAAATCAGCGCAATATCTTTGACAGGCTTACGCTTGCGAGTCGCAAAGCTGACTGGCACCATACGCGCAAACTCATAGATATACAGGTAAGACTCTTCCCCACCTTCAAAGTCTTCATCGTCTTCTAATCGAATCGCGCCAATTTTAGCCAAATCCGACAACATTTCATTCTCTTCAGCAGTGAGACCACAATCGGTAATACCAAAGCCTGTCATAAAGCCATTGGCCCACTGTTTCAACGCCATCACGCGCTCGTATAAATCATGTTCATCATCTGGCACTAACGGCGTATAAGAATAAGCATCGTCTTTGTCTTTCAGCTGAAACACGGTGTCCTCCGCTTCTTCAGTCAACAAGGTTAGTGCTTCATCAGGCAATGGCGCAAAACTCAGCTCCTCAAACACCTTGGCCCATACCTTTTCATCAGGTGCATCGCAAGCGGTCATCAGTCCCGTCATTAAGCCGTGTACCTCACTGATAGACACGTCCGTCCAATCGTCAAACGCGGCCAGCCATGTATTCCAGCCAGAGATATTATCATTCATAATAGATGTCCTAGTAATTGATTAGTAGTGTTAAATAGAAACAGATGCCGCGCACTATCATTAATAAAGCGGCGGCTGATAGAAGTTACGAAACAAAGCGGCATACAATTACTTTGTTGATATAGATATTATGCGGTCACCTATGGCATTATTAAACGCAGAGAACAAAATTCATTCACGCTTACTTGTTAAGGATAAAAACTGACTATGTATGATCAACTTAGAATATTAGAAAAAATGATACTCGACATCAAAAAACAGTATCAGCTTGTCAGTGCTGAACTTAGCAGCCTCAAACAACACCCTGTTACCGATCCCAAAGAACTTACCGCACTGCAGAGCAAGCTGGATAGCAGTTATACAGAACGTGACGGTGCCAAAAAACAGCTGAACGATCTCGATAAGCGCTATCAAAATCTGGCAGAGGCCCATCATATGATCGGTGAAGAGCAAGATAAACTGCAAAAGCAAATCAGCCAATTACAACAAGAAAACAGCGAGCTGCTACAGCATAATAATGAATTAAAGCAGCAGTACAGCGATATCAAACAGCAAAACAGCGACTTACAAAAGAAGAATCAGTTGGCCGCTGAACGGACGCAAGTGGTGTTAAAACGCTTAACCCGTATCGATCAAGCAGAAGGTTGATACATAGCAGCACGAGATAGTCAGTGGTGAGTTTGGCTTAAGTCTTTTTGCTTAAATAACTTTATTATCGATAAAAGCCACGTTGACTAAGTGCCTTTATTATCAACTGTCTTAGCTATCAAGTGCTTTAGTTATTAAGTGCTTTAGTTATTAAGTGCTTTAGTTATCAAGTACCTTCATTATTAAAAATACAGCGTTGATTAAGCCACTAGACTCACACTTATAATCTCTTATATTACTCACTTTAATGACACATATTGTAGGATTTATCATGACTGATGACCAGACCAACCCTTTAAACAAGCAAGCGCCAAACAATCCATCACAAAATAACCAACTACCAACCAATGGGCTTAAATCCCAAAGAATCGCGCCAAATACTTCAGCTCCACAGAGCGGCGCTGCTAAACCTGCGCCTAAAACAAACAGCACTCCTGAGCCACAAATCAAAAAAGTAGATATTGCGATTGCTGGGGTGACCTATCCCATCTATTGCCCAGTGCACGAGCAAGAAGAGCTACACTCAGCCGTCTCTTATATCAATAATTATGCGCTCGACCTAAAACGCGATGCGCCAAGCCTAAGCCAAGAGAGCTTGCTAGTACTGTGCTGCTTAAATTTATACGAGAAAATTCATACTTATCAAAGAAGCGATGAAGATCGTATTCAAGGAGATAAACAGTCTGAAGCATTGCTCAATAAAATCATGAAAGATGCACACTCTATCTTGTAAGTTTGTACTGATATTAAATTAGCATTCTAAAAAGACAAGCGCTTAGCTGATGACAGCTAAGCGCTTATTTTTTGACGATAACCAGTAAACACTGCGTTAATCTGCAGAGCTATAAACCTTGCCAGCATGAAAGTCCGCTTGATGCTCGTAGTTGCAAAAGAACAGTTCTTTATTAACTTGCGGATTGCTGTCACTTGAATTACTGTCACTTAAATGACTGGCACTTTCACTATTTGCCACCAAGTTCGGCTTAGTTTCTAAGACGCCGCGATATTCAGCCAAGCTGTTACCACAAAAATCGCAGTGACGCGGTGTGGTCACATCACCATCTTTTGGCATCATGCTTCTAGGCGCACGCGGGTACATAAACTTATAAAAGCCCCACATCACAATCCAGATAATAATTATCATCATAATAGCAGCGAACACAGCATTGCTCCTTAGAGTATGGATTAAGACTTTATAAACTTAACGCTGCAGGCTGAGCGCATAGATACGGAAGATACTGAACGAATAGATACTCAGATTGTCTTCAAACTATAGCTGCAGCTCACTAATATCAGCGACGGTTAGGAACAATGCACGAACTTGCTTAAGCAATGCCAAGCGATTGTTCTTTAGCGCCGCATCTTCACTATTGACCATGACATCAGCAAAGAACTGCGTCAACGGCTCATCTAGACTAACGAGCGTTTGCAATACTTGCGTATAGTCAGCCTGCTCCAGCATTGGCGTGACTGCCGTTTGTGCTTGCAGCACACTCGTGTACAAAGCTTGCTCGGCAGGCTCGGACAATAACGCTTCATCAACATTGTCGGCGACACTTACTTCTGATTTGGCTAAAATATTGGCGACACGTTTGTTTGAATCAGCCAACATCGACGCTTGTGGTAATGCGCTAAACGCTTGTACCGCCCGAATACGCTGATCAAAATCAAGCGGCATATGCGGATTAATCGCTTGCACTGCCTGAATGGTATCGACACTAACGCCTTGCTCGGTATACATCGCCCGATAGCGCGAATTTAGAAACGCCATGACTTGGGTAAAGGTATCGCCCATCTTGGCAATCTTGCTGGCATCGCTCGTGCTATAACCTTTAATCGCCTGCTCAACGAGCGCTACCAAATTAATCGGTAACTGCTTTTCAATCAAAATACGCAAGATACCAATCGCTGAGCGACGTAAGCTAAACGGATCTTTTGAGCCCGTCGGTGCTTGGTCAATGGCAAAAATACCGACGAGCGTATCTAAACGGTCGGCTAGTGCTAAGCAAATACCAATTGGCGTCTGTGGTAATACATCACCACTGAACTTGGGCAGATATTGCTCTTCTAAACTTGCGGCGACTGCTTCTGGCTCATCATTCAAACGCGCATAATAGGTACCGGCGATACCTTGCAATTCGGGATATTCCCCAACCAATGAGCTTGCCAAATCGGCTTTGGACAAAATGCCCGCACGTACCGTTTCATCGATATCAATCTGCTGACCCTGCTGTTGCATCAAGGCGGCGATAAATGCAGCAAGCTTGGCAATGCGCTCAGATTTTTCCCAAATCGTACCCAATTTGTCTTGGAATACACGATTTTTCAGGCTCTCTGTCAACGCAAATAATGGCTGCTTTTGATCTTGTAAGAAGAAAAATTCTGCATCGGCCAAGCGTGGACGCACGACTTTCTCATTACCTTCAATAATTTGATTGGGGTCTTTTGACTCAATATTAGTAATAAAAATAAAGTACGGTTGTAGTTTGCCTGCTTTATCCGTTAAGCAAAAATACTTTTGATCCGCTTGCATGGTCGAGATAAGCGCTTCTTGCGGTACTTGTAAAAAGCGTGCTTCAAAGCTTGCTCGTAAGGCAATCGGAAAATCAACCAAGGCAGTCACTTCATCTAACAAGTCTTGCGGCACAATAGCATCAGAATTGACTTCATCAGCCAAGGCTTTGACTTGGTTTTTGATGAGCATTTGACGCTTATCAAAATCAGCAACTACTTTTAAACCACTTAGTAATTCTTCATAGTCATTGGCATGACCAATATCGTGATAATCAGGACTGTGGAAGCGATGACCACGGGTTTGCGTGCCGGTCTGATGCCCTTGGATGGTCGCATCAATGACAGTGCTATCCTGCATCAATACCGCCCATTGTACGGGACGCACGAATTCATTGCGGCTTGCACCTGAACGCATACGCTTAGCAATGGGTAGATTATCCAGCGCCGTCTGAAAAATGGATGGCAGCAATTCAGTCGTTGCTTGACCCTGAATGGTTTGCTCATAACCGACATAATCACCTTTATCGGTGTTGATTGTTATTAGCTCACTGGCCTCAATACCCAAGCCTTTAGCAAAACCCATCGCCGCACGCGTTGGATTGCCATCAGCATCAAATGCGGCTTTAATCGCTGGACCACGTTTTTGCTCGCTACGATCCGGTTGCTTGTCGCTGATACCCTCAATTTGAAGCGCCAAACGACGCGGTGCGGCAAAGGCTTTAATATTATCGAAGCCAATTTCAGCTTCATTTAACTGCTCGGTGACACTGGCTTGTAGCGCATCACGTAAAGGTTTTAGGCTTTTTGGAGGTAGCTCTTCACACCCCAGTTCAAATAGAATAGTACTCATGGGATGCTCCTATTTATTAGTAGTTTGGTTGTTGTCAGTAGCTTGATTGTTTTCTGCACTTTCAGTTGCAGCGTCTTCTTTGGGCAAATACTTATCGAGCGCCGCTTGACGATGCGCCTCATCGGCTAATGGGAAGCCCAGCTTGGCACGCGCTTCCACATAACCAATGGCAACTTTACGCGCCAATGTACGTACACGCAGAATAAAGCGCTGACGTTCGGTCACCGAAATTGCACCGCGTGCATCCAGTAAATTAAAAGCATGTGATGCTTTTAATACCATTTCATAGGCAGGTAATGGCAACCCTTCAGCAACCAATTTATCTGCTTGCTGCTCATAAAAGTCAAACATCTGACCCATCATTGGCACATCAGCGTGCTCAAAGTTATAGGTAGACTGTTCCACTTCATTTTGATGAAAAACATCGCCATAAGTCACACGACCAAATTCACCATCTGCCCAAACCAAATCGTAAACGCTATCAACGCCTTGCACATACATCGCCAAGCGTTCAAGACCATAAGTGATTTCGCCAGTCACTGGGAAACACTCAATGCCGCCCACTTGCTGGAAGTAGGTAAACTGGGTCACTTCCATACCGTTAAGCCAAATCTCCCAACCAAGTCCCCACGCACCTAGCGTAGGCGACTCCCAGTTGTCTTCGACGAAACGCACATCATGTACCAACGGATCGATACCAATGGCTCTTAGTGAGTCCAAATATAGCTCTTGAATATTAGGTGGATTCGGCTTGAGCACTACTTGAAATTGATAATAATGCTGCAAGCGATTTGGATTGTCACCATAGCGCCCATCCGTAGGACGGCGAGATGGCTGTACATAGGCAGCATTCCAACGCTCAGGACCTAAGGAGCGCAAAAACGTCGCAGTGTGAAAAGTACCCGCACCGACTTCCATATCATAAGGCTGTAATATTACACAGCCCTTGTCGGCCCAATAATTCTGTAGGGTTAGGATTAAATCTTGAAAAGTCATCGGTTGAGAGTTTTTCGCTTCAGTTGTCATAGTTTGAGTTGTCATAGTTTGGGGCATCGTCATAAAGCCACTGTGGAGTTTGTATTATGAAATAAAATATTGATAGTACTCGTATAGCCTATTCGGCAACGACTCTATTCGCCTGCTCACCTTACTAAAAAATGACTATTTTATCCATATTTACATTAACTAAATTTATCAGGCAACTGAAGAAACAACCTAGAAATATTGCATCTAGTCAAAATATACTAAAAACGCGACAGTATTGCTGATATATCGATATTACTTTTCACTCACTATATTTGCTCATCGAGCAATAAAAACATCACTAACGAGGTGATGAAGCCAACCTTAAATGGCAAAAAAATACCCAAATGCGTGAACATTTGGGCAGGAGGAAAAGTATGTCTTTGGTATCCTGATTGGTCAGGCTTTTTGTTTTTAATGGGCTCTAGCTTTGATATTAACCTTTTTGTTCTTAACGCTATTACTGATTACATTTACATTGATAATTTTACGATTGCTTTGTTAAAGACCTATTACTGGTACGACTCGCTAGAGGCTTTTGGCATAATTATCCATAGGATAATGTATATCAAAATACCGGGTACAGCTGCACTCAATGAAGAAACAATGACGAATAACAACCTGACCCAAGTAGGTGACCAGCCGACATATTCTGCAATGCCGCCCATCACACCGGCTATCATGCGATTATTCTGTGAGCGATGTAATTTTGCTAACTTAGCCAAATCAAATACCTCTCTGATATAGTTTATCTTTTACTTATTTTTAGTTTCATATGAGAACTTATTGTTAAAAAAACTTATTTTCTTAAAAACACTTATTCTCAAAAATGCTTAGCGTTCTCAACTTATGAATAATTATAGCAATGTTTAAATTTTTATCTGTTGAGTATGTAGACGTACTTTGTGAGTTTATGCTACTTAAACTTGCCCTAATCTGTCATTAGGCCTCGTAAACCCCTGATTTTAAATAGATATTTCAAAATGTTTCAGAGTGAGGTTTATTTCTATAACCTTACGGCTTTACTACAGCGACTCTAACCTTTTGATATTCCAATCAATTATGACATATTGTAAACATAACCATAAAAGCAGAAAAACATTGAATCATGCAGGATAAATTTGGTAGATTTATGGTATTTTTCTAAGCATAAAACGGCTGTTTACAATAACCTACCTGTAACTATGTTCAAACCTTTATACCATGCTGATAAATTAATAAAGCCGCATCAGACCCATATTAGATAATCAGTAAAATATAACAAAATCAAAATAAGACATATATAAGGACAGCTATGTACGAGACGGGTTTAATGATTGGGCATTTTGAGCCTCTACACTTGGGGCAGATGCGCAGTATATTGGAAGCAGCAGGACAAGCGAAGACCTTGCATATCGTCATCATGACACATCCATCACCGCATCCACACTTTACCATTACCTTACAAGACAAAGCGCGTTGGCTACAAATGGCCTGCGCCGACTTACCATTTATTCATATCCATACGACTGATCAGATCGAGCTGCCATTGCACGAGCATGTCGCTGATGCTCATATTGATGTAGCTGTCAGTAATGCCAAGTTGCAACGTTTGGCAGAGGCATTAGCGCTACCAGAAAAGACGGTATTATTCGTGGCGGACAACCACCCATTGGCAGCAAGCAACCTCCAAGAGCAACTGCAGATGCAAGTAGTCACTACCTCATTACAGCCTGAGTTTGACTCTTTTGCTATCGCTCGTAATCCTGTGGCGTACTGGTCAGCGCTGCATCCACAAGCACGTGGCGACTATACCAAGACCGTTGCCATCGTTGGCGGTGAAAGCTCAGGCAAGACGACATTGGTGCACAAATTAGCCAATTATTATGGGGCCAGCTTTGCGCTTGAGATGGGTAGATTGTATGTCGGCACGGACTTAGGTGGCAGCGAGACTGGGCTACAGTATAGCGATTACGGCCCTATTTCTCTCAATCATGCGCAAGCCATACGAGAAGCAGCGGCTGAGGCCACGGCCCCTGTCACCATCGTCGATACCGACTTTGTGACTACTCAAGCATTTTGTGAAGAGTACGAAGGTCGCCGCCATCCTTTTGTCGCCGCCTGCATCGATGAGTTTCGTTTAGATCATACGATTATGCTAGATAATAATACGCCGTGGGTGGACGATGGCATGCGCTCATTAGGCACGCCTGAGGCGCGTGGACGCTTTGAGCAGCGCCTCGTCGATATTTTTGCCCGTCATGATATTAAGCCGCACATGGTTGAGCAGCCTGATTACGATGCGCGCTACCAGCAAGCATTGCTATATATTGATCAGCATATTTATGGTAAAAAACCATAGAGTAATAAAATATACC
Organism: Psychrobacter okhotskensis; assembly: GCF_013248965.1. Taxonomy (GTDB): domain Bacteria; phylum Pseudomonadota; class Gammaproteobacteria; order Pseudomonadales; family Moraxellaceae; genus Psychrobacter; species Psychrobacter okhotskensis. The sequence goes on along the minus strand of NZ_JABRVQ010000001.1, from coordinate 179,029 downwards.
AAAAATTCATGAATTTATAATAACATTGCGGCTGTTAGGGCGTGCCCTAGCGTCTTTTATCAGCACCTTGTTGATAGCCATATTTATTTTAGGAAAAAACAGTTATGCGCATTCAGCTATTAGACAATATTACTGGAAAATGGGCGCTACAATGGATCATAACGTGGTTTATTTGCGGCGTTATTGCCTTATCAGCAGGGTTTTGGCTCACTACCGAACATCGCACCCTTGATTGGTTTTATTTGGCGGTTTCATTTATCGGTTTGATCTGTGTGGTATCGCTGTCGTTCCGAAAAAACGTCATGGGCAATGGTTTTGGTATGGGCGCAACCGCTGGCGAAGTCGTAGTACAAGCGACTTCGGGGGCAGTCGGCCTAATGTTAGCACCATTATTTAACTTCTTTACCCATGTATACGGTATCTTTTATTGGTCAAAGCACACTGACCCTGATGGCGACATGATCCCAAAATCTGCTAGCAAAGTGGTTTGGTTGATTACCGCTGCATTTATTGTTATCGGTTTGGTACTCTTCCCCACCGTCAATGATTTGCTGGCGAATTATGGCTATGCCGTGGTAGAGGATGATAACAGTCTATTCTTAGGCTTTATCTCCTTCTTTTGGATTAATGTCATTGCTTTTGTATTGTCTATTACTGCACAAGCCGCAATGATTCTGCGTTATTCTTTTAGCTGGTGGCTATGGATTATCGTGAATTTTGTTTGGCTGATTGTGAACCTCATGTCAGGCAACTATATCTTTGCCATTCAAACCATCATCTACCAAGTCAACTCTTTCGTTGGTCTTTATGAATGGTATCGCAGCGAGCAACGACTATTAGCATAAAATGGATCCGCTTAAACTCGATAACATAAGCGGCTCGACTGCGCGGGTTACCAGATAAAATGGTAGATTGCGCAGATTAGTGCTACAACTGGTAGTCGTCGTTAGATTCATTCATTGAACGACTACCAGTCATCCATTTACTAACACGAAGGTTAGTATGTCTCGCACTCATCAAAAGAAGATGTCTAAACGCACCCTTGAGCAATGGCTCAGTGAGTATGCTGTCAGTCATCAAAACCTAGTGAACAAAAAACTCCATTGGCTCTGTGTCCCCACTATTTTTGTCAGCCTGTTAGGAATGGGCATGTCATTATCAGTTTGGTTTACTCTAGTGCTTAGCGCCTTAGTGCTTCTGTTTTATATGCAACTCTCGACACCGTTATTTTTGGCCATGAGCATGTTTATTCTCATTTGTCTTTCTGTGATGACGTTATTCCCTTTAGGCTTTAAAATTTGGGCAGCTATCTTTATCGTTGCATGGATTGGGCAGTTTATCGGTCATAAAATCGAAGGCAAAAAACCCTCATTTTTTGAAGATTTACAGTTTTTATTAATTGGTCCAGCGTGGGTCGCCAACAGCCTGATGCGACGTAAATAGTCATTCACTGCAAGTATAAGTAGCAGCTCATTAGTAGTTATCAATCATTTGCACGACGATTAATTGATAATCTTCAAACAGAAAAAGCGCCGCTCAACGGATGGTTGGGCGGCGCTTTTTTATTCTTATTTATCTACATTTTAGCTAAATACAATGGCTTAACCAAATACTTTCATACGCGCTTCAACAGGCATAAATTCTTTGTCGCCTGCTGACTGCTCGATACCACCGAATACCATTTGTGCCGTTAGATCCCAATGGTCGTCAATACTCCAAGTGCTAGAAACTTTGTTATCGATTACTGGATTATAATGCTGCAAGTTCGCACCGACATTGATGCTAGCAAGCGCTGTCCAGATAACGTACTGATGCATTGCGCTGGTGTGCTCTGCCCAGATAGGGAATTTGTCAGCGTATAATGGCGCTGCTTCTTGTAAGTTTCTTACCACGGTTTGATCTTCAAAGAACAGAATCGTACCTGCGCCTGCTTTAAAGCCACCGATTTTTTGCTTGGTTGGGGCAAACTTCTCATCGTCACCAACGATATCACGCAATGTCTCTTCGGTCATGTCCCAAAGTTTTTCGTGATCGTCACCGAACAACACAACGATACGCGTTGATTGTGAGTTAAATGATGAGGGCGTATGTAAAATAGCATGCTCAACCAATTTAACCACTTCTTCTTTTTCGACTGGTAATTGATCGTTTAACGCATAGATAGAACGACGCTTTTCAGCAAGTTCATGTAATTTCTGTAAATCTGACATAGTCATTCTCCATGATGTTTATATAAATTGATTGAGACCAATAGGATAAAGGTTAGATGGGTGTGATTACTTACTAACATTGTCGCATTCACATTAACGAGCGCTAGTGAACAATCATACCCCAATCCAATCTGCTTTATTATAAGAAACAACGGATTAAATCCCTATTCCTTTTTTGTAAAAAAAATTAATAGTTGTCAATATTAAATAAGTTTTATTACATAATTCAACCTTTAAAACCTTCTGGTAGTTCTGGTGCCGGTAGACGTTTCATATCAGAATCGACATTACCGAAGCGTTCATGACCATTGTTCCAGTCGATGATCGATTGTTCAATTTCCGCTTTATTGTCGGCAACAAAGTTCCACCACAGTAGTACTTGGTTATTCAATTTAGTTTTTTTTAGCTAGACTCAGGGCGACCTGAAACCACCTAAGTTGCCTAAAATTACATAGGTACTTCCATCAATAGGACTTTAGCGTCATCGATGACGTCCATTGTGAAGTTCTTAGTATCCCAGATACCGAGACCATCACGAGTATTCAAAGTGTTGTCATTTACGACGACTTTACCGCTAATGACAAAGATATAAACGCCATTGTTTGGGTCTTTTAGCTCATAAGTCTGCGTCACGTTTTTATCAAAGTCACCCATGCTGAACCAAGCATTCTGATGAATCCAGACACCCGCATCGTCAGCATTTGGTGATAGCACTTGATTAAACTCATTAGGCTGCATGATTTCATCCATGCGTACTTGCTGATAACGAGGCTCAACATTCATTTTGTTTGGGATAACCCAAATTTGTAAGAATTTTACGTCTTCTTTGTCATCCCCATTCATCTCACTATGAGTAATACCAGTACCGGCCGACATCACTTGGATTTCACCTGTTTCAATAATGCCATTGTTGCCGATGTTGTCACCATGACCAAGCTTGCCAGACAATGGAATACTGATAATTTCCATATCGCGGTGTGAGTGTTTGCCAAAGCCTTGACCACCGATAACGAAGTCATCGTTAATCACACGCAAGGCACCAAAGCCCATACGTTCTGGATTGTGATAGTTAGCGAAGCTAAAGGTGTGACGGCTTTTTAGCCAACCGTGGTTAGCGTCGCCACGAGAATCTGCTGCATGATAGATAGTTTTCATAAGTTATCCTTGGTTATCAATAGGTTTATAAATTTATTATTAGTGAATGTATTTAAACAATGGAGCTATTATAATTGTTGTCTAAGCATAGATAAACCAAGATAATCGCAAATGACTATTCTAATTTAGAGAACAATAAAGCGGTTTAGATAAGGTAAGATAATCATAACAGAGACAGTATTTTTAACTGTTACTATGATTGAGGGCGACTCAGAAACGTTAGGGTCTGTTGAATAGTGATAATCAAAAATATTAATAAAACACTAAAAAAATAAGCGTTACTATACAAAGGAGTTTACGTATGTCAACCAAGCAACCATTGGATTATGAAGTGGTCGATAACACTGAACAACAACGTTTTGAAATTGACGTGGATGGTCATATCGCCTTTGAAGACTATGAGTTTTTTACTACCAGTCAAGGCGAAAAAGGCATTGATTATAAACATACTGAAGTGCCAGAAGCGCTTGGCGGACGTGGTATTGCAGGCTATTTAGTCAAGACTATCCTAGACGATGCCGCGGCTAAGCACCTACGAGTCAAACCAACTTGCCCTTATGTAAAAGCTTATATTGATAAACATCCAGAGTACCAAGACAACTCTGTGTTCCATAACGCAACGCCTTAAGTGTTTACTATGCTGAAATCCATATATAGTTAAAATATCTTAAAAGCGCGACGGTATTGCTGATATATCGATATTGCTTTTCACTGACTATAACTTGAAAACAAAAAACGCCCTATCTGCTAGATAAGGCGTTTTTTGTTTTTACAGTTTCAATACTGCTAGCACGGTATGGACTTCAAAACAATTAGTCAAACAGCGATCGACTGTTAATAGCGTAAAAACACTTAACCGATATGACTTAAAAAGTCTTTATCACGTGCCATAACCGATAAATATAATACGGGTAGCACGAACAAGCCAACGGCCCAAAAGCTCAACTTGAGATATAACAGCGCGCCCACTAGCGCCCCCAGCAAAAAGCTCAATACCAACGCTGAGCTATTCACCAGTTTTTTGGCATTGTCAGGCGTTCGATTACGCAAATAATCCGTCAGATTGATACCAAGCTGTGTGGTGTTGCCGGTCATCAATACCGTCGGACTCATATGTTTGATCACCGTTTTACTGGCTGTATTGCGAATGGCCAAAGCAATCAAGCCTAAACCGCCAGTCATGGCAACCGTGATATCACCAGCATCTGTAAAAGGCTGGAAATATAGACCGGCTACCATAAATGCAGTTAAGAAAAGCGCCTCTGCCAAAAACAAATGGCTCAACATCAACTGTGGTTTATGACTTTTATCGATAAATACCTTGGTTACCATCACCGTCAAAATAAACAACGGTAAAGCTGCAAGCTTGATCCAAAGCCCGTCTTCACCGTTGACCAATCCACTACCAGCCATCACCAAGTTACCTGTGACATGGGCCGTAAAAAAGCCGAACAAGGTGATAAAACCAATCGTATCAATAGCACCGCCAACCAGCGTTAATAAAACAGGCGCTTGATAACGCTGCCAAAAACTTAACGGCGCTGGTTGATTATTGCCGTGCGCGCTATGCTTAGAGGCGCTGATGTCAGGTACTGAATTAGACACCGCTGTTTTCTGCAAATTTGGCCAGCTCACTAGCAAATTTTTGCAAAAACTTCTGCGTGCGCTCACTGCTGACACCCTCTTCATCAAGGCTTTCAGTAGCATGACTCAAGTAAACTTCAGGGCTAATCATCATTTTTGCGGATAGCATCTGCATACTCTTGCGCACATCAAGGCCACTACTTCTACCACCATAAGTACCTGGAGAAGCCGTGACCACAGCGACTTTTTTGTCAGTCCAGACGCTACTACCATACGGACGTGAACCGATATCTATCACATTTTTCAGCGCTGCTGGCATCGTACGGTTGTGCTCGGGTGTCACCATCAACACGGCATCAGCATCAGCATCTTTAATTTGCTGACGCACCCGCTCATAGCTTTCAATCGTTGTGTCATCATAGTCTTGATTATAAAGGGGCAAGTCTGCAATATTGACTTCATTTACCGTGACACTTTCTGGCAACTGCGACACAATATATTCTGCAAACTTGCGGTTAATCGACTCTTCTCGCAAACTACCGATGACTAAGGCAATGGTCGTTGCTGCGCTCATAGCGACTCCTTTTTGTGATGAAATTTCAATGACTATACTGAGGTTTTGCGAGTATGGCTATTATCAATTGAATAAGCCCCCGGACCATGAGCAAATATCATTAGGAAACCACCAGCCATCGCAATGTTTTTCATGAATGGGTTCATTTGTGACTCATCCAACCAAAATTGGTGGAACATAAACGCTGATAAAATACTGAAACCTGCAATTAAGACAGCAAACAAACGAGCTTTGAAGCCGATTAGAATAGCGATACCACCTAGCAATTCAAGCGCAATGACTAGCGGTAATAGCATACCAGGCACACCCATCGAATCCATATAACCTTGCGTCGCTGCATAACCTGAGATTTTACCAAAGCCTGAAAAGATAAAAATCATCGATAAAAATAGGCGACCAATTGGTGCGCTAAGATTCTGTAAATTGTTCATAAGTATTCTCCAGTAAAGTGTTTGTTAGTGTTTGACTAAGTAATAGCGCCATTGTATATATTGACTGAACCTAGATAAACGGCAATAATCACAAATATGAGTTCTGATTTTGATAACAATTGTGAGGCATCAATAATGGGACAGCTAGAGGATATGGCGATGTTTGTACGCATCGTCGAAGCAGGTAGTATCACTAAAGCTGCAGAACAGCTAAACATTGCCAAGTCTGCCGTCAGCCGTCGTTTAAAGGATTTGGAAACACGTTTGGGTAGCCAATTAATCAGCCGAACCACGCGCCAATCCAACTTAACGCAGGCTGGTGAGCAATATTATCAGCAAGTGAACAATATCTTGAGTGAGGTGGATGCGCTCAATGAGCAAACCAGTGGTGCCCCCACGCGTATTGAAGGTACGCTAAAAATGACCGCGCCCTTGTCATTTGGACTGATGCAATTAAATGATGTCATCGCAGAATACGCCGACCAGCATCCTAACCTGAACTTTGAATTAGACTTTTCTGATCGACACGTTGACTTGATTGAAGAAGGATATGAGTTGGCCATTCGTATTAGGGAGCTACAAGACTCCAGTTATCAAGCAAAGCGTATGGCGCTGATTCGTTATGCACTCTGCGCCAGCCCTGAGTATTTAGAAAAGATGGGTATGCCTGAGACACTAGAAGAGCTACAAGAACACGAGTTTTTGCAGTATGGTCTTAGTAAAACCAGCAATCTCGAGCTGACTGATGCGACAGGAAAAAAACATAACCATACTATTAATGCCAAGATCAAAGCGACTAATGGTGAGTTCTTAGTTGATTTGGCGGTAAAAGGCCACGGTATCGTTTTTATCCCGACTTTTATCGCTTATAAAAGATTGGCCAAAGGTGAGCTAGTACCTATTCTCAAGCAATATAAATTACCCACACTCCATGCCTATGCCGTTTACCCAAAGAACCGATTTTTATCACAGCGCTGCCGCTATCTAATTGAATTTATTGCAGAACGTTTTGGTGATAACCCTTATTGGGATGAATTTTGATACGCTCAATAGAACTATTTAATATGCCTTATTAACCTACTTGATAAAACTTGGTAAACCCAGCAGTATTCTAAATACTGCTATCAAGAACAAAATAATGTTGCTACTATAATCTTCAGAAACCTATCCATTGGTCATAAGGAAATGCAACATGGATTTAACATCACTCGGCATGAAAGCCATTCACGAATTTGATGATATTCGTCAAAGTCCATTACCACAAGAGCGCCTCAACATCGCCCGCAAGCAAGCACTGGCATTTAGAGAGCGCTTTATCGATGAGCCCTGCGTTCAGTTTTACCAAAGTGCGGACATGGTTAGAGTCCCCTATCCCACTTGGTACGCCTACAGTGGCGTCTATACGCAGAGCACTTATAAATTCCCCTACCTTCACATCCTCAATCGTCTGTTCATCGTGCAGTTCCGTAACTTTTTGGGCGAGTTAAAGACCTTGCTATTTTCGCCATCTGACATCGATGCTGACCGTGAGACGCCTTTTTTTAAACGCCTAACGAATAAGATGCCGAATTGGTCACCGCTCGAAAACATGGTCGCCCCCATCACTCGTGACGTCACACAGGCACTAGCAGAAGTGGGTCTCGCCCCAGAAGATATTGACTACATCAGCTACGATCACTTGCATACTCAAGACGTCCGTCAATGGCTAGGCACGACGGCTGATACGACCGACCGACCCGCTTACTTTCCCAATGCCAAGCTATTGGTACACGAAAAAGAATGGCTTAGCGCCACAGCCCTACTGCCCGTGCAGGCGGAGTGGTATTGCCCTAATGGTATCGACGGCGTTGATCCTGCCAAAGTCATTAAATTTACTGGCAGCATTCAGCTGGGCGAAGGCTTGGCGCTGGTGCATACTCCCGGTCATACCGAAGGCAACCATTCATTGGTCGCGCGCGTACCAGACGGCATACGCGTGACTTCAGAAAACGGCGTCGGCGCAGACGCTTATGCGCCTATGAACTCAAAGGTCAATGCTATCCGTGATTATGCCAAAAGCACTGGTATGGAAGTCATCTTAAACGGTAACACCTTAGAAGGCAGTAATGAGCAATATATCTCTATGGTCGTCGAAAAAACCATTGCGGGTCCGTCGAAAAACCCCGACTTTCCTAACTGTGCCTCAAGCAGTGAAGCAACTCCCTATTGGCTTATCCCCGGTCATAAAGTCAGCCATTTGATTGGTGAAGCCAAGTTCGGCACCTTACAGGCAGAGGCTTTAAGAAGTAATTCATTACAGAAGGAAAGCGCTTAATGGGTTACTTCACAAACAAAACGGTCTATATCACTGGTGCCGCTTCAGGCATCGGCTTTGAGACCGCCAAGCAGCTAATCAAGCAAGGTTCAAATCTAGTATTGTTCGACGTACAGTCGCTTGATAAGGCGGTGTCCGCCTTGCAAGCCATGAATAAAAACGATGCCTCGATTGCAACTTATAAGCTCGATGTCACTGATGCAGAGATGACTACCAAGCAAATGGCCACTGCCGCCGACACGCTAGCGCCAGATATCTTGATGCATTTCGTGGGTATCACAGGTCCTTGGACGTTTGATGACATGAGTCAAGAGCAATTTGAGCGTGTCATGACTATCAATCTATTTGGCACGCGCAACGTCTTAGCAGCGATACGTCCGTTCTTATCACGTGGCAAGCAAGTAATGGTGACCGCTTCGATGGCATCGTTTACTGGTAGCTACGGTTACAGCTCTTACAGCGCCTCCAAGTTTGCTATCTGGGGCATGATGCAGTCTATCAGCTTTGAATGGAAACCACTCGGTATCGACATCACCGTTTTTGCGCCGCCGCCGATAGACACACCACTCACGCAAGCCGAAGTCGGTGTCATGGCAGAAGCTGGCGTCGGTATGAAAAAGCTGGCAGGCGAGCTCAAAATTGAAGATGCGGTCAAATCCATGCTAAAAGGCGTAGAAAAACGGGAGTTCCTCGTGGTGCCAGGTGTCATGGCAAATTTAATTAGACTGCAGTTACGCTTTTTCCCCGTCAGCTGGGTCAATTGGATCGGCAATAAAACTGTAGCATGGTCTATGAAAAAGTAAGCAGTTTGAGGTTTGGATTCTAAAGATAAGCTGAGCGAATTGCTCGGCTTTTTTTATGAAAAAACAATCAGCAGTGCGTGATGTATCGATATTAGGGTCTGGAATAACTTTAGTGCTCAACATCTCCTAACAGCACTCTCAAATTTTACCCATAAAAAAAGCCTCACTGTGAAGTGAGGCTTTAGTGCTCTAAACGAGCCATATTTGGAGCGGGAAAAGAGATTCGAACTCTCGACCCCAACCTTGGCAAGGTTATGCTCTACCACTGAGCTATTCCCGCTTAATATCAAAGCGTAATGTTGCTAACAACTTGTTAACTACTACGTCTCGATAGGCTGGCTATTTTAGCAAATATTCTGTGTGTGTCAATCACTTTTTTCACATTTCTATTCAGTCTCAGCGTTTTTTGGTTGTATTTGTATGCACGCTTATCATAAACGTTTGATTTTACAATCAATCCAGCCATCAGAACTGTTGAAATTATTTAATAAAATAATAGCAAAATAACCACTATTTCTCTTTGTTTTTTTATCTGCCACGAATCTGACTATTAACAAGTCATTATCAACCCGCTGTTATATAGTCTTACGAAAAAAGATGAAAGGATGAAAAATGAATAAAAGTGACGTCATTCTTGTCGATACCTATTTCATTTGATCAATACCGCTTTATTACTGCCACTTACAATCATACGCTGTATTGTTACTTTTTCTGCCTTGGTTTTAGGTTGTTAACATTATTATACTTATGGCTTATTGTCATTCGGGTAAAATTTCACTGATCAAGTAGATTGGTAGACGGTAGTAAAACTTCAATAATAAACTGCCCTTCTATTCGCTCTGCTGTTACCGGACTACTCCGCTACTACTAACTTTGTTTAACTTTACTTTTTATCATTTACAGCGAGGATGTTTATTATGAAAAAAATACTTACCACCACCGTGATGGCCGCGTCATTGTCGGCACTTACTTTGACTGGCTGTACCAGCACTACCACTACTGGTGCTGTCGGTGTTGATCGTCAACAGCTACTTTTGGTCTCTAGTGAACAAGTACAGCAACTATCAGCGCAAAGCTATAATAAAAACTTGCAAGAGGCCAGTAAGCGCGGCGTGCTCGATACCAATAAAGCGCAGCTCAATCGCTTAAAAAGCATCTCTAACCGTCTGATCGGTCAAGTGGGTGTATATCGTCCTGATGCGGCTAATTGGAAATGGGAAGTACATACCATTAAATCCAATGAGCTGAACGCCTTTGTCATGCCGGGCGGTAAAATCATGTTTTACTCAGGTATTATCGATCGTCTAAACCTGACGGATGATGAGATTGCCGCGATTATGGGTCATGAGATGTCTCATGCCCTGCGTGAGCACTCACGTGAGCGTCTGTCACGCGAGTATGCTACTCAGACGGGTATCGGCGTCGCAGCGAGTATCTTTGGGCTATCGCAAGGTCAGGCTGAGCTAGCAAACGTCGCTGGGGATTTAGGTTTGAGTCGTCCACACAGTCGTACTCAAGAAGCGGAAGCGGACCAAATCGGTCTTGAGCTAATGGCACGTGCAGGCTACAATCCGCAAGCAGCTATCAGCTTGTGGCAAAAAATGCAGCGCGCCAGTCAAGGCGAGCCACCACAATTCTTAAGCACTCACCCAAACAGTAGCAATCGCATTAGCCAACTGCAAGCATTGATGCCTAAAGTGATGCCACTGTACCAAAAGTCACGTCGTTAATAGCTATTTTGGCTAGTAGTTATCGGCTGTCAGTTATCAGCTGTCAATGTCTTATATAGAGGTTGATAGCTTACCAAAAGCAGAGTACAGCCCATGGGTTGTACTCTGCTTTTTTAGGTTTTTGACTGACAACTTAATGGCGGCATTAGTTTAAAGCGATTGGCTGTGTTATGGTCCGTCTAATAGCTTTCTGTACAGTTATCAGCGTCTGCTATAATGGTCATCATACGGTCTCAAATATTGCTTCAAAGACTGTTAAGCTTCACAAAATAAAGGATTCTTATGAGTAACCACTCACCGACTGCCGACGCGCTCCATCAGGAGCTACAGGGCTTACAACCGCAGCATATCGAATTAATCAATGAATCGATGAATCATGCAGGTTATTTCGAGGGTAAAGAGAGCCATTTTAAACTGACTATTGTGAGCGATGCCTTTGAAGGCAAACGTTTGGTCGCGCGTCATCAGCTCATATATGGCTTGGTTAACGCCTTATTGACCTCACAGGGTGGTCAAGTACATGCCTTGGCGATTCATGCTTATACGCCAACCGAATGGCAAGGTCAAAGTCCTGATAGCCCGCTATGTGCCGGACAAAATAAAAGCTAGGTAAGCTGTAGCCAATTTTTAAGTTAAATAACAATTATTAGAAACACGTTGCTCACGATGTGCTTGCCACTTAAACAGCTGACATCGCGTGCTTTTTTACAAACTTGCAAATTGCCCCGTTAAAGGAAATGACACTCGATGAAACATTTACATATGCTCATGGCAGTATTGGTGATTGTGCTATTTTTATACCAAAGCTATCTGGCATTAAGCGCCAATCGACGAGCGCCACGCGTGTTCAAAATAGCCACCCATGTCCTCTATGCGTTGCTCATCGTGTCAGGCGCCGTGATGCTGATGCAACTGATGAATGCCAATGCGCCAGTACAATGGGTATTTGCCAAAATAATCCTACTCGTAGCGGCTATTAGCGCCAGTATCAAAGCTTTTCATCCTCACGCGACACCGGGGCAAACCAAAATAGGTATTCTTATCGCTGCCGTGGCTTATATCGGCATTGTATTACTGGCCTTTAGCAAACCTGATAATTTATTTTAATCGCCACTCTATATCTGACTGAGCTTGAATAAAGTGATGGCGGGATTGCAAGATAAACGGCTACTAGGGCGTATATTTTTAATATCTTAATCCCGTTATTTTTGCTATCTTAAATAAATACAATGCCTTGCATGCTTGTTTAAGGCATGTTCGTTATTAAAAAGGATCATTTGCAAGCGAATAATTATTAGGGCGTGTCTTCATTGCAAAAATGGTGATAAAAATGAGATAAATTGCCGTCAAACAAGAAAAACAGCGTAGATAATATCGAGATATTAACCAGCTATTTGACGATGTTTGGCAAGATTTAGCCCATTTAGATGACTATCGATAAATTGAAGACACGCCCTAGCAAAGCAATTACGATTATTTGACTTAAAAGTTTAGCAACTGCACCTATCATTACTTAGCCCTATGGAGCCATTATGAAAAACCTTACTATAGCGATACTCTTGGCATCAGCCGGTATGTTGGCTCTCTCAGGCTGCGCCTCTACTGGTAATATCACGCCGCAATATGTGCCGCCAAGTACGTATCAGAGCTATGACTGCCAAGCACTGAGCCAAGAGTACACCCGCGTCAATCGTTACGTTGATGCCGCGCGTAATGAGCAATCAACCTTATCCGCGTCAGGCGTCGGTGTTGGAGTTTCAGCAGGACGCTGGGGCATCTCACCGAATATCAGTTTTGGTGTGGGCAAAAGCAACAATACCAAAGCCCGCGATGCCAAACTATCACGGCTTTATGGTGAGCGTGATGCGATTGTCCAATCGGCCCGTATTCAGCGTTGTAGCTTCGTCAATGGTGTTAAGATTTATGGTGAATAAAATCACTTGATGCTTATTCGCTATCGTTTTGATAGTATGCAGATACCACTGTTTCAGCATTAAAAAAGCCAATACGTTGATAGCGTATTGGCTTTTTTGTGTCCAATCATTATGAGTAAAAACTTAAGCAATGCTTAAGAATTTAGGCTTCTTATCCACTGGACAATTTGATTGCTAGGAAGCGCCCCTGATTGACGCGCCACTTCTTTACCGTTTTTGAAGGCCACCATCGTCGGTAGACTACGGATATTATAGGGCGCTGCCGCCTGCTCATATTTATCCGTTTGGATTTTGGCAAACACTACTTGCGGCAGCTGACCAGCAGCGGCTTTGAACTCCGGTGCCATCATAATACAAGGCTGACACCAGCTCGCCCAAAAGTCTACGACAGTCAATAGCTCATTTTTTTGAATAACTTTATTAATACTTTGTCCGTTTAGCTCATGCGGGCTAGCGGTCAATAATGGCTGACCACATTTACCGCAGTTTGGAGCAGCCGCCAACTTGGCAGCGGGTACGCGATTGGTAGCTTGGCAATGTGGGCATACCACGTGCGAGTTTTGCTCACTCATTGTATATCTCCTCTTCTAATTATTTTAATCGTTTTATTGTCTTAAAAATTCAACTTTGGCATTTTTATCTATAAGCTATTTGCCCAAGTTGGTTGCCTCTGAACCGCTGGATCGACACAGATAATATCACTTATTGCAGCACTATTTAGCTTATCCACCAAGGACATTGATCGGTACTTTCAAATAACGCGTGCCATTGTCTTCCGGTGCAGGAAAGTGTCCGGCATCGATATTAACTTGGACAGACGGGATAATCAGACGCGGCATCTCAAGAGTTGCATCGCGGCGCTCACGCATCTGCACAAACTCTGCCTCATTGATACCATCTTTCACATGAATATTTCCTAGCTTCTGCGCCGCTACTGTAGTGGTTGGACAGTGCTTGCGTCCTTGGCCTGGGTAGTCATGACACAGATAGATGACTGTATTATCATCGAGCGCGAGTAGCTTTTGAATAGAATGATAGAGCATTTTGGCATCGCCACCGGGAAAGTCGCAGCGTGCTGTACCGACGTCAGGCGCGAACAAGGTATCGCCAACGAAGACCACTGTTTTTTCTTTGTCAGCCGCCAGATAAGCCATATCCGCCCGTGTGTGACCGGGCACATACATGGCTGTGATCGTAATATCGCCAAGCGCTAACGTGTCGCCTTCGTCGGTCAAAATATCGAATTGGCTGGCATCGGTGCGAAAGCTAGTATCAAAGTTAAAAATTTGCTTAAATATTTTTTGTACTTCGGTAATATGTTGACCGATGACCAATTCTCCGCCGAGATTTTCTTTAACATGGATAGCTGCTGAGAGATGATCGGCATGCGCATGGGTTTCGATGACATACAGCAGTTGCCAACCGTGCTCACGTACAAACTCAATGACCTCGTCTACGCTCTTGGTGCTCGTACGTCCTGACTTTGAGTCAAAGTCCAATACCGGATCGATAATGGCGCACAGCTGCTGCTGAACGTCTGCGAGTACATGGGTATAAGTCTCGGTGTCGCTATGTAAGAACGAATGAACTTGCATGGCCGCCTCTCTGTTTTTATAGGATGATGTCAATCTTCCACCCATTCTTTCAGTATAATGGGTGGTCATATACAATGTTTAATACGTAAACGAACACATCTTGAAAATGGTTATAAATAGTTGCCGTTAATCTTAACGCTGACGGCAACATCAAGAACAATGTCGACATTAGCCTTCAGGTTTTAAACCTGTCCTAATATGCTTTCGTAACGTTAATACCAATATAGCAACCGTCATACAATTTATCAATTTATATAATGTAAATAATGATAACTTGCTATGGATTGCGATATCATTGATAATTAACGGTAATCACACATTACTTTTATACAAGCCGCACGACCTCTATCGCGGTTTTATATAAGGAGCTTACTCTGACAACTTCCACCTCAGCATTGGCTAGCTCTACTGACCGTACTATCGAGTCTGCGTCAGATAGTAACGCAGACTTTGCACCGATAGATCTTGCCAAACAAATGCAAAAAGCGTCTATGCAAGCCAGCCAATTATTAAAGTCGCTCTCACATCCTGATCGCTTGCTCCTTCTTTGTCAGCTGACACAAGGCGAGTATTGCGTCAGTGAGCTTGAGGGTTTGGTCGGTGTTGGGCAGCCGAGCTTATCACAGCAGTTAGGTATCTTGCGTAAGGATGAGCTGGTCACGACACGGCGCGACGGCAAGCAAATCTATTATAGTATCGCCAGCGACGACGCTTTGGCGGTGCTACATTTACTGTATGAGCGCTTTTGTGCCAAAACAGATGCATAACTGGTTATTGAGTTCTTAGCTGTTTTTAACTTTATTTATTGTGATGATGTATTGATATGACCTCTATCGCCGCTCGCCTCATTCCCATTTGGCTGCGCCAGTATCAGCTGGCTGCCTTGCCGACTGACGTCATCGCTGGACTGGTGGTGGGCGTACTGGTGATACCGCAGAGTCTTGGCTACGCCGTACTTGCAGGCTTACCACCCGTCTACGGTCTATACGCAGCGATTGTGCCTGTCATCGTTTACGCTTGGCTCGGCTCTAGCAATGTGCAAGCGGTAGGACCGGTTGCCATCACCGCTATTATGACTGCCAGTAGTTTGTTGCCTTACGCTGATCGGGGCCCGGAACAATATGCCCTAATGGCAAGTTTATTGGCACTGATGGTAGGGTCTCTGCTTTGGATCGCAGGATGGCTCAAGCTTGGCTGGATTATGCAGTTTATCAGCCGCGGCGTATCGGCAGGGTTTGTGAGCGGCGCGGCGGTTCTTATCTTCGTCAGTCAGCTAAAATACTTAACGGATATTCCGATAGCAGGTAGTAGCCTAATTAGCTATCTATCGACCATGCAGTTATATGCGCGCCAGCTACACCTGCTGACCTTACTGATTGGCGTGATCGCCTTTGCTCTCTTATTCACGAATCGCTACGGTAGCAAATGGGTGTGGCGAACGTGGCTGTCTTCTTCCTCTGCCAAATGGGCGGAGCGCTTGTTTCCGCTTATTTTACTGGGAATTGCCATTTTACTCAGTATGGCACTGCATTGGGATGCGCGTGGCGTCGCCACTATCGGTAGTATTCCGCAAGGGCTACCGAGTTTTACCCTGCCCCATCTACCAGATATCCAAGAAGCACTTAAACTCTTACCAACTGCAGGACTCATGGCGCTTATTATCTTTGTCTCCAGCAGTTCCGTCGCCAGTACTTATGCGCGGCTGCGCGGTGAGAAGTTTGATGCCAATCGTGAGCTAACGGGGCTTGGACTCGCCAATATTTCCGGCGGATTGTTTCAGAGCTTTGCCGTGGCAGGTGGGTTTTCACGGACGGCTATCAACGTTGACTCAGGTGCCAAGACGCCACTTGCCAGCCTCATGACGGTACTGGTCATGGTTTTAGCGCTGATAGCATTTAGCAATGCGCTCGCCCCGCTACCCTACGCCTTACTTGGCGCAACCATCATGGCATCCATCATTGGTTTAATCGATATTGCCACCTTAAAGTCCGCTTGGCAACGAGATCGCTTAGATGGGGCAAGCTTTATCGCCGCGTTTACTGGGGTACTGATATTTGGGCTAAATACTGGCCTTGTCATCGGTCTCATGGTGTCATTTGCCAGTCTCATCTGGCAGTCGAGCCAACCTCATGTCGCCATCGTTGGTCAATTGGCTGGCACGGGCCACTTTCGCAATATCAATCGTCACGATGTTGTCACTTTTCATAATTTATTGATGCTACGTATCGATGAGAGTCTGTTCTTTGGTAATAGCGAATCGGTACATCGGCGTATTTTAAATGCTTTACAACAGTATCCAGAAGCGCATGAGCTGGTTCTTATTATGTCTGCTGTCAACCACATTGATCTGACTGCGCAAGAAATGCTCAGCACCTTGAATCAAGAGCTTGCCCTACAAGACAAGCATTTACACTTTAGCTTTATCAAAGGCCCAGTTATGGATATCATCGAGCACACCCCACTGATCACTGAGCTATCAGGACAGGTGTATCTTAGTACCATGGACGCCGTCAATGAGCTAAAGCAAATTTGAATATTTAAGTTGAACATTTAATTTAAATACTGAAGCTGAATACTCAAGCCGTATTGAACATCCCCTAATATTTGCGTCAACCATACAATCACTATTGATGTCTGCAACAAAATATCGTTATGATAGAGCGTATAGTATGCTAGCTTGTTGTATAACTAAATTGAATCTCAACAAGCCAAGCTAAACCAAGCCAAAACGACATAAAACAGCCTCTAAACGTCAAATTGACGCCTTATTGTTTTTTACATTCCTTAATAAACGCAAACGACCCCTTTTATGACCAATGATTTAACGATTTATAAGCAAATTTATCCGAGCCAATGCATCAAGATTGCGGAACTGGGTTATCGCTCAGTGCTCAATATACGCCCTGATGCCGAGGTCGACACTCAGCCCAACAGCTGCGACTTTATTAATGCAACGGCAAAAGCGAATTTGACTTATCACCATCTGCCCTTTGATGATGAACGCCTGAGTATGCTGACTGTAGAACAGTTTGCCGCCTTTTATCACGCGATGCCAAAACCCATATTGATGTTTTGTGGTACGGGTGCACGTGCCAAACTGCTGTATCAAAGCGCATTGATGCAAGGTCTGCTATAAAACGACTATAACGCTTACATACGGTCTCTTTAGAAATGACTGCAATAAGCCTACCCTTATATGCTGTATTTTTATAACAAACATTTTACTCTTTCATATAAACAATAAAAGGAGCTCCTATGAGCCACGAAATCAGTATTACGGGACAAATTACCCCTGATCAAGTCCCTATGCTTGCCGAAAACGGCTTCAAAACCATTATCAATAATCGTCCTGATGGCGAAGAACCGGGACAACCGACCAGTGCTGATATCGAAGCCGCTGCTACCGAGGCGGGGCTTGCTTATAAAGAAGTCTCATTCGCTGGTAGCGAGCTCAATCAAAACCACGTCGAGGAGTTTGCTGACTTTTTTAATCAAGCCGAGCAACCCGTCTTGATATTTTGCCGTACTGGTAATCGCTCAACCGGTATCTATGAAGCCGCTAAGCGCATGGATTTGTTAGACGATTGATATTGATCTAAATACAATTACCGCTGTTTTAAAAACGCCCGTCCAAATTTTGGATGGGCATTTTTTATTGGGATTACTAAACTATAGACTGGTCAATTTTCAGCATTGGGTACATAATCAAATTTTATTTATATAATTTGATAGGATTTTATGATGCAAAAACCACTTCTCATCATCGGCAATAAAAACTATTCCTCTTGGTCATTACGAGCTTGGCTATTACTCAAAGCCTTTAATATTGATTTTGAAGAGCAAGTGATTGAGCTGTTTCATCCCTCAGCGACACCGATTCTCGATGAGCATGCGCCAACAGGTAAAGTACCCGTTTTAGTCTATGGCGAGAATGATGAAAGAGTTATGGTATGGGATACTTTAGCGATTGCCATTCACGCCAATGATTATTTGACAAACTTGGATATTTGGATAGGACTGAATAAGTCCAATATTGATAATAGCAACAGAATAAATAGCGCCTACTGCCAAAGTATCGTCGCCGAAATGCATTCAGGGCTGATGGGCATTCGTAGTGACATGCCGATGAATATCCGAGCTACAGCAAGGATACAACCCAGCGCTGCTTGCCTGACTGACATTGCTCGTGTCGAAGAGATTTTTGCGGATTGTTTAAAAAATCGCTCAAAAAACAGTTATCTATTTGGTCAATTTACGGCTGCCGATGCTTTTTTTGCGCCAGTAGTGCTACGCTTGCAGACTTATACTGATGCCTCTGACATAGTATTAAAACCAACGACCAAACAGTATTGTGAGACTATGTTAAACAATCCTCATATACAAGCTTGGATCGATTCAGCGTTAAAAGAGACACGCGTCATCAAAGAAGATGAAGCAGGTGAGATTTTATCTTTGAATGGCGTTTTAGGTCATTAGCACAACTCCATGTATAGTAAGTTGCTATGCCATCAATAAGAATCATGATGAGACGGTAGTTCTCAATGAAACACCTAACTAGCTGTAGATGACATCACTGTAGTGGATAATTTTTAGGTGCTTGATACCCTTTTTTTGGCTCGTATTTTATTGTATAGACCTGATTGTTATAGGTCTTTTTTTCTGAACCGTTATAGTTATACTCATGACCATTGACTGTAATTTCTAGCGGGTAAAAACCATTTATCAGCGTCGTTTTATCGATATTGAGTTTGGCTTTCAATAATGTGCAATATTCTACCTTTCTATCTTTACTACAGCCAGATGGTGCTGTTGGTGTGTTAGAAAATGTAGACTTTCCCCCTATATGGCTTTTTATTATCTTACCTGATTTATGGTCTGGCGCTAGTAACAAGTATTCAGAAAACGACATACTACCGTGCGAATCACTATGAATATTAATAAATCCCCAAATATCAGGGGCGACTTGTATCAGCTTCCAGTCTTTTAGTCCTCCACCAGAAGCACCTGCATTCATCACTGGATTAGCGTATTCCACCTCCCAGCCTGAATCTTGTGGCTTTAGGACAAACATACCGACTAGTCCAGTATCGGCATGAGATCCAGAATCATTTCCGCCTTCTTTATTAAATGATACCTCTCCAATGACTACCACATATAAACGTTTGCCTTGCTTGGTTTTTACCTCTAGTTGTCTATCAATCTTAATACAGTAGCCACTTTTTAGGTAAACGTCCTCATCAATTCTAGAACCGTTATTAGCTATAATACCTTGGCACTGTTGAGCCTTATTATAGATAGGATAGTATTCCTTGATAATTTCATTGACGGTTTTTGCTGAGGCAACATTTGATAAGCTCATAAACATAATCGCACCAACAGTGCTGAAAATTATTGTTGATATTTTAGATTTTGCCATGTTTTGTCTTTTCCTGGAGGCTTACGTATTCTGTTATTTTTCGACAGCTGATATGTTTATCACATAGATCCTGTCATATTTTTATACAATCGTCTAATACTTATAGTGTAGTGGATAGTCCTTAGAGGGCGTGTATCCTTTGTCTTTTTGATAATTAATAGGATAAGTAGCGTTATTATATTTCTTGCCTTTCACGAGTCCATTGAGTGTTATTTCTAAAGGATAAAACCCATTAACGGTTTTATGACTATCGATAGTAAAGGTAGTTCTGGTATTATCGCACTCTGACATGTCCTCTTCACATTTCCCAACGTCTTCGTTGTTATGATCCATGCCTATCCAACTCTCTTTGATACCTCCTCCATCGGGTATTAATATGACTAGGTAATCGTTGTAGTACCCTTGGATTACGTTGCTATGCTTATTTAAAAACCCCCACGCATTCGGTCCGAACTTCTGTAAACGCCATTTAGAAAGACCGAAACCAAAACTTCCAGCGTTAATGGTAGGATTTGCTGATTCTACTTGCCAGCTACTACCTTGTGGCTTTAGAACAAACATACCGACCAAACCACTGTCAAAGCGAGTGTCGGTATACTCCAAGGCTTCACCATCCCTGTTAAAACTAGCGTCACCTTTCACCATTACATACAAACGCTTACCTTTAGCAGTTTCTATTACTTTTTGTCTGTCGATTTCAATGCAATAACCTGTAAACTCCAGTTCTTCAGCTGAACCATTAGAAGACCCTGAGGGTGCAATAATACCTTGACACTGCTTAGCCTTATTGTAGATAGGATAGTATTCCTTGATAATTTCATTGACAGTTTGCCCTGCATAAACATTGGTCACGTTGAATATTAAAAATGTGAAAACTAAGCCTTTAACCCAAGTATTACTTTTGATAGTCATATATTTTTTTCACTTTTAAGGTTTTCGTAAAAATTTTACCAAACATAAGTTAATCCATAAATTTTTACAAGCACTAAAATATTTTCCACAAAAAAACCACCTCAAAAGAGGTGGCTTCTCAAACTAACTTTAAAGCTAAATAATCTACTGCATGACCAAGTACTCAAAAGCACTCAACGCCGCTTTTGAACCCTCGCCCATCGCAATGTTAATTTGCTTAAATGGCACAGTCGTGACGTCACCACAAGCAAAGATACCTTTGCGATCTGTACGGCAGCGCTCATCAATCTCAATTTCACCAAAGCGGTTTAAATCAACAAAGCCTTTGATAAATCCAGTATTAGGGACTAAGCCAATCTGTACAAAGACACCGGACAAATCACGCTCATGAGTTTCACCTGTTTTGCGATCTTCAAAGACGATAGAGCTGACTTTACCATCAGTAGCCTTAATCTCTTTGGTTGCAGCCCCAGTGATGAACTCAATGTTTGATTTTTCTTTTGCTTTGTTAATCAATACTTGATCCGCTTTTAGGTCATCAGCGAACTCAAGCACCGTCACATGCTTCACGATACCCGCAAGGTCTAACGCCGCTTCGACACCGGAGTTACCACCGCCGATGACAGAGATTTCTTTACCTTTAAAGAAGGGTCCATCACAGTGCGCACAGTAAGCCACGCCTTTACCAATGTTTTCTTCTTCGCCCGGTACACCAAGCTTACGCCACTGAGCACCCGTCGCTAGGATGATACTACGCGTCTCAAACGTCTCACCAGTGTTGAGATGAATGCTGTAGTTTTCATCTTTGGTCTCGCCAATTTCTTTAACGCTGACGTGCTCTTTCAGCGTGATATTGTATTCGCCTAGATGTTTGACAAAGTCTGCTGATAGATGCGTACCTGTCGTCAATGGTACAGAAATCAAGTTTTCGATATCTTGGGTATCTTTGACCTGCCCACCGATACGATCAGCGACCATGGTCACTTTTAGGCCTTTACGCGCGGTATAGATAGCAGCGGCAACGCCAGCAGGGCCTGCACCGATAATGGTGACATCTTGCTGCTCTAATTGCTCAGCATCGTCTGCACTACCCTCTGCCAACAAGTCAGGGAACTGCTCTTGCAACTTGGTAATCAACTTGGCCGTATTAATCAAACCATTAGCAAAAGGTTTGCCATTTAAAAATACCGCTGGTACGCCTTGGATGTTATTTGCTTCTACTTGCTCTTGGAACAATGCGCCGTCGATCATCTCATTACTGATGTCGTCATTCAATAAGGCAAATTGATTCAACGCTTGCACGACTTCTGGGCAACTGTGGCAAGATAACGACACGTAAGTCTGGAACTGTAGTGGCTTATTAAAACGCTTAATCAGCTTTTGAATGCCTTCGTCTAGTTTTAGCGTATGACCACCCGCTTGCAAGATTGCCAAGATAAGCGAGGTAAACTCATGACCACCAGGAATACCGCTAAAGACGATACCCGTATCAGTCAACGCGTCATCAGCATGACTGACGACTTTAAAGCTAATGGGACTCGGTAAGCTGTCGTCATTAGCGTCGACATCAAAATTAATCTTGTCAGTCGTACCAGCAATTTTGGTCAAAAAATCAATCAACTCTGCGCGCTTTGCATGTTCACCACTACCCAATACAAAGGTAATGGGACGGGTCATATTCTCGCTATAGCTTTTGACAGCATCTAATAAACTTTGATCTATCATATTTGTTCCTCATTATTATTCAATATGTAACGGCAACTAAGTGGTTGCGCATGTAAAGATGGAAAATCTGGAGTCAGTAATATTGTTTAAAGTGTTGTTTGGATAAGGCTTGTACCTTTCGATGTCCCTATTATCATAGGTTTCATGAGTTTGAGCAAGCTGAGAAACCCAAATCTTATGTTTTATAAAACCAATCATTAACTGTAATTTTTAATTAAATTTAAACTTACAAGAAGATTATTCTCATAGTATCAACAGGGTTTTTTCGCTACAATCGAGTAAGAGCAATAGGAATAATTACTGTTTTCTAGCGGAAACCTGGCTTTTATGCATGCTTATTAAAGGCTATTTTTGCTTGTATTAAGCCTTATCACTATTGAGAGTAATAGCGGTTTGGTTCAATAATAATCGAGTCTCACAATCATAGATCTTAACGACAATGCGCTGATGCTAATCGTTAGCTTGCGCTTCATAACAAGGATGACCAGATGAGAAAGACTGATACAAGGACAGATAACAAAGAAATCATTGCTGAACTTAAGCAAAAAGACAGTCATTTTGCGAGTATTTTTGCCGAGCATACTCAGCTTGATGAAAAGATCAATTATCTTGAGAAGGATTTAATAAAACATAGCAGCTGTGATGATGAAATAGAACAAATGAAGCGGCGCAAGCTACATCTTAAAGATGAGATTTATAAGATAATCGATAAAAACAAAACGCAATCTCACGCTTAATGCTTCATTTATTAGGGCGTATCTTCATTTTGATCTCATCTGAGCATACTCATTCAGATTGAGGAGACGCCCTAAAATTACTGCTAAAAATTTCTTACATCTAGGGAATGTCATCAATTAGCACATTGATACATTTAGTGGTCTTAAAATGGCTAAATTTAGTCAAACATCGTCAGAAATCTTGTCAATATGTTCATATTTACGGCAATTCCTTCCTTGTTTGGCTGCAATTTTCCTCATTTTAAGCCTCACAATCTAAATGATGACACGCCCTAGTTTTATAAATCTTAATTTTATAATCAACAAGTCTCACAATCATAATCTGCCTTAACCACAACGCGTCACTGCTTATGTTAAGCACACGCTAAATAACAAGGATGACAACATGACCATGACTGATAAATGGCAAGACCACAGCGACATCATCGATGAGCTCAAACAAAAAAATACGCACTTTGCGAGTATCTTCGATGAACACACCACGCTGGATAGGCAAATCAACAAGCTCGAAAATGACGTGGTCAAACACGCCAGCCGCGATGAAGAAATCGAACAAATGAAGCGGCGCAAGCTCCAGCTCAAAGATGAGATTTACAAAACCATAGATAAAAATAAAATGCAATCTCAAGCGTAATCGTTCATCTATTATCGACAAACAACAATAAAAATATAGACTGTCAACATAAAAAGACCCCATCAACGTAAGCTGATGGGGTCTTTATTTATAGCGCTGGTTCAAATTAAAAAATAATAAAAACAGCGCTACCTCTCTTTAAATAGTTAGATAACTATTTAGATTTTACTGACTTAGATTTTACCCACTAGGTCAAGACTTGGCTTCAATGTATCGCCGCCTTGTTCCCAAGCTGCTGGGCAAACTTCGCCGTCGTTTTCACGAACATACTGTGCTGCTTTTACTTTACGTAGCATGTCTTTTGCACTACGGCCGATACCGCCAGCATGAATCTCAGCAACTTGAATCAAACCATCTGGATCGATTAAGAAAGTACCGCGCTCAGCCAAACCTGCTTCTTCTATCATCACGTTAAAACCACGAGTGATTTTACCAGTAGGATCACCGATCATTGGATAGGTCACTTTACCGATAGCCTCTGAAGAGTCATGCCATGCTTTGTGCGTGAAATGAGTGTCAGTCGATACTGAATACACTTCTACGCCCAAACCTTTAAGCTCTTCATAATGGTTTGCCATGTCTTCAAGTTCAGTTGGGCAAACAAAGGTAAAGTCAGCTGGGTAAAATAGGAAAATCGCCCAGTTGCCTTTTACGTCTTCTGAAGTGATGGTTTTGAATTCACCGTTTACATATGCATCTGCTGAGAATTCTGGGATTTCTTGATTGATAATAGACGCCATGATTGGCTCCTTTTTTGATTAAGTATGATTGAATAAAATTGTGATTATTTATTTGATTGTTTCCATTAAGCCTTGAACTATCTGGGCTACCTGACAAACTATACGCGAATTCTATGGTTAATCCAGTTAAAAGTTTTTAATGTGATGTTTTGTTTTATTAAACTTGTTAAACTATTCTATCTACTTCCTGTCATCAGTGCGCTATCGGTAAGTTTCGATAATGACCAAGAGACATAAGTATCATCACTTGCATAAAAACCAACAATAAAAGAGGTCTTATGATTACCTTACGTCAACTTGAATTTGCTTTAGCGGTCGCTAAACATCGTCATTTCAAACGGGCAGCGGAAGACTGTAATATTTCGCAGTCTGCGCTGAGCTTAGGTATCGCAGAATTAGAAAAACAATTAGACACGCAGATTTTTGAGCGTAATAACAAGCAGGTGCTCATTACCCCTATTGGGCAAGACATCCTCACGCGGGCGCAGCGTGTGTTCTCTGAAGTGAGCGACTTGACCACCCGTGCGCACAGTCATCAAACGCCGCTTGCCTATCCGATGACCGTGGGCATCATCCCAACGATTGCTCCTTACTTGCTGCCAAAAGTTCTACCGGCGCTGCGAGCCAATTATCCAGAATTTCGTATGACCATCGTCGAGCAGCAAACCGAACGCTTACTCGAGCAAGTGCGCTATGGTCATATTGACACGGCAATCATTGCGCTACCCTATGCCGTAGACGGCTTGCACAGTTTTGAATTTTGGAGTGAAGACTTCTTTGCGGTATTCCCAAAAGACGATGTCCATGCCAAGCTTGATACCATTAATTCTGATGAGCTCGCTACGGCCAATCTTATGCTGTTAGGTGAAGGACATTGTTTGACTGATCAGACGCTATCGGTATGTCATTTTGATCGAGCGCAGATGAAGTCGAGCTTTTCTGACGCCAGTCTCAATACCCTCATTCAGATGGCACTCGCCAATATGGGTACGACCTTAGTACCTGAAATGGCGCTGGATCAATTGCACCTACAAAACCAAAATGCGGTCGCAATACCGTTGGCAGAAAAAGGCCCACATCGCCATATCGCCTTTGTCACCCGCTTGAATTATGCGCGTGTCGACGATGTAAATTTAATGGGCAAGGTATTTAAACAAGCCTTCGAAGAAGCGGCTAATCAAGGCTGAGTGAACGGTTGAGATTATGAGGCGCTAAACAAGTGAGAATAAATGTGAATGATATCTCGCACGTAACGTCCGACCTTGGTCAGCGCTTCGCCATACACTTAGCTGCCATTGCCAATAATATCGATTCAAAGGAAGCACAGGCGCTTTGGCAAGCGGTCGCTATCCGCTACAACGAACCTCAACGCGCTTATCATACCTTGCGCCATATTGAGCAGTTGTTTGCCCAGTTTGAGCGAGTTAAACAGCACCTTAATGCGCCGCATATTATTGCTTTAGCACTGTATTATCACGATGTGATATACGAGCCGACGCGCTCAGATAATGAGCTAAAAAGTGCAGAATATGCCATAGAATCGTTAAGTCCTTATCTGACTACTGAGCAATGCCAACGTATCTACGTGCTCATCATGATGACGGCTACCCATCAACTTGATGAATTAATGGACGCTAATAAACGCAGCGACGCGGCTTATTTGTTAGATATGGATTTAAGCGTTTTGGGTACTGCGTGGTCTGAGTATGCACAGTACGCCTCTGCGGTACGTCAAGAGTACGCACACGTGCCAGTTACGGATTACCGTACCGGGCGAACAGCCGTGCTAAAAGGGTTGTTGGCGCACTCAAAACTGTATCTGACTGAATACTACTTTGAGCGATTAGAAAAGCAAGCACGGGACAATATCAAGCGTGAGATTACTGCGCTTGCAGCTTGATAAATAACTCGCTGCCTTGGCGTGCAGGATGCGAATTATAGCTGGCCTCCATAATCTCTATATCAAAATACGCCTCAAAGCGCTGCTGATATTCCTCTATTGTGCCACCAAACGGTGGTTCATCACGCCCAAAATCCACATTAAAAAGTAGGCCAACCAGCTTGCCTTGCGGCTTCAATAACGCTGCCATCTGCTCGACATATTCATCACGACGTGACGGATTTATCGCACAAAAGAACGTCTGTTCGAGTACCCAATCAAATTGATATTGCTCGGCTGATAAATGAAAAAAATCTGCACAAATTAGATGCGCAACTGGAAAATCAGGATAGCGTTCGGCAAAGGCATCTATTGGCGCAGCAGCGAAATCGACCAACGTAACATTGGTAAAACCCTGCTCATGTAGATAACCTACCTCATACGCATTGCCTGCACCCGGCACTAAAATGGCCTGATCTTTCGCAGTGGCTGGCAGTTGGTCGATATAAGCTTTTAGCGGTGGTGACACCTGTCCCATATCCCACTGTATGCTACCAGTCTCATAACGCTGCTGCCAAAATTCGGCTTGATTGACATTTTTCATCTGACATCCTTGTATCTGGCTTGATTATTTAAATAACAGGCGGTGTACCATGAGCATTTATCATATCAGGCTGCGCGCTTATCTTTATATGATTTGCGTGAGACCTTTAGTCTAACTGACCCGTTTTACCCGCCAGCATATTGTGCCACTGCTGATAATCTGGCATCGCTGCTGCTACCGTCTGCCAAAATGCCTTGCTATGATTGGCATGATGCAGGTGACACAGCTCGTGGACGATGACGTATTCGGTGCATTCAATCGGATAAGCAGGAAGATACACGGACAACCAAATTCGGCGCGCGCGAGTGTTACAACTGCCCCAGCGCGTATGCATTTTTTTCAGTCGTACTTCGTTAGCGGTAGCACCGACTATTGGCTGCCACTTAGCGAATAGCGTCGGATTTACTTCCGTAAGTTGTTGCCGATAATAAGCCATTTTTTCATCGTGACTGAGGGTGAACGATTGTACGATACCCCACAAGCTAACGGGGCTGTCTACGCTTGAAGTTTCAGGTTTCGGGGTTTGGTTGCGATGGTAGCGTGCCAATACTTGCGGATGGTGGTCTAGCGCCCATGAGACACGCTTATCGACAGCTTGAGCGATTTGGCTGGCGCTGATAGACATCGGTACAGAAACCATAAGCGCATAAGGCTTTAGGCGAAAATTTATATTTTTGACGCGTTTTTTACTCACGTGTAGCGCAATACCCGCTTGTGCCAGCTGTTGTCTGGCCAAATCTAATACGAGCGACGTACTCGGTTGCGGCATCGTGATTTTATCCTTTTATACCACTTATGCTAAGACTGCCTGCAGATGATTGTCAAAAGACATATTATGTATCTGACTGTCCTGCACAATAATAGCAGCTGTATTCTTGGAATCTAACTCTGCTACCTCCGATGTCTCTACTGATAGCGTATTGACCCACAATCTTGTCAGTTTCCCGTGCCCGTCGCTGACGATAAAACCTGATATTCCATCCTTGTTTTTGGCCTGACCAGATACCTGACCCGCGAATAGCGAGGCTCCTGCACAATCTGGCAAACGCACAGCATCAATCAGCATACGTGTGTTTAAATCATAAATCGCCGCACAGCCGCCAATTGGTGTGGTCACACACAACAGATTGCGCTCACTATCAACCGCGACACTGGCAATGTACTGATAGAAGCGTTGCCATTGATTGCTGGGCATAATCAAGGGTTTAAAGTCAGAGTCGCCACGATGATGGGTTAAGACTAGCGGCACATTGATATGTTTTTCACCTTGGAACTGAATACCAACCATCACCGTGCCATCGTCATGTATGGCCAAATGGCGCACACTCATCTGATTGTGCTCAGGAGTAATTTGCTCAAGCAGCGTCCCGTCATGACGATTAAGATAAGCCAAAGATGGACGCATGGTATCGAGATTCAACTCTTCACGAGAGGCTTGTTCTGTTTTGATACCGCCATTAGCGATGACCAACGTCTCGCCATCTGGATGCATGATCAACTCATGTGGCCCAATACCATGCGTGTCAAACTCGGCTACTTTGCTATAATTATTACGAGCATCGTATATACCGACTTTACCCGCCAAGCTTATCGTATCATTCTCAGTGACGTATAGCGTTGAGCCGTCCAAACTGTAGCAAGCATGTCCATAAAAATGGCGATTATCAGCCGCTGTAATAGCGAATTTTACTTGCCCTATCGACGTATCTAATACCCAAAACTTTTCACTGGGGCGGCGACCCAGCACCACAACATCGCGTGGACAGTTATGAGCATTTAATCTGTTTTGATCGTTTTGTCTATTTTGAATATTAGGGATTGGCTGGACAACGATATCGTGGACACGCTCAGGCATGGTGGTCTGCCAAACGATTTGTCGGTCTGCATCGATACCAACCACCCCAAAGCCAGTTTCATCATTACTACTATCATCATTGCTATCGTCGTTATTTATCAATGAGCGGTTCTGTGGCATCGACGCTACGCCACTGACCCAGCATACTGGACGCGCCAACATAATGGTGCTATGTATTGCCGTCAGCTCAGTGACGATATTTTTACTATCACGATTTTTATCATCGATATCATCATGATAAGCTCGTTGCCACGCAGCAGATGCTTGCTGATAGGCATAGCGAAGGCGGGTCAACTGGGGCTTGGGCGATGCTTGCAATGTATGCAGCTGAGCACGCACACCCGACACATAATCCTGCAATCGTGCTTCAGGCTGATGCTGCTTGCGATAGTGATGATGGATACCAACCAATGCCGCCGTTCCCAGTACGCTACCAAGCGTAGTCAAAGCCGAAGTCATCAGCGGCTCATGATTTGAGCGCTTGTTTACCGGTTTAGGCGCTGCTTTAGATGACGCGCTATGAGATTTTGCTATTGCAGCGGTATTGGCTTCAGAGATTTGCATGACTTAATCACCATCATTGCTGTTAAAGCCAACACGGATACCGAGGGTCGGAATCAATTGGCGTTTCAGCAGGCGGGTAATGGTCGTAAAATGATCAAACAATTCTTGCTGCTTGGCTTTATCGGCAGTCGCTAAATCCTCTGGCATCTGCGCCAATAGCGTAGTCGTATCAGCAAGCTCGCTTGATAGACTGGCCGCAATAGCATTCTCATCATTACTACCAAGAATCGCCGTCAATACCGGATCAGTCAGCGTCTTATTCAAGGTAGCCAACTTAGCATTAATAATAGCGCGGCTTTGTCCAGCGGTAGCAGCAGGAAGATGACCCTTGGCTTTGCCTGTAAGACCTAATGGCTCATCAATAGCATTGGTCTTCATGGTCTCTATCAATGACAATAAAGCATTAAACCACTGGTTCAAACCTTGATCGCTATCAGCCGTTTTGTCAATCGCCAGCAAAGTCGTGGCGTTCTGTTGCCAGTTACTCTCGATGTCTTTTAATCGCGCGCTTAAGGCGCTACTTGCGCTGACCACATAAGCACATTGAGCAGCATTCAAGCTGTCGTTGGCAAATAATGCCTCTTCCAGACCTGGTATGCCTTGCACAATGGCACTTTCACCAGTCAACTGCTCAGCGGTCAATGTTGGGTTGGCCGCAATCAAATCGGCCACGCCGCTGTGTACCAAGCCGCGCTCGTCAGGATAATAGTTAATGTACAAGTTGCTCATACTAGCAGTCGCAGGACCGAAGTTGATCATCTCAGCACTCGCCCATGCTTGCGCCAGCACCAGCCACTGAGCACGTAACGCTTGTAACTCATCACTGCTGACAGGCGCTTGCTGACAATGCTTCTGCGCCAAATCATGTAACAAACCACTTTGCTTCGCCGCATCCGCATAAGCTGGAATGACAATGTCTTCAGCCACATGCGTCAGATAGGTCTTTTCGGTCTCCGCGCTGATATCTATGGCGACTATCTGTTCGTCATTCGCGCTATCGGCGGCCGTACTGTTTGAGGCAGCGCCATCTTGCGCGACGGTTTGGCTATCCACCTCTGCTGTTTTATTCTCATCGGCAGGCTTGACACAACTGATGAGTAATCCAGCACTCAGTGCCGATAACGCCATTGCTAATGCAGGATTTATTTTCATAAGTTTCTCGGTAATGGGATAAGTAATAATTTATATCATTTTTATAATGATTTTAAGAAGGCGTTTAATTCAGCGCGTCCTTGCTTATCTAATTTCAATACTTTTTGGCGTTGGTTTTCTGCTTCACCGCCATGCCATAGCACTGCTTCCATCAGCGTGCGCGCGCGACCATCATGTAAA
Organism: Psychrobacter okhotskensis; assembly: GCF_013248965.1. Taxonomy (GTDB): domain Bacteria; phylum Pseudomonadota; class Gammaproteobacteria; order Pseudomonadales; family Moraxellaceae; genus Psychrobacter; species Psychrobacter okhotskensis. Next base: position 148,301 of record NZ_JABRVQ010000001.1, on the reverse strand, counting down.
AAGGTCGCTTGTGGATCGACGTTTTGAGCCAGACCAATCCCCCACAATGCCGGCGTACGCCATTCATATGAGTTGGCCAAAAACTCAACTTGCGTATCTTTTGCCGGTAGCTTACCCGCTATCGTACGATCGGCAAGGTCATCACCCATGTCATGCAGCAGCAAATCTGTGTAAGGATAAATGACTTGTCCATGCTGCTCAAGATGATCATCGTCAGTTTTTGGCAACTGATATCTTGGCGTATGACAACTCTGGCAGCCCATATCATAAAAGCGTTTTTTACCAGCCAGCACCAATTTATCATCGGCATTGCGGCGATGTGGCACCGCTAAGTTCCGCGTATAAAATTCTACAAACTTCGCGACTTCATCATTCACTTCGACCGGTGTCTTGCCATTACCTTGCTCATCAGCGCCAGTGGTCGCTTTAATACAAGCGGTTTGGCTCGGCATGCAAGACTCATGAGGACGAATGTTTGAGGTCAACCCCATATCCTCATTAAAGGCACTTTGGTTTTGCGTAATCAGCTTGGTCTGACCGGCCTTCCAACCAAAACGACCGAGCGCATGCTTGCCCGTTTGCGGGTCCATCACCCAATTAAACTTACCACTGATGCCATCGCTATTTTTATTATTAGGCGTTTGGCTGGCTTGTTTTTTAATGTCTGCGTCTGGAATTTGCTCAAGTAGGCCCAGACCAATCATTGGCAAGGCGATGCGCGGCGAGACCATCATCTCATCATCGAATGCGCCATAGCCGGGTTTGGTCAACTCAAAGGTCGGCGCACGTAGGGTTTCAACATAACCATCAGCAAAGGTCACTGGCTTATCAGTCCACTGTACCGCAATTCGCGCTTCGGCCGGTACACCCTGAATACCGCGATCCTGTAACTGACCGCCATACATAGGATGCACCACTTTTTCGATCTGGGAATCCTGCAATTGCTGACGCTGCTCATCCGTTGTCGCTGGCATAGACAGACGTATTAATAAACTATCAGCATCGTCCTCACTGCTCATCGGCGCGTGACCACGACCGTCTTTGACGTGGCACGATTGGCAGGCAGCGACATTGAATAACGCACCAAGACCGTCACGGCTGTCCGTGCTAGCAGGCGCTACCACCCACGGTTGTTGAAAGAATGCATTGCCAATAAAAAAAGAGCCTTTACGTGAGGCGGTGAGGTTTGACGAGGGTTTTGAGTAACTCTCAGCGCTGGTAATGCTGATACCAGTATCACCGCCTTGCTTAATCTCTTGCGGGTCAAAGGAAGCAAGCTGCTGCATGGATACCCCAGCCAGCGCTTCGATGTTTTGACTGCGCTCAGTAGACAATGAACTATCATCCTGCTTACCAGCCTGCGTGTCATTCTTATCAGCGGATGAGCTGTCAGTCGGTTGACAAGCCGCAAGTGACCATATACAGAGCGCACTAAGCGCAAGCTTTAGAGGTGCATTTTTAGACAATAAAAAGGTATGAAGAGACATAGATGATCTGTCTTTCGTGGCAGGAAGGGCGTTCATAAGCATTGCCTTAGCGCTAGTATAGAACCATCAAAATCGCGCACCATAACAATATGTCGTTACAGTCAACAGGGTACAACTGTAAGAAAGCTGGCTGGTAGCGTTATTTTAATAGGGCATAAAAAAACACATTGCCAACCGAGATTGACAACGTGTGTATTATACATAAATTACTTTCCTATGAAAATAATTCTCATTCACTTATAAAGACTTATCAGGCATTATAAATGAATACAACTGACGCTAGTAAGCGTATAAGCTGAGCTTAAAACTGTGAACCTGCATCAGCATCTAGATTGTCAATGCCAGCCGCTTTTGCCGCATTTTCAATACCAGTCGTCAATTCTTGCAAGCTGGTAATGGCAGTCTCAACCCAACCACGACGCGTATTTTGCTCTTCAGCAGAGATACCTTGTTTACTGGCTTGACCAACAGTCGCAATCATTTGATCAATCTTGATGCCTTCTTTTTCGCCCTTTTCGACGATGATATTAAAATCACTTTCCACCTTACTAAAATCAGCCGCCAGCTTATCAGCAACGTCTTTATGACCAGTATCAATTAGGTAGTTCTTCACGCCATAGCCACCCACGGTTTTACCCGCGACGGTCTTATAGCTACCATTAAAGACATTTTGAATACCGCGAGCATTATTGGCATAACTTAGATGGGTCAAATCACTAAAGCACTCGTGCTCATCTTCGGTAGAGCCCGTGACAAAGGCGACTTGCATACGCTGAGAGGCCAGCTCGCCAAGTGCTAAACTGCCCATCTGGTACAAAATCTGGCGCAGACCATTGTTATCTTTACGCGCTATCATATCACTGCGTAAGGTATGTTCGCTATCAGGCTGCCATTGGGCTTCCATTGCGGTTAAATCATCAACCAATAATTGCGCAGCAGCTTTTAAGAACTCGCCACGACGCTCACAAATACTTGCCTCTGTATTTGCGCTTTCGCCACTGGTACATTCACCATCGGTGGTGATATAGTCGCTAACCGGACGGTTGCCTGCACCCTCACCGACGCCATTGGTATCTTGTCCCCATAGCATAAACTCAATCGCGTGATAGCCAGTCGTTACGTTGGCTTCACTACCACCAATCTCATTCATGTCTGCTAACAGTTGCGGCGTAATGGTGCTGGTATCTTGCTTGATGCTACCGACGGCGATGCTATCACTATTGATGATATTGTCTTGACTGTTATATTCACCTTCGTAATCGTCGCTGACGTAATCAATGAGCGCTTCATCGAGCGGCCATGCATTGACCTGTCCTTCCCAGCTATCGACGCTGCCAATCTCACGCTGGTCATCAGCAGTCACAAAGGCTTCATCAAAACGGAACACTTCAGTTTGTGAGTAAGGCTGACGCGCCGCTTTATAGGCAGCTTTTGCCGCGTCAAGGTTCGCTTCAGTTGGCGTATCTACATAAGTATTTACAGCGGTCTGCAAGGTTTTTGCGCTATCTAATGAGTCTTTATAGGCAGCATGAGCCATATTTGCATAACTAATCACCAAGCGATCGATATTGGCTTTTTCTGCACCGGACGTGGTTTTATTATTAGCGGCTTCTGTGTCTTGTACCTCCGCTTGTGCATCAGTGGCGGCATCCTCATTGGCTTGTTTGGTACAACCCGATACTAGCAGTATCCCTGCAAGCGCAGCGGCTAAAGTAGTCGGTAAAATTTTACGGCTCGTCACTGTGGTCATATTCATACACGTCCTCGATGAGATACATTAGAAAAAGGGTAAATACAGTAAATAACGAATGTCCAGAATAATAATTACTGTCAAATCTGCCAAACGGTATCATTAATGTTACTGAAATATTATTGCTAGAATATTCAAATATTTGCGAATTATAATGTTATTGATAACTATTATCAAACATAATTTGCCGTTTTGGTCTAGTCGGTACTCTTGATAATTTAGTGACGCAAATTTTAAGCACAAAAAAGGCCAGCATATTGCTGACCCTTTTTAGCAGTGTTTTTAATATAAATAGCTACTAAGTAATGGCTTAGTTTACGCTCTGTGGCGAGTTAATCGTTAGCTCAACACGGCGGTTTTGTTGACGACCATAATCAGTGTTGTTATCCGCTACTGGGCGTGATTCGCCATAAGCAACAACATTAACACGGTTAGAAGCCACACCGCGAGCTGTCAGATAGTTAGCTACTGAGTAAGCACGATCACGTGATAGACCCATGTTGTATGATGCTGAACCTTTGCTATCAGTGTGACCTGCGATGTTAACAGTGGTCTTATTATACTGATTCATCGTCGATGCTAGCTTATCAAGGGTTGGCTTAAAAGATGAGCTCAATGTAGCATCATCAAATGAGAAGGTAATGCTACCTGGCATAACCAAGTCAATGTTACCAGTCGTTGGGTTTTGTTCAACCGTGACGCCTGTACCAGCCATTTGTTGTTCAAGCTGCTTAGCTTGACGCTCCATGTAGTAACCAACGCCTGCACCCAATGCTGCACCAATAGCAGCATCACGACCAGTTTTGTCGCCGCCCGTTGCTTTTGAGATAGTCGCGCCACCTAAAGCACCCGCTAGTGTACCAACAGCCGTTTTATTCAAACGTTGCTGTCCAGTGTTTGGATCTGTTGTACAACCACTCAATGCTAGACCAGATGCGACTGCGGCAATCATTAATGTATTACGCATAATATTTCCTCTTAAGTTTAAAAAAATGGTTAAATTGTACTTTTTATAGAAGATTATCCATTAATCTTATTTAGGTGCTTATTTACACTCGTCATTATTATGGCAATTACCATCTATTCATGTGTAATATTTTGTCACATCTATGTATGAGAAGTGCAGAAGGCTTGCCAGTTTTTTTCTAACGCTAGCGATGTCTGCCATGACTAGTCACGTTTACAGTCGTACACTATCATTAATTTCTGCTAAAATCATGCAATAAAGTTGACCCTAAAGTAGCGCTAATAAAAGCTATAAGCATATAGCACGCGTTCAACCTTAACAAAACGCCAAAAACTTCGACGATAGCGACTCCAGAAATGGAGCATTTATATATTAATAATATCGATAGAAAAGGGATTAAACATGCGCCTGACCTCTACTATTCAAAAAATACATCAACGCGCGCCTAAATTGGGCAAAGCGGTCTCGCTGACCACCGCAGCCAGTGTCATCGCAGCCAATAGCTTTGGTTATAGTATTCCCTTATGGCTAATGGGTGCGACCAAAATAATTACTGGCGCCCCTATTGCGGATAAAACCGTGATAAAAATTGCTGCCCACTGGATTAGTAGTAATAATGCTTTAATCGATAATATGTTGCCACGCAAAGATTGGCGTATCAATTTGCCCAATGATGTTCATATGGATGGCAAATATCTACTGGTTAGCAATCATCAGTCGTGGGTCGATACCAGTATCGTGCAATACATTGGTGAAAAGCGCCTGCCCCTCACCCGATTTTTTACCAAGTTTGAGCTGATTTATATCCCAATCGTTGGCCAAGCTTTTTATTTTTTAGACTTCCCAATGATGCGCCGCCATTCTAAAGAAAAGGTTGCCAAAAACCCTGCCCTAAAAGGCAAAGACATCGAAGAAGCCAAACGTGCTTGTGCGCTCTTAAAAGACAAGCCATTTACCTTATTGAACTATCTAGAAGGCACGCGCTTCACCCAAGAAAAACATGACAAACAAGGCTCACCCTATACGAATCTGCTAAAACCACGGGCAGGCGGTTTGGCTCTGGCAGTTAATGCCTTGGGAGATGACATCGATGGTATCTTGGACATGACTATTGTCTATCCTGATGGCGTGCCAACCTATGGTGATCTGTGGAAAGGCAATATTACACGCTTGGGTGTTGATGTTCGCCATATTAAGATACCTGATGAATTGTTTGCTGGCATCAAGAATGGTGGCTATGAAGAAGATGAGTCAATCAAGGCGAAGATGTTTGATTGGGTTGAGCAGATATGGCGTCAAAAAGATGACCTTATTACGACGATGCTGGCTGACTTTGCAGACAATCCGCAGAGCAAATAGGCTAAAGATAACTTATTTTTTCAGTAAACCTTCAAACCACAATGGTGCCATACTTTTTACGCTGCTATTTAAATACTAAAGACTGGCTGTGGCGTGTCCTCATTTTGAAAATAGTGATAAAAATAAGATAAATGGCAGCTGAACAGAGAAAATAGTACGGATAATATCGAGAGATTAGCAAGCTACTTGACGAAGTTTGGCAAATATTTAGCCATTTTTAGCGCATTTACTGCTTAAGGTTCAGATTGAGAACACACCCTAATATCAAGGTTACTCAATTTGTATAAAATACCAAATTATAATGGTTGATGGGTTGTTTTTTGATGCCATTCATTGATAATGTGAATAGTCATTAAAACGCTCGCTTATTTAGTAATCATGTCCTCACTAGCAGCGCCTACTGATGACATGATTTCTTATGCCATTTCTTACTAATAAGGTATGACTGTGCCCGCCTCTCCCACTAAAAGCTCGCCGATAGCAGCAATGCCAAATGAGTCATCGAACTTAGCAAACAGTCAGTCTCCGAGCACTCATTCCTCGATCGAGCAGCCGCCACGATCAAATCGTCCCAAGCCAAGTCGCTTTAAGCTGACGTATGACATCTTGATGATTGTTGCTATTAGTATTGATCTTTTATTGATCAGTATCGATGCCATCTTGATGAGTGGTTTTAGTAGTAATGTCGCAGGATGGCTGGCATTGAGTGATGCGCTCAACTGGTATCAGAACACCTTGCACGATCCATTGCGTACGGCGGGTGGCTTTTTTACCATATTTTTAATCGTAGAACTGTTGGTACGTTGGGCGATTGCCGTTAAGCAAAAAGCTTATTATCGCTGGTTCTTTTTTCCCTTTGTCCATTGGTATGAAGTGTTAGGCTGTTTTCCACAGCTACGCGCGCTACGGTTATTTCGGGTGGTGGTCATCGGCCGCCGGCTATATCAGCTTGGCTATCAAGTACTGCCGCAGTCATGGATTGCTCGTATCAAGTTCTATATTGAGCTGTTATTAGAAGAGTTGTCAGATAGGGTAATTTTGACGACCATCGACAACTTTCGTCAGCAACTTACCAACCCTGAAACGCACAAGTCCTTTATCGAATCAACGATTGCGCGCAATCGCCATGAGATTGAAGCCGCCCTGTTGTCGCTACTACGCACAGAACTGGCGCCAAAACTACAAGCGCTGACCGCCTCGCCGGGAGGTAGCAATATGATAGCCGGTGCGATGGGCGAAGCGATTAAGGAAGGTTTGGCCAATACGCCTGAGTTGCGTCGCTACTTGCGCATGATACCAATCGCCGGCGGCTTGATTGAGTCACAATTGCAGCATGTCGGACACAATATCGGTGAAAACGTAGTCATTGCTCTAAACGAGCGGCTACTCGATGCAGAACGCCTCGATGCATTGATGGTCGCTATTGCCAGCGGCGTGGCGCAAATCGATACCAATAACACAGCGCTGGATACTTTAATTTCGAGTATCATTGAGGACAGTTTGACAGAGTTTGAGGCACAGGTAAAAGTACAGCAATGGAAGCATCAAGATATGCTTAACTTATAAAATCTTGCTAAAAATAGCTGACAAATAGCTAGTACCTGATAGATAACCAGCACCTAATAAATAACCACTAAATAATAATAAATATAGTACGCATGCAGCAATACGACATTTTTTGAGGATCAATCTTATGACGGTTTCAGACAACGACAGCAGCGCACAAGCCCCGAGTAGCATCCCTGCTCTCGCCTTTTATGGCAAGATGCTCACCTTTTCGCGTTTGCAGTTCAGTACCAATGATTTGAGCGCTATCGAATCTCAGCTTGCCGAAACGCTCAGCAACAAATCCAGCAATATCCCTATCCTTATCGATAGCGAGATCGAACAAGACCTGTCAGCATTGGTAGAGCTATTATGGTCATGGGGCGTACAACCTATCGGTGTCGTAACAGGTGTATTAGATGCCCAAGCGCGAGAACAACGATTGGCAATCTTCCCTGCTGATGGCAAACGTATCGAGCGTATTTTACCCAGCAAAAAAGCCACTGCTCAGGTCAGTAAAGCATCAGAAGCCAAAAGTACAGAGTCAACCAGCACGAATGACGTAGCCGCAGCGTCTGAACCCGCACTTGAGACAGCGACCGAGACGACTCTCTCTAATATTCCAGCAGAGACTTTAGTCAGCGCTGAGCATATTACTAGCCTCATCTATGATCAAATGCTGCGCTCAGGACAAAGCCTTAACCACGTCGGTGGGGATTTGATTTTGACCAACAGTGTCAATAGTGGCGCTGAAGCCATTACCGACAACAGCTTGCATGTTTATGGCCGCGCCCAAGGCCGTTTGGTCGCAGGAGCCACGGGTGATAAAGATGCTCGTATTTTTTGTCAGGTCTTTAACCCCTCCTTGGTATCGGTCGCCGGCACTTACTGCCTACGAGACAACTTACCCGAACACGTGATCGACAAGCCCGTACAAGTACGCTTTATAGAGGGTCAAGGCTTGGTCTTTACCGTGATGGATGAGGCTTAGACGCCTAGTGGTATATTGCTGCTATGTATGAATGCCCAAGAAAATCTCTGTAGTGGCTATCTATATTAGCTACCTTCTGTAATAACTATAGATAGTCAATACTTAGATGGTCACTACTTGATAGTCATAATGCGTTTAGGGCTAGGCGACTCGTTTAATATTGTAGTAAGTTTATTTAACAAAACTGCCCTATGCTAATCTGCTGTCTCTGCCACTATTTACTATGTTTGCGAGCGCTGACAGCCAGTAGCAGCAGTACTTAACACAGATATTGGCTGTTTTTGAGCTTTAGTGCAGACTTGCTATAAATTTTTGTTTATATATGCTAGGCTTACGCTCGCAGGTAGCACATATATTGCATGTGAATAATAAGTATGCAAAGCATAAGCAAATGCGCTATTTTATTTAATAGATATCCCATTGATTCATAGGAGTGTGCCATTGTGGCGAAGATTGTTGTAATCACTTCAGGTAAAGGCGGTGTGGGCAAAACCACCACGAGTGCCTCTTTTGCTGCCGGTTTGGCGTTGCGTGGCTATAAGACGGTTGTTATCGATTTTGATGTAGGTCTACGTAACCTAGACTTGATCATGGGCTGTGAAAATCGAATTGTTTATGACTTTGTAGACGTCATCAGCGGTAACGCTCGCTTATCACAAGCACTGGTCAAAGATAAGCAGCTTGAAAACTTATATATCCTGCCTGCCAGTCAGACGCGTGATAAAGATGCACTGACCGACGAAGGGGTGTCCGAAGTAATGGCTGAGCTGTCTAAGCAGTTCGACTATATCATTTGTGATTCGCCTGCTGGCATCGAGCGCGGTGCTCAGTTAGCGATGTATCATGCTGATGAAGCGATCATCGTGACCAACCCTGAGATCTCCTCAGTACGTGACTCGGATCGTATCATCGGTATTTTACAAAGCCGCACCAAAAAAATCGAAGAGAACCAAGGCTCTATCCGTGAGCATTTGGTTATCACTCGCTATAATGCCGAACGTGCAGCAGCGAATGAGATGATGGACATCGATACCATCTCTAACGATATCTTAAAAGTACCCCTACTTGGCGTTATTCCTGAAAGCCATTCAGTGCTTGAAGCATCTAACCACGGTGAGCCGGTGATCCATTATACCGATTCTATCGCTGGTCAATGTTATGATGACATTGTCGCCCGTTTCTTAGGCGAAGAGCGTCCGTTACGTCATATTGATGTGAAGAAAAAGAGTCTATTACAGCGCTGGTTTGGGGGTTAATGATGAGTAAGAAAAAAGGATTTTGGAGTAGTTTGTTCGGTACTGATGATGGCAACACTGTCGGTAGCGCCAACCTAGCCACTGAGCGTCTCAAGGTTATCGTTGCGAGTGAAAATCGCTTAAACAACCGCTTAACGGCGGATCGTATCGAAAAAATGAAACGTGAAATATTAGAAGTGGTGAATAAGTACGTCAATGGCGTGCAAATTGATGATGTGAACATCAATCATCGTTCTGAAGACAGCTTAGATGTGCTAGAGATGAATATCAATTTGCCTGAGCATAAGAAGTAATCTGCCCAAAAGCATATGGAAAAGCGCCCGCATTAAGCTCTAATTTAAAAACACTTCATCTAAAAAGCCCTCAGTATCGTACTGAGGGCTTTTTTGTGGGTATATATTTTGCTGAATTATTAGTCATTTTATACGAGCCATCAGACTGTCTTTTTTGACAAATTGATGATACAAAGCCGCGCCAATATGTAGCACAGTAAAAGCAATAATCATGGGCCAAATAATATCGGTATGTAAGTCATTATAAAAACGCGCTAAACCCCTATCTGGCGTGACAAAGATAGGAATCTGAAACAAGCCAAATATGTCTACTGGTCGACCACCATAGACGGACATCAGCAAGCCAGCTAGTGGCATCGCAATTAACAAAGCATAGAGCACAAAGTGCGACAGCTTTGACATCAATAGCTGCCATTTTGGCATTGGTAATGCTGGTGGTGCTTTGGTAAAGACGCGATTAATAACCCGCGCTATCATCCAACATAACAAGCTTATGCCAAACGCCTTATGCAAACCAATATAGAGATTGCTATCAAGATTTTGGTATAACAGGATCATGATCCACGTTACCAGTAATAAAACCGCACTGATCCAGTGAAATAAGCGGCTAGCGACTGACCACTTGGAAACACTCGCATTGATATTATTCATAAGCTGCCCTACTACCTCTGACCAACATTTATAGATAAAGACAGCAGCTAACGGCATGACCATCGCGGCTGGGTTAGTCATAACTAGGTTTATAATGAATCGTTATTCACTATCAGCCCTCTTACTAAACAAGCTAGCTGTCTAAATCAACCAATTGATGCGCAATTTTATCCAAATCGGGCACCAAGTAAGGAATACTATCGATAATTACGGTTTGAAACAAGTAGGATTGTACAACGTTTTCTTGAAAGCGCTCTTTGACATAGTCAATTTCGCCAACGGTAGGGTTTTCACCAGTCGCTTCAACAGTCTTATTATCGCTATTTTTCGCTTTTTTAGCATCGTTATGGCTTATATTATCAGCGTGATACTGCTCTGGAAGCTCACCATCCTTAACCTCAGAGATACGCACCTGTCGTTGGCGCAGTTCACCAGCTGTCTGTAACGCCATGCGATGGGCTGCCGTATTGCCCTCTAATACGATGATCTTATCTGGCACCTGCTCGCTAGATAATAAGTGGAATACAACCACTTCTTGTTGTTGCCACAGATAAGTCCAGATATGCTCATCAAGAGCATCCACACTCAAAATCAAACTGCTCGGAATGATCCAATCAGGCTGATTGAATGCTGGGACGATAGTGACATCGAGCATACCGTTGTTCGTGGTCAGCAAACTTACTGCTTCAAACGAATGCTTTAGAATTTCTTTCATAAGTCGCTCACAATAGATTAATACGAAGAGGCAACCGCCACTCTTTCACCAATATAGTCGGTAAGTTTTTGTGCTAAAGCCACTGGGCTACCAATAAAATCGCAGTATCCAGAATCAATAATTGCCTGTGGTTGGCTGGGACAAGCACTTACCTTTGGATCTTGTGCCCATAACTGACTGTCATTGTCTTGAATTAAGTCCAGATGCTGAGCCCCATCGTTGCCCATACCTGAAAAAATAATGTTAATCAGCTCACTACCATATACATCGCTGGTGTTTTTTAGGATTTGACCGATAGCAGGCTTATAATCACCATCCCATGCTTTATCAAGCAATATAATCCGACCAGTCGAATCGCAGACAATTTGCTTGTCAATAGGAGCAATTAAACACTGACCTGACTGCAAACGTTGTGATGAGGTAATCACCTGACAGCGCCATTCATTATGGCGATTAAGTATACGTGGCAGCGTACCAATCATGGTCTGATTGAAATGATGCGCCAATAAGATACAAATGGGTAGCGTGGGTGACAAATTATCTAAGAATTCTTTGACAGCGCTAGGGCCACCCATAGACGCCCCCAAGAACACCACGTAACGCCAATCGCTGGTATCACTCTGGTAAGCTTGGGTATCCACCAATGCTGGTAGAGACAACATCTGCGCAAGTTTACGCTTTAGTTTACGTTGCCATTTAGCATACTGCTGCGCCTCATTTAGATAAGGCGCTTGACTAAAACCCACCAACACTCCAATCGATTGAGACACAGTAGTAGCCGTGGCAACGCCGTCATCATAATCACTGTCTATTAGCCAGATATCAATAGGTGCTTCATAAAGTTCAAACTTGGTATTCAGCTGCGCCCGTGTCACACAATCAACCAAGATAAAACCACAACTGCGTACGGTATCCGAAAAGGCCATGCGCTGGTGATGGTCTTCTGCGACCACCAGCACCTTGATATCATTTTGGTTTTTTTCTTTGAGCGCTAATAGAGCAGGTACATTATCCTTCATGAGTCAAGCTGACCTCTTCACCCAATAGCGTTTGGATTTTATTGAGTAGCTCGTTTTCTTGGAAGGGTTTACCCATATAATCGTTCACCCCAATTTCCAGAGCACGCTCGCGATGCTTTTCACCAGTACGTGAGGTAATCATGATAATTGGGATATGCTGCAAGCGTTTATTATGACGTATTTGAATGGCCACTTCGAAGCCATCCATGCGCGGCATCTCAATGTCCAAGAGGATGAGATCCGGTATCGTTTCTTGTAGTATCTCAATCGCATCGACACCGTCTTTGGCAACGGCAACTTTGTAGCCTTGACGCTCTAAGAAGCGCGACGTGACTTTACGTACCGTGACCGAGTCATCGACGACCATCACTGTTGACTGAGACTCCAAACGTCTGTGCTTAGAGCCAGTAGACGAGGCAACTTCTTTGAGCACTGGCGCATTACGCATCAAGGCAATCAAATCTAAGATAAGCATGACCGAGCCATCACCCATGATGGTAGCAGCGGAAATACCTGATAGGTTGGAGAATTGTTGCCCTAACGGTTTTACCACGACTTCGATACGCGAGCCAGCTATCTGATCGACCTGCAGGGCAATATTCTGTCCAGTACGGTTTTTAATGATAATCACCGGCAAGCTTGTATTGGTATTGACCACCAATTCATTGAGTTTATTGCCTGATAAAATCTCATTTAAATAACGCACGCGATAATCATTGTCTTCAAAGTTGAGGGTCGCATCATTTGACTGATAGTAGTCATAAAGCTTTTCTGGGTTAATACGTACCACACGCTCAATCTGAACCAATGGTATGGCATAGTAGCGATCTGCTGCCCGCACTACTAGGGCATCCGACACTGCTACTGTGAGTGGTAAACGCATGGTAAAGCGCGATCCTTGACCAAGCTCAGAGACTACAGATACTACGCCACCTAACTGACGAATCTCGCTGATAACGACATCCATGCCAACGCCGCGCCCTGAGATTTGCGTTAATTGCTTACTGGTACTCAAGCCTGCATTAAAAATATACTGCATGATATCAAGATCCGTCAGACTACTATCGTCTGCATCGATAAGACCTTGAGCAATTGCTTTGCTGCGAACCGCTTCGACATCGATACCGCGCCCATCATCGGACAAGTTGATGACAATTTCACTGCCTTCGCGCAGTACTTCTAAAGTAATGTTACCACTGCGTGCTTTACTAGCTTTTAGACGGCTTGCGCTGTCTTCGATACCATGATCGACAGCGTTACGTAGCATATGCTCAAGCGGCGACGTAATGCGCTCTAGAATGGTTCTATCCATCTCATCATCGGCATTAATAATCGTTAGATCAACAGACTTGTTAAGCTCATTGGCCGTTTGACGTACGGTACGCTCAAGGCGCGGTGTCAAGCGCGTAAATGGCACCATACGCGAGTTCATCAAGCCATCTTGTAGCTCAGTTTGCGTCCGCGACAGCTGTAATAATAAGCTCTCGCTATCTCGGGTCTTTTCTAACAGTGTATGATTGATATCAACCAAATCCGATGCTGACTCTGTCAGAGACTTTGATAACTGATTCAAAGAGGAGTACTGATCCATCTCTAACGGGTCAAAGCCTTCATGGCTGATCAGCTCATCATCTATCTGCGATAAAATCTGAGCTTCAAGCTCAATCTCCATTCGACGTAACTGATCCGCCAAACGCTGTACCGTGATGCCCATCTCTTCAAGGCTGTTGGTCAAGCTACTCATACCCATGTCAATACGAGCACGGTTAATCGCTGACTCACCAGACAAGTTAATCATATGCTCGATTAGACCACCTGAGATACGAATCATCTCATTGCTACTAACGCTCTGCTCTTGCCCAGTGAACTTGCCGACCATCGATGGCATCTTACTGATGTCTTTGACCCTACCATCTGAATTTTGCTTTTCCTTGGCGGTCAAGATAGCTTTTCGCTGCCCTTGCAGCGATTCATCAGGTATTTGTTTTAGGCTATCAGGATTTTTACTGAATACTTGTAGCGCCTCTATCAACAATCCAGGTGTTGGCGGGTTGACCCGCTCTTTTAGAATAAACAGAGCATCTGCTAACCAATCATGACAAGCCACCAGTAACTCTTGGACTTTTTTCGTTGCAGGACGGCGACGACTAGCAAGGTCTTCGTAGACTGCTTCCATTTCGTGTGACAAGTCCGCTATGCCATTTGCTGCGACCATTCTTGCGCCACCTTTAAGGGTATGTAGGTCACGCTGTAGCGCTTGCAAGGCAACGGTATCGCTCACGTTATCTAAGAATAACTGCAAATATTGATTATTATTGGTAAGCGCTGCCGCTTCTTCTAAAAACACTTCTAAGATATCAGGGTCCGGTAAGCCATTGGCCCATGACTGCTTAATCATTCTATCAAGCGTTAATACTTCTGTGGTCTTGACATTACTGTCTGTCGCATCATTAGCAAAAACTTGCGGCTCAGCGTCAGCATGGTTTTTTGGCACCGGTACAATCAGATTGACATTATCTGGTAATGCTTGTGCTTTCTCAAACTGTTGCAGCTGCTCAATAAGTTCAGGTGCAAAAAACGATTGCTGATGCTTGACCATATGCATCACTTGCAACGACAAGGTATCTTGCACGATTTGCATAATCTCAAGCCACTGGGTGGTTGGCTCGCGTCTATGCTCTACAAAGGCTTCGTAAATACTCTCCGCCTCATGAGTCAAGTCTCCAATACTACGGATACCTGCCATGCGCGCACCACCTTTAATGGTATGCAAATGACGCTGCAATACTTTTAGAGTATTGATGTTAGAGATGTCCGCACGCCATTTGTTAAAGCTCTCGGCAAGCGCATCATCGAGCTCTTGCGCTTCTTCTAAAAAGATCTCTAATAATTCAATATCGGTATCGATAGACTCTAGCTGCAACTCAGGGGCAGAGACACTTTGCACGCTAGGCAGATCATCATTATACTCGTCGATAGCCTCATCACTGCTGGCAGTGCCATTAGCAATACGCTGTAAACCTTCAAGCACTTGCTCATCAACTTTTAGTGAGGTACTACCAGCCAAGGCATCGAATAGCCCTACTAGCTGAGCATGTCCAGCCAGTAACGTGGTTTGAATAGCAGCATCAGCTGCTGTTTCAGGATGATCATTTAAGTAAGTATAAGCCGCTGCTAATGCACCAAGAATCGCGCTGAATTTTGGAAACTCTAGCGCTTTGCTAGATAGATAATTTATTTGGGCAAGTTGTTGCTCTATATATGTCTGAACCTGCTCACTATCAGAGTGACTCAGCGCCTCATTTAACTGCCATTCAGCATCGAGCAACTCATCAATATTTTCATCTAATAGCTGATCTATAGTGGGCTTGTTATTCGTAATTTCGCTATGATCGCCGATGGCATACTGCTCACCCAGCATGGCTTGTAATGAGGCAATATCTTGCTGGCTTTGCGACTCTTCTGTCGATATGGTTTGCTGCTGGGCATTCTGTTTGTAATTATTGAGGTAGCCATCCATCAGTGTCACAGACTGGGCTAATGCTTCTAGGTGTTGCGCATTCATAGAAGCATCCTGCTGTTGTAATAGCTCTAAGCTTTGCTCAATCATCGCACTGACTTCGCTAATCGCCGCTAAAGCACTAGAGCCAGACGCGGCTCTTAGGGTATGGAAGGCACGAACAATATCATCACTGACTGCAATGTGAGGCTGGCCTTGATGATCATCAACAAAGGTATTGATATCTTGTAATAGCGCTTCTGCTTCGTCGATAAAAATCTCAAAAAATGCTTTTTCTTCTGCATTTTGATGCGTCAAAATAACGGGTGCTTCTGCCATCATCGCATTAACCGAATGAATTGTCTGCAACATACTATCCATATCTTCAATATCATCATTGCTACTATCATCATGGATACGGTCAATCGTATCATCAGGCTGCACTGCAGAATACTGCTCAGTAGAGCTCAACGCTTGCTTATATAACTCAACATAGCTGAATTCATCGCCTAGTTGCTTACTAAAAGCGTTAGCACAAGTAATCCATAACGGCACCAATGCGGGGTAACCTTGACTGTTATTATTTTCAAAGGCAGTTAGCATGGCGGGATACGCGCCTAGCACATCGGCGATAAGCTGTCTTATATCGGCTGACGCGACGATACTCTTATCCAAAATGCGATTGAGCATGTTTTCTATAGACCATGCTAGCTCGCCACTATAGTTGGCGCCTACCATGCGACCAGAACCTTTTAGCGTATGGAATCCACGACGAATATCCGCCAAATCGCTTAAATCAGTGGGTGACAGCTGCCAATGCTCATATAAAGGCACGATGTCGGCCAGCACTTCATTGGCTTCTTCTATAAAGATTTCTTTAATATCAGGATCAGCATCATTCGCATCCGTTGGTAACTGCTCAGTCTCTTGCATAAAAGGAACGAGTACGGCTGGTAATGCTAAACCAGAAAGAGAGTCTATTGGATTTCTGTCTCCAGCCTCTTTCTGTACAGTTTGAGAATCATTAATCGTATCTGCAGCATCTGCCAACTCAGTAGAGTCAGCAATTGACATGGGCTCACCTAAGTCAAGAGTCTCATCTAATATAGAATAATCTTCGCTGAATACAATGCCTGATGGTGCAGCTATAGAAGTTTCTAAACCCGAGTTAACCGGCTGTCCTGTCATCAAGTTATGACTCTGTAAAATGGTTACCGCAGGATCAAAGCTTGGCGGTTGTTGTGCTGTAAAATCTGTAACCAAGACTGATAATCGCTTAGTGCTCTCTGTCACCAAGGCAACGACATCGTCCGTGACGGGTAATGTCTTATCCAACAGACGATTCAGCAGATCTTCGATGGCCCATGCCATCTCACTGATGCTAAAAGCACCAACCATGCGTCCCGAGCCTTTTAAGGTATGAAAACCTCTGCGCACTTCTGTTAATGGCGTTAGATCTTGTGAGTCTTGCTGCCAAATCGGTAAAAAATCTTCTAAGTCCTCGACGACCTCTGTCACCTCTTCGATGAAAATGTCCCGAATGTCTTCATCTATATCAAAAGTGTCAGGTTTCACTTGTTCACGCGCGCGCAGCAAGTCTTCACTATCGCTTGCAGTGTTAAAGTTACCTACTACAGCACTATTCGTTATGAGGTCGTCGCTCTCATCTTCTAATACAGTTTCATCGTCTACACTTGCTGTATCAAGGTTTGGCGTATTAGAAGCCTGGATATCAGAAGCTTGGTCATTGACGGCATGCTCAGTAACAGGCGCAATCTCTCCACTATCATCGTAGCGCAGCACATCAGTTGCCACAGGTTTTTGGCTAAGGAAACTGTGCTCAACACTTTCAGGCGCTTGAATATAGTCATTCAGCAGTATGGTAGCATTATCGATATGCTGATTTGCCAGCGCTAATAATGGTTGGTCAAAGACCTGCTGCGCCAGATAGTCTAGCAGCAGCTCTATAGAGGTCAAGCCCTCAGCCAACGCTTGAGTAACATTCCAACTGAGCACATTAACATCATGAGTCGTCAGTTGTACAAATAGGTTGGCTATCGCATCAGTCGCTTCACGGACTGAGGGCAAGCCCATCTCATCAAAAGTGTGGCCGATGTCTGTCAGCTCAGCCGTCTCAGGTAAGAGGGAAGTATCTTGACGCTGTATATAGGCGTTAAAGCGCTGTTTTATGTCTTCAACAGCAATGCGCAGTTCACGTAAGTCTTTCGTAGCAGCGCTGCTGTCCGTACTAGCTCCTAACCGCGAGTCAGCGCTATCAGACCTCAAAGTAAAGTCAGCTGCGTCCCCTATTTTGGTAGATATCGTCTGTTCGGTATTATAAATAGCACTATATAGCTCTTGGAGCTGGCGTTCGATCTGCCATTGCTCTTGTGCAAACCCTGTTTCTGAGGAGAGAGCACGTTCGATATCTGCTAGAATAAATGCGACTTGTGACGCATAGAGTGTCCAACCTCGAGCTTCGAGCTGACTATTTATACGCTGTAATGGATTCAATAAAGTTTGCGGCTGATCAAGACTGAATATGAGCGTCTCAAGCTCACTCAATATGCGCGGTAAAAAACGCGAAGCCACAGTCTCACTTTGCGGTAAATTATTGAGAATAGATTGCGTATGCTCGCTACTTTGTGCAAGGCCACTTAACTCAATATAAATACTGGCTATCAAGTCTTTAATAACGCTCGATGCTAGCTTAGTCTGATGACTGCCTGACTCAATCACTTGCTCAAGCTGCGCTAATAATGGCGCATAGTGCTCAGGCAATGGTGTTTTATTGTGGGCAAGATCGTGCAGCCATAACTCGGTTAGATACCATAGACGCTGCACATCGCCCTCTTTTGTGCTTTGCCATAAGTACTCACTGACTTTTTGCAAGAGGGCTAGTATAGAGGGCTGATTGCTATTAGCAGCTAACAATGCTTGTACTTGCTGACGCCAAACCAACAATAACTGCTGATATTGCTGAATGTCTAGATGGGCATCTGCCGCCGGGTTTGGTACGATTAATTCAATATCATCGATGACATTTTCAGCGCTAAAATCGCTATTAATCAAATGTTCGTGAGGTGTATTTTTAGTAGTGCTAGATGGCTGTGAAAAAAGATCTGTCGCAATACCTCGTCGTGATAGTGACTGAGTAAGATCAGCAGCGGCTCTATTGATCAAAGCCGTATGATGACTGCCTGTACGCATATACTGCGTCAGCTCACGTTGTAACAGACGATGAGAAAACCGACCATTGCGGCAATCGTCAGTAGTAAAGTCCTCTTGGCGACCAGCACCTGCCAACAGACTTAGCTTAGTCGCTAAGTCTGCCAATAAAGGCAGGTTAACCATAGTTAGAGCGCCACCAACTTGATGGTAGTGCTGTACCATTTGCTCGTAATTAGTGCTATCAGCGCCTAATTGCCAGCCATCAGATACTTGTGATAATTGCTGATTAAAAAGTGGTAGTAGCCACTCGAGCGTCACCATGTCATTGGGCTGGTTTTTCATAGGTTTATCCTAACTCGTCTAGGCGGTAATTTAGGCACTGATCTTTTGCCACGCATTAATCTGTGGGTGCGCAATACGGCGCATATTTGAAGGACGCCAAAACAACGCCTCACCTGGAGCCAATACAATATAACCACCTAAGGCACACTGCTCTGACAGCTTGGTCAGAATATCCCGTTGATCAAACTTACGAAAATATAGCAGCATATTTTGGCAGATAATGACCTGTTGTAGATGCGGGGTGGGTGGTTCTTGATTGATGATATTGTGTAAAGCAAAGCTAACATACTGCTGTAAAGTTGGCGCGATTTGCCAATGTACTCGAGTGTGACTGCTAGCATTTTTTAGTATAGATAAATCACAGGCAGTCGATTGTTCAGTCATAGTCTCAGGACGTAATGGATGAATAAATGGCTGGCAACAAGACGGAATTAACGTTTTTTGGCGTTGGTCGTACTGTGCCATACGTGCTTTTGTCAGTGCTTGCTGGCTGACATCAGTGCCTAATATGACATAGTTAACCAGCTGCTTCGATGCCAAACTCATGGCAAGCGACCAAGTCTCCTGCCCACTGGCACAACCGACACTCCAAATGCGAAACGTCTCATCAATACTGTCATCTGTTAGCGTCAGGCACTGATGCTGCAAGGCACACTCTGTGACAAAATCTATAGAAGGCAAGTGGCGAAAGAAGCGACTTTCGTGAATCAGCACTTTATCCAATAGTTGCTGGCGCAGCGCATCGTTGTTCGGCAATTGACGCCATAGTTGCAGCGCTGATAATCCATTCGCAACAGCGGTACGATCAATCGCATTTACTAGCCACTGGCGTTGAATATCGGGTAAAACAAAGCCGATTTCTTGCTCTATATAGCGTTGCCATTGCTGCGTATCAAAACTATCATCTTGCCTTAAAGCTGTTACCGAATCGGAACTGGCTTTATCGACTATATTAGCGTCTTGTTGAGTACGATTATCCACGTGACCTGCTCTTGCTCCTGCTGCCCACTCTTAATATTAGAGCAGTCCTTTGATTAAAATCTCAAGATAACAACACCCTAAGCTTAATGGCTGTTTATGATGGCTAATAATTAATTATTAAGCATTAGCCATTAAGCAAAAGCGATTGATTAAGCATTGGCTACTAAGCTTTCTTCCGCTTCTAATTGCTCATCATCGTTTGATACTTTAAAGCCCGTAACTGACTCTTGGAGAGCGGCAGCCATTTCACTTAGCTCGCCGATAGAGCGCGCTGTGGCCATCGTACCCGATGATGTTTGTGAAGTAATGTCTTGAATAATATTCATCGTATGAGAGATGTGACCAGCAGACTCAGCCTGTTGTTGGGCGGCGTTTGAGATATTTTGAATCAGATCTGCCAAGGTATTAGAAACGCTCTGTACTTCTTCTAGAGCTTCACCAGCATCTTTGGCCAAACGCGCACCGCGCACAACCTCAGAAGTCGTTGATTCCATTGACATCACGGCTTCGTTGGTATCTGCCTGAATAGTCTTTACCAAGGTTTCAATCTGTTTGGTGGCATTGGCTGAACGCTCAGCCAGACGTTGAACTTCATCAGCAACGACCGCAAAACCTCGACCAGCCTCCCCTGCCATTGATGCCTGAATAGCCGCGTTCAATGCCAATACGTTGGTCTGATCCGCAATATCATTAATCAAACCAACGATATCACCAATTTCTTGCGAAGATTCACCAAGACGTTTAATACGCTTTGAGGTCTCTTGAATCTGGTCACGAATAACATTCATGCCTTCAATAGAGCGCTGTACAACCTCTGCCCCGTTATAAGAGATGGCAACCGAGCGCTGGGCAACCGTTGCAGACTCTGCCGCGTTGTTCGAAACTTGGTCAATCGAGACGGTCATCTCATTAATCGCAGCCGATACGCCCGCGATTTCTTGCGCTTGGTTTTCTGAGGCTTCAGCAAGCTCAACGGCATTCATCTGGGTTTGTTCTGAGGACTGCGAGACGCGATCAGCCGTGCTGTTAATAACCAATACCAACTGACGCAATTGGTCAATGGCAAAGTTTACCGAATCAGCAATCGCCCCCGTAAAGTCTTCTGATACGGTCGCATTAACCGTCAAATCACCATCTGCCAAATCACCCAATTCATCAAGCAAACGCAAAATTGCGATCTGGTTACGCTCGTTTTCTTCTTGAATTTGACGAGCACGCTCAGATTCCGCTTCTGCTTCTTGGCGACGACGCAAGGTCTCTTTTTCGATGAGTAGATGCTCTGAGCCGCCACGTTGCTTGAGTAATTGGTATAGGGCAAATAAAATACCTACGACACCTATCACAAACAAAATCACCGGCAATACCACTGATTGATTGAAATTGGTCAGATATTGACTCACTGATGATAGTGAATTGACCAGCCAAATCAGACAGGCCACAGTCAATAAAGCAAAAAGCCCTAATAATAACTTCCAAGTATTATTAGCGTCTTTCACCGTGGGGGTCGTTTTACTATTACCAGCTACAGGGTTATTTATAACATCACTCATCTTGCGTATTCCTTTCGAACAATCGTCAAAGTCTTATCGTGACTGACTTCGACAATCATATTGTTATCAAAACAACAGTGATTAACAAAGCCTGTATGAATGCTGACATACAACCGTATCATGTCAGTCGGTATTTATTTTTATCGTGCTAGGTGCTAGCAGTCGAGTATTTTATGACAGCAAATACTCTATGACAGACAGTTATAGCGCCGCATCAGCGTACTGCAAATCTTGCACCAACAAGCTTGGCATAAAAATATACCAATCTTGTTCATTTTTAAAAAACTTGCCATGATTGTAAGGTGCAAATGGCGAGTCGTTTTCAAGGGCTTCTGGACGGTATTGACCACGAGTAAACTGTTCAATACCTAGCACTTGATCGACAAGTAAGCCTGAGAACACATTGTCATGATCGATGACAATAACTTTACATTGACTCATTTGTGCCAAGCGACTGGGCACCTGCAAAAACTCGGACAAGTCCATCAATGGTAATAGGCGTCCGCGAATATTAGCAATGCCGAGCATCCAGGGCTTTACTAAGGGCAAACTGGTGAACTCCGGCATGGTCAGTACTTCTGAAACCTGACCCATTGGTGCGACCAAACGCTGACCACCAATCTCGAATACTACCCCTTGCCAGTCGGATTCTTGTCCGCCGTGACGGCCACTTTTGCGCGCGCGTGCCAAATCTGCTAAACGCAGAAGCTCAATAAATCCTCTGGAAGCCACAAGTTACCCCATTACTTTGCGAATGACATTGACCAGACCATTTTCGTCAACTGGCTTGGTGATATATTCTTTAGCGCCTTGACGCTTACCCCAAACACGATCCGTTTCTTGATTTTTGGTGCTGATCATGATGACCGGAATATGCGACGTTGTTTTGCCACGTGTTATCTTACGGGTGGCCTGAAAACCATTCATTTCAGGCATAACCACATCCATCAAGATGACATCTGGTAAATGATCGGCTGCCATTTGACAACCTTGCTCACCATTTGTCGCTTCAAGGACTTGATAGTTGTTTTTTGCAAGCATGTCGCGAAATTTCGCCATCTCAGATGGCGAGTCGTCAATGACTAAAACAGTAGCCATGGAAATTTCCTTTATTTTCGATGATATCCGTTCGGATATATTGTTGAGACAAATCTATTAAAAATAATGCCTAATGCCTTGTTGGCAACACTATTTTTACGATGATACCTATTTTTACGGTGGTACCTATGAAATGACAAACACTGATTGATAACCATCATGATCACTGGGCTGTTTATAACGTGGTTATTTAACGTCAACACTTCATTTATAAAGTATTCAATAATCACGTCAGCAACAGTTCACTTTCTTAATAACAGTCCTCTCAGCTACTTGCCTTAGCCGTACCGCTATATGCATTAATCATGCCAATATAACTGTCTAATTAACTGCCTAGCTATCAATTATATAGGCCGTTATGTATTAGCGATATTGGTTGATTGCCTCAAACAGCTCATCTTTACTAAATGGCTTAGTCAAGTATTCATCCGAACCTACGATACGTCCACGCGCTTTATCAAACAAACCATCTTTAGACGACAGCATAATCACAGGCTTACTGGCATAGTCAGGGTTATTCTTTATCAATGCACATGTCTGATAACCATCCAAACGTGGCATCATGATATCAACAAAAATGATATCGGGATTGTTATCAACAATCTTGGCTAAAGCATCAAAACCATCAATAGCGGTCACTACTTCGCAGCCCGCTTTTTGTAATAAAGTCTCTGCAGTACGGCGAATGGTTTTAGAGTCATCGATAACCATGACTTTCAAACCTTCAAAATTATTTTCCATTATCATTGTCCTATAAACGGCTATTATTCGTAGCACTATCTGCCAGTGCAAAATTTTAACAGTTATTTCAATTTATAAAATGGTTTATTCTTGGATTGAGATGAACGGTTAAGTTTGTATTTTACGCTGTCACGATCGCTAACATGTTCTCTATCAGTATTCGCCTATCAAGCATGGCGTTACCATCGGTTACTATACGCACTTTAGCGACAATTATCTTCGTGTATTAAGCGCTATTTTTGGCTTTTATTTTTTAAAAAACTGCCAGATGCTTGTCTTTATAAAGCAGCCTATCTGCTGACTCACTTTGCTTATAGAAATTTTTAGACTTGCTCAAAACTGGCAAGCCTAAACCTTGTCAGCATCATAAATTTAACTGGCTCGATATCTGTTGAAATGTACACAAAGGGTCAAAAGGGTTTAAGGTTGAGTAAAAACAATACTTACCTTACCGAATAATCTTCATTTGTGACAAATATGTATCATTATATTTTTATATGTTCGTTTTAGCACAGTTACTGGTTGTTTTCCAGTCATTTAGTGAATTTATGTTCAAATTAATCATTGAGTTAGTGAGAGTCTTTTGATTATGCTCCCTAATTTGTCTCAGGTTACTTTTGCCATCTACCGTCTGGGCATGTTGCATAAATATAATACTGTTATTTGCCCTTACCTCAATTCACTATATAATAAAATGACGTTTACGAGAGTGCTTGGTATGAGAGTTTTGAGAGGTCGAAAAAATAGAGGTTTAAGAAATAGTGCGTATTTATGCAGCGCTTTGTTACTGCTGGCAGGCTGTCAGCCCTCGCCCCCTACTGATGAACCGGTGACGGCTGAAAATAGCGAAACAGTAGAAACCCCCATTATTATTGACGATGATAGCGTTACTATGACGCCTGACCATATTCTGAGTATAAAGCCCTCACGCTATCAGCCAAGCATGGGACTGCAAGGCGTGATTGAACCGATCAAAAAAACTCAATTCATCGCTGCGAACGCACTTACTGTGCAGCAAGTCTTGGTAGAAAAAGGCCAATGGGTAGAAAAAGGCACACCTCTGCTAATCGTTCAGCGTCAGGGCACAGCAAGTAAACCGCTAGAGTCAGCGGCTACCTCAGTTGCCGCAGCCGCAGATGCAGAGTTCGCAACCTTAAATGAGCCTACGAAAAACAATAATACAGAAAACACTGCCCAAAAAACGCCACCAGAAAACGATGCAAATGTAGAGAGCAGTCAGCCTAGCGTTGATAAAAGCACGGTAACAACCAGTAATGACACCTCTGCTAACCTCAAACAGCCCTATCAATTAACCACTGTACGTGCCAGTTTTTCAGGTCGCGTCGAAAAGCTGTATGCTAAAGCTGGACAAGGGCTAGCCGCGCGTCAACCGCTACTGCTACTCAGTGATGAGACTGAATTACACTTTATGGCCACTGTCCCTATTCAAGCTGAGCCTCAGCTTTCGGTCGGTCAGACAGTGAATTTTAGTGCTAAAGGCATGTCGGATAAGTTCACTGGGCAGGTCAGCAAATTGACAGCAACGGTTCAGCCCAAACAGCTTCTGGTTCATGTAAATGTCGTCAATAATGAAATCAGCCGTGAAAAACTACAGCCTAATATGCAGGTGACGGGGCGAGTGAATTATGGTCAAATCGACGTCGGTACGATTGTCCCCGAGCGCGCGTTGCATGATGTTGACTTAACAGAATTGCAGCGACCACCGTATAAGCCACTAAGACCCTTGAGCGCCAATGTATGGATTATTAAGCAAGATCAGCGTTTAACTCGTCAGCCAGTCGAGGTCGTCGAGTACGATCCAAGTACCAAACAGTACTTAATAGCTGGCATTAGCAATGACAGTTTAATTTGCCTTGCTGACTTAACCATTGAATCTAAAGGCAAAAAGGTGGTGGTTTCCTAAGAAATGAGAAAGAAGAGAAAAAGACAGTTACATTGTGTAGAAACATTAACAAAGCGTGTCTTGTTTAGTCATAGCTGAATTAGGCACTATAGTATTATTACCCTGTCCTATATTGGCTGAGGCCTTAATCATATTTTCTTAACCCTATCTTAACGGTGACTGTCTTATGGTTCAGAACCCTATCAATTTATGACAACTTACCTTTAAAATAACCTGAATTTAAATTAACGTAAATATCGAGGCGCGCTAGAATTTTAATAAAAAGCGATTTCTTGACAAACCATAACAACAACTAGAGGACAAGCCATGAGTAAGCAGATTTTGTTAATTGAAGATGATCCAGATCTAGCAGAGTTAATTAGTGATTATCTGACCATGAATTATTATGACGTCCATCATGCAGGACTTGGTCAAGAGGGTCTGGAGTTATTAGATACCAAAGAGCGCGATATTGACTTAGTCGTGCTTGATTTAATGCTACCTGATATGGATGGTATGCAAGTTTGTCAAAAGATACGTGGCAACAAAAATAATATGACCAACAAAGTGCCGATTATCATGCTAACGGCCAAAGGCGACACTACCGATCGTGTATTGGGTCTAGAAATGGGTGCTGATGACTACATCGCAAAACCCTTCGAGCCACGTGAGCTCTTGGCCCGTATACGCGCGGTCATTCGTCGTCACGAGCAGCCAAACCAAGCAGATAGCCAATCGGACAGCTTGACTTTTGGTCGTCTCAGCGTGTTCCCTGATAGCCATGAAGTGACTATTGATGAGCAACCTGTGCGTTTGACGACGCATCAGTTTCAATTATTGCACTACTTTGCCACCCATTCTGGTAAAGTATTGAATCGTGAGCAGTTATGGCAGGCTATGCCGAATGATGACAGCTCGGACAATATTGATCGCGCGATTGATGTTCATATCTCGCGTTTGCGTGCGCTGATTGAAGACAATCCACGTCAGCCAAAGCGTATTATTACCGTACGTGGCGTCGGTTATCAGTTCGCGACCGATCAGGTATAGTCCTAAATAGCTAAATTCCTAGATAGTTGATGATGGCGGCTGATTTGATTTATTGAGACACTTATCGTGGCAAACCAGTCGCCATTGTTTTTATTAAACCACACAAATATTTATTAAATACTATAAATGGCAAGATATGAATCGATATGAGCCTCTGATAATAGAGATGATTTAATGCAGCAATTGGGTTTTCGTTCCGTATTTGCTAAGTTATTTGCTAGCGTCATGTTGGCACTTATCTTATTTGCGGTCGCCATGGTGCTATTGACACAGCTCGTACATGACAAAGATGCGGGTATCCGCTCAGAAGTATTGGCTACCCAAATTTTAGGTCAAATCGATCCCTTCTTACATGAGCTAAATATCGCCATTAGTAAGGACAACCGTTTACAGTCACGCTTTATGCTGGCGGTGGTCAAAAAAAGCTTTGATATTTTTGATGAATCTTTACAAGCAAAGATGGGCTTATACGATAATGAAGGTCGGTTGCTCATGCAGACTGACAACAGTGACTTGCCGTTAGTTCTGCCACCCACGCCTTCTTTGTTTTCACAAGTTTTTCCTTCTTTTGCAGACACCTCCCCTACCAAGCAAGCTCAAGTCTATAGCAGCACTGGTTATACCTTGCTGTACGAATCGCGCTTGCCGCCCAAAAAGCCCGTACTTTCCGCTGCCTTAAATTTGTTTACTGGCACCCTACTGCTGCTCTTGATTATGGCAGGCGTTCTATGGCTAATTGCTCGCACCATGACTTGGCGTATCAATCAGATGAGCCAACAGATGACCCAACTGGGGGACGGTGACTTTACGGTACGGGTCAATGCACGCGGCAATGATGAAATTGCCTCGTTAGCACGCGGATTTAACCAAGCGGCGCAAAAAATCGAGCATCTTATTAATGCCAACAATCTGCTATTGGCGCATGCCTCTCACGAGCTGCGTACGCCGATTACCCGTATCCGTCTACAAATCGAGATGATGGATATGCTGGCGGATGCGATGCCAATGGATACCAAAGCGAAATTTGACAAACGCGCGCAAGCGATCAACCGTGATTTATCAGGGCTTAATGACTTGGTTGAAAGTATCTTATTGGTCAGTCGCTTAGATGCCGGTCATGTCATGCAGCAAGTCGAGCATTTGGACTTATATGACTTAGTGAATCAAGAACGCCAACATTACCCTGAAGCCACTTTGATTGGTGAGCATATCGTCATCGATGGTCAGGCACCGATGTTGACCCATCTTATTCGCAACCTTTTGACCAATGCTATGTTACATGGTAAACCACCCGTTACCGTGCTAATTTATGGCGTTCAGACTATTGACGAAGCCGATACCGTTCCAGATTATTTACTGCAAACGTTGGTTTCTAGTAGCTTTGCTGATTATAACCGTTCGGATTTTGAGCATTATTACGAATCAAACGAGTCCGATAACTTAGCGCTGCAAACATCAACACAACCAGGCGAGGTTTCTGACGACTCTCATATAACCAATACTGAGAAAGAAAAAGCAGAGATGGTTGTGATATTACCGGCGCCGCCTATTTATCGAAATGGTGAAAACCTTGCGCTCGATAGTAACGATGCTGCAGCTGACGCTTCAAATGCGGATGTCACTGATATCATTGCTGAAAGCACTGATGTTATGGGCAACGCTGATATAAAGGGGTTAGAAACTAGCCCCTCAGCAACAGACGCTAGTAAAGATGCAAAAGTGAAAGAAAATACTGCTAAAAATCCTATACTCACTGACGATACCACTGCTATTAATCCTGAAGCATCACTAATCCCCAACTACCAAAGCTTTACCACAGATTTGACTGAAAAAATTAAAAAGGTTATTTGGAGAGCCGTGCCGGATAACGAAGAAGACGTCCAAAAATCTGCGGAAACTCATAACGATAATGAAATGACCGTTAATAGCGAAGGAGCTCGTAAAGCCAACGATGCGTTGCTAACTAGCAATGGTCAATCTCGAAAAACTGATAAACTCGCGACGGATAAAACTGCTAGCAAAGACGACGTTAAAGCCAACACCCAAAATGAGAGTGACGCGCCGATTGCCGCGCGTAAAGAGAATCTATTTACCAAACATATCAAAAAGTCTAAAGCCGAACCCATACGTCCGTTACCAAAATACGCCGTGCTGGCGGTTATTGATGAAGGCGAAGGCATTCCTAAAGACAAACGCGAGGAAGTATTCAGTCCATTCGTGCGCTTGCAGCAAAAGAACAAAGGCTCAGGTTTGGGATTATCCTTGGTCTCACAAATCGCTACTGCTCACCAAGGGCGTATCGTGACCGATACTATTAATGGCCACACCAGATTTTTGGTCGTTATACCCGTAAAGCAAGATCCTCATTACAACTACCACGACAATAATAATTAAGATATAGCTGTACCTCTTTTATCGTCATCCTTCTGAGTAATCACGCCCTTTGCACCCCGCCATTTACATTTTTCAGATTTCTTAGAGCTAATAGCCATTAGTCATAAGCAAGTCACGGATGTGCATATCCAAAACATTGCATAATATGCTATATTACTGCCCCTTATTACCATTGTTAATGCTAGCAAATATCCGATTTTGCGCTGCCATAGGTACACTGCAGTCTAATTTTCCTATAACCATCATAAACCTATTGAATTTTGAGCCCTCCATGAGTGACATGATTGTCTTAAACGATGTGACCAAAAGTTTTTTAAGCGACCGATCAATCAAAGACAAAGACGGCAAGCCGCATTGGTTTACCGCTGTCGAACCGACCTCGTTGTCTGTTCAACAAGGTGAGATTTTTGGTTTGATGGGTTATTCAGGTGCTGGGAAATCGACCCTTTTGCGCTTAATTAATTTGCTCGAACGCCCAGATTCAGGTCAAGTGGTGATAGATGGGACGGATTTGACCACCTTGTCCGCTAGTGATTTGCGTATCGCTCGTCACAACATTGGTATGATTTTTCAGCAATTTAACCTCATGTCCAATCGCACCGTCTTTGATAACGTCGCATTTAACTTGATGGTTTCTGGCTATCCGCGTCGCGATATTCACAAGCGAGTGATGGATTGTCTTGAGATTGTAGACTTAACCGATCGCGCTGGTCACTATCCGGCGCAGCTGTCGGGCGGACAAAAACAGCGTGTTGGTATCGCCCGCGCGATTGCGCCCAGCCCCAAAGTATTATTGGCTGATGAGCCGACCAGCGCCCTTGATCCAGCGACGACGCGAAGTCTGCTGACTTGTCTACGTGATATTAATGAGCAACTCGGCGTCACTATTGTCATCGTGACTCATGAGATGAGCGTTATCCGCAGGCTATGCCACCGTGCAGCATTATTACACCAAGGGCAATTGCTCGAAGTGGCAGATATTACGGACGGTTCTATTCAAGCGGTTACCGCTATTGGTAAAGGTTTAGTTTACGAAGACTAAGGCACTATTTATTAGTATTAAGAAACCATAATGGTTAGTGTAAAGGAACAATAATGGCAACAACTCCCCTGACTCTAGAGACTGCTTTTGCAAGCCTTTGGGATATGCGTGCAGAAGTTTGGCAAGCTACCATAGATACTTTTATTATGTTAGGTATTTCTACCACTGCTGCCATTATTATCGGCGGTTTTTTTGGCATTTTTCTTTTTCTTTCTAGTGATAAGCAGTTCTTAAGCAATAGACCACTGTATGCGTTATTAGGGGGCACGACCAACTTTATACGCGCTTTCCCTTTTGTCATTCTGATGATCGCCATGACTCCCCTGACCAAGGCGATTGTTGGTACTGGAATTGGACCGATTGCTGCTTCGTTAGTATTGGCCATTGCAGGCTCATTTTATTTTGCGCGCTTGGTAGAACAGAATCTACGCGAAGTACCGCAGGGCATTATTGAAGCAACTGAATCTATGGGTGCTCGTCCCTTGACGATTATTAAAGTCCTCTTGAATGAATCGCGTTCTGGTTTGGTATTGTCCGTAACGATATTGGCTATTAGTTTACTATCTTTTTCAGCAGCGGCCGGTATGATTGGTGGTGGTGGTCTTGGTGATTTAGCCATTCGCTATGGTTATTATCGCTCTCGCAACGAAGTCATTATTTTCATTGTTATCGCTTTATCTATTATGGTTATTGCTATTCAAGCCTTGGGTAATTTACTTGCTGCCCGCTTAGACAAGCGCTAGCTCTCATACCTAGCTACTTATCGATTATCAATTATCAATTATCGACTATGTCACTGCTATTCATTACTACCATTGTTTACTATCAAGGAAAACTTATGAAATTAACAGATATCAGCCGCCAATTAGCGCTTGCGTTAGCAACCGTTGGGGTATCAGGTTTAGTCTTAGTAGGCTGTAATAATTCGTCAGCACCAGAAGCAACGAAAGAAGCCCCTATCACTGAAGGCACGGCTTCTGGCACAGCTGCTAATGATATCGATCCTGATCATAGCAAGATTATTATTGGCACCACTGAGGGCGACTTTGCCGATATGGTTCGTAATCAAGTCAAAGGCTCATTAGAAGCGCAAGGCTATGAAGTCGAGCTCATTACATTTACCGACTATGTCCGTCCTAATATAGCGCTAGCTGATGGTGACTTAGATATCAATATCTTTCAGCATAAGCCTTATTTGGATACCTTTAAAACTGAAAAAAATCTTGATATAGTCGAAGTCTTTCAAGTACCAACAGCACCATTAGGTATTTATTCAGGCAAAAAAACCGATCTAAAGGAAGTATATAAAGGAATGAGTGTCTCCGCACCGAATGACCCGAGTAACTTTGCTCGTGCATTGGTGATGATGGATGATCTCGGTTGGATTACGCTTAAAGATAATATCGATCCGCTAACCGCTTCGAAGAAAGATATCGCCGATAATAGTAAATATAATATCGACATTATCGAATTGGAAGCGGCGCAGTTACCCCGTGCCCGCGATGAAGTCGACTTTGCAGTGATTAATGGTAACTATGCCACTGATTCTGGTATTAAACTGACCGAAGCGCTGTTCCAAGAGCCAAGCTTTGCTTATGTCAACTGGTCAGCGGTTAAATCTGCAGATGTAGGCAAAAAATGGGTCGAAGACGTGACGGCTGCTTATAACTCAGAAGCCTTTAAAAAGTATGCGCATGATAGCTTCCCAGGTTACAAGTACCCAAAAATTTGGGGTGAAAATGCGGCTACCGATAAGGCCGTCGCTACCACGACAGCACCTACTACCGAAGCAGCTGCTCAATAGTTGATAGCTTAGTAATTGATAGCTTAGTAATTGATAGACTAATAGTTGATAACTTAGTCATTAAATTTTTAGATATTTAAAGAGTATTCATTCATATCAACGAATAGCGCTAACAAGCCGAAATATAAATACAAAGATGCCCATTACTTATAAGTAATGGGCATTTTTTATGGTCTGCATTCTATAGTCAGTGGAAAGTAGGCGTATCTAAGGTTTTTTTAGAGATTACCGTAATAATAATGGCCGGAACAAAACAAAGAATAGACAGATATACAATGCCGAAAACACCTGTCTCTGGCAGGTGCACCAAAATCAAACCAGCCAACCATGTCGCAATCATAATTGAAAAGTTAAACACACTAGATTGTACTGACGTGGCGATAGCTTTTGCCTCGGTGACCTGATGGCTAACGGCTGTTTGAAACATCGTGACCAAAGGTCCGAATGCTAAGCCCCACAGTAAAAAGGCAAAATGCGCAAACCCATTAGTCCCGCCAAAGAAGACAAACAGCAGCATCGTCATAGCACCACAAGCCAGCATACTAACGATCAAACCGCGCAGATGCGTATCAATAATCTTGGCAGATAGTATGACTGAGATGACAGAACCAATGCCAAAAATCAGCAGGGCTAAGCTGATACCACCGACAAACTCTATGGTTTCGACCAGTAGCGTAATATAGGTGTAGGTGCTGTAATGGGCAACGACTGCCAAGAAAGTCAGGGCTAAGACTATCCAGACCCCAGGTATTTTTAGCACCGCTATTGGCGAATTGCTTTGCGTCAGCTTTTCACCCTTTACCGACGGCAAAAACTTCATCGCTAACAGCGCAATGACTCCGCCAAGCACGCCAAGCACGATAAACGATGTGCGCCACCCTACTTGCGTACCAATAAAAGTCATAATCGGTAACCCAAGACTCACGCCAAAGGTGTTACCCGCCATAATAATAGTAATCGCCTTACCCTGCATATTCTCGGGCACCAATGCAGTACCGTAGGCTGCAATCATTGGCCACATAATACCGGCGCAGATACCACCCAAAATACGCATGACCACGATGAGAGAATAAGAAGAAGTGAGGCCGACGACGATATTAGAGACAGCAAAACCTGTCAATA
This sequence comes from Psychrobacter okhotskensis, assembly GCF_013248965.1. Taxonomy (GTDB): domain Bacteria; phylum Pseudomonadota; class Gammaproteobacteria; order Pseudomonadales; family Moraxellaceae; genus Psychrobacter; species Psychrobacter okhotskensis. Next base: position 115,571 of record NZ_JABRVQ010000001.1, on the reverse strand, counting down.
AAGCCATAAGGAGAATCTTTCGATTGACCCACAGCGTCATACTGATGAGTGGAATGGCAAAAATCGCTGATGCGAGCGCATAGATACCGACCAAGAATCCGACTTGGGTCTGTTCGATACCAAGACCTGCTGTCATTTGCGGCAAAATACCGGAAGGCATCAGCTCTGAGAGAATACCGATAAAAGTAACACTGGCCATGAGACCAAAGATAAACCAAGAAAGAGGATTTTGTCCGGTGCTATTGGTTTTTGCCAGACCGTCTTTTGAATGAGTGATTTCTGAAAAAATAGCCACATCCTCTCCTAGTTGAATGAAGTGTTCAGAAGATTAGGTAACCTTCCTTTATTAATAATTCCGTCCATAAAAACCTAACCATCTCTAAAATGACGTTACAGCCTGTTTGCCCTTTGTAGGAAAGCGTCACGGGCTCTTTCACTTAGCGCAATTTCTTTCTATAGTGGATAAATCTAATAGAGACTGATACTTAATAGAAATCGTGAATATAGCATTTCTGATTGACTGCTCTATTAATAACTATAAGAGCCATTAATAAGTCAAAAAATAACAAGGATAATAATATGCATGCTAAAAAGTATAATATTCGTACCGCAGGACAAGCCAACATTCCAGTATTAGGACTGGGCACTTGGCAGTCAACGGGGCAAGACTGTATCGATGTCGTTAGCCAAGGTCTTAAGATGGGCTACGAACATATCGATACCGCCCAAGCTTACGGTAATGAATTCGAGGTTGGTCAAGGTATTAAGCAATCGGGCGTCGCTCGTGATAAATTCTTTTTGACCACAAAGATTTTCCCTGATGATATGAAGTTTGAGCCAGAAAAACTCATGGCAGCAGCAAAACGCTCATTAGAGAATTTAGATACCGATTATGTGGATCTGCTACTCTTGCATTGGCCTGACGACCGCGTACCACTATCTGAGACAATCCCAGCACTATGCGAGTTGCAAAAGCAAGGTTTGACGCGCCATATCGGGGTTTCTAATTTTAATATTGCCAATATCATTGAAGCCAAGAAATATGCAGATGTGCCGATTGTGGTCAATCAGGTTGAGTTTCATCCCTTTATTAAGCAAAAAACCTTGCAAACTTTTTTGAACAATCACCATATTCTACTTGAAGCTTATTCGCCACTTGCACGCGGTGATGTGTTCGATAATGAGGTTATCAAAGAAATCGCTGATAAGCATAACATCACGCCTGCACAAGTATCGTTGGCTTGGATTCTGTCAGACAAGCACCGCGTTGCTATTCCAAAGACGTCTAATCCTGACCACTTACAAGGTAACTTGGATGCAATGAAGGTGCATTTGAGTGCAGAGGAACTAGAGAAAATTGGCAAACTTGCCAGTAGTGATGGACGTAAAATCGAACATCCTGATTATTCACCTGAGTGGGACGATTGATTGACGTAAAATCGTTATATACTTAATCAATTAATAATTTACTAAACAAAAAAAGCCACCGAGCAAATCGGTGGTTTTTTTATTGGTATTTGCAACCACTATTGTTGAAGCGTTTTGGTTTCATGTATCGGCTCAGCAGGGTTATATTGCTCAGAAGAAGGCACTGCGACGCTCCGATTATTTTCTTTCATTGATTTGGCAACTTCTGGTGGCATGTAGTTTTCATCATGCTTGGCCAACACCTCACCAGCGACAAAGGTCTCACCCTGCATTTTACCAGTGGCAACGACGCCTGAGTTTTCAGCAAACAAATCCGGCAAAATACCTTGATAAGTGACCGGAACCGTTGATTCAAAATCCGTAATCGCGAACTCCACATTTAAGGGATTATCTGGCGCACGCTGTACACTACCAGCGACGACCATTCCGCCTGCACGAATACGCTTGTCTTGTGGCGCTTCACCTTGTGCAATCGCCGTAGCATCAAAATAGTAATCGGTTTGTTGACCAATAGCATAAATGACCAATACTACCGCCACTGCCGCCCCTGCAAGCGTGAACATAACCCACATCAGTTTTTTGCGACGAACTGCGTTCATACCACTACCTCATTGATGAGTCGCTGTTTTACAATGTATAGATAACGCCATATAAATCTATAAAACAGAAAATATTAGAGAAACTACCATTAGAAAAACTGTTTAAAACTGTCTTTCTAATCGTACTCTTCTAATAGCTATATGGTAGCATTTTTCGGATAAATCAATAAGCCCTATAATCGTCAATACAGCCATATACTTACAATTTAAAGCGTATAATTTTATTAGCTAAAGTTATGATATTAAAATAATTTTTACATCGGCTGCTTGGTTGCAGGATTGGCGGTTTTAGCAGTACGTTGAGCTTGTCGAGCCTGCTGAATGGTCAGTTGTTTGATAAGCGCTTGTCGTTGCCTGCGACTATATATAATAAAAGCCAGCATCACGCCAACCGTAATTGCCCAGCACGACCAGACAAACACACCATGCTTACCCATGGCGATGAACTCAGATACGCTATAAAAGTAAGGCTGCATAATAGGTTCCTAGCCGTTAGTTGTTTTGGCGACAGTCGTTGCCGTCATTTGGCTTGCCCGCGAAGATACTCTTTGACCCACGCTTTACCTTGATCACGATACAAGATAAGCGTATTGGTACGATAAATCGCTAACGTCGCGACCAATAAATAACTACCGACAATCATTAGTAATAATGGCATCCACATATCTGCAGACATTTTGGGCGCGGCGGTTAGAGTAAAGGTCGAGCCTTGATGCAAGGTGTTCCACCACTGTACCGAATACTTAATAATAGGCAAGTTTACTGCGCCAACAATAGACAAAATAGCGGCAGCTTTACCACGATTGGCAGTATGCTCAAACGCGGCAAACAGGGCCATGACGCCCGCATACAAAAATGCCAAAATGAGCATAGAGGTCAAACGCGCATCCCAAACCCAGTAAGTGCCCCACGTCGGTTTTGCCCAAATAGAACCCGTAATCAAGCTAATCACACAGAGCAAAAATCCTAGCGGAGCAAGCGCCTGCGCCACAAGACTGGCAGTCTTAATTTTCCAAACCAAAAAAATGACCCCGAGCACTGCTAAGGCAAAATAGATAGAAATGGCAATGCTGGCAGCGGGTACGTGAATAAAGATAATGCGATAGCTATTACCTTGTAGGTAATCAGGCGGCGCAAAAGCGAGGCCCCAGACGCTACCGATCACAAGACAAATAGTGGCTAATATTGCCAGCCACTTGACCCAAGGCGAAAAAATGCGAAAAAACTGCTTGGTACCCACAGTGGTCAAAAAGCCCTGCCAGATGCGCTGCCACAGGCTAGGAGATGAGATGTTATTCAGGTTGGGCATGGGAATAAACCTATTGGCACAGCGTATTGGTTGTAACCGATATAGCGCATCATGGGCGCGACTACCTGTCAACCTGCCGGCGTTAAACACTGGATAGAATCTACGAGTGATTTGTTTACTTAGTTAGCTGGCTATTATAGCAAAGTTGCCAGTTTTCAACATGCTGTTAATACATTGGGTTTAAACGACTGGGTGTTGATAGTACAGAAAGTCTACTGTTTAATTGAGCCATGACATTTTTAAGGTCATCGCAATCACCCATGGCATCACCAACACTGAAATAATACTACCTGCCAATAATAATGCCAGTATCGGTAAGCCATTAAGACCAGTGGCAAATAAATCCACTGCTCCTGTGGCAAAAATCAACACCGGCAATTGCATTGGTAAGGCGATCAAAGGCACTAGCACTGCACCATTCTTCAATGACAGCGTCAAACTACTTGCCACTGCTGACAGCATCAAGAGCATCGGACTGCCGGTCAAAATAGACGCCATCAATATCCACGCCTCAAACCAGCTAAGCTGAAACAAAGGCACGGCAAGTAAACTAAGCGCTGCCACAATGCCACTACTAAAAATCCAATGGATGACTAGGCGGATGAGCACCCATAACGGCAGCGACGCTTTGGCAACAACCAATTGCGCCAGTGTGCCATTATCAAGAGCGGGCTTAAATAAGCCATCAACACCCATTACTAGTGACAATAGAGCAGCAATCCACACCGCTGAGACCCCAAGACGCTGTAACAGCGCAGGTTCGCTACCAACGGCTAGCGGAAACAAGGTGATAATCACTAAAAACAGTACCAAAGGGTACAACCATTGTACCGCTCCTTGCTGCTTCACGTGCCACTCGCGCCGCCATAACTGCCTAAAGCTGATAGCGCGTGCAGCCGATGCACTAACGTTTGAGCTTGTATTAACCTTGTCTACTGGCTCGTCTATTTCTATCATTTATTCGCTCTTCCACGGATGACTGGCACACTTATACTACTTATCACACTTATGCTAACAACATTCAAACCATATAGTCGGACAAATCGAGCACTTGATTGGCGACGCCGACAGCCTGATGACTGGTCATCAATATACCACCGCCAGCATTAGAAAATTCGCGTAATCTGTCTTCCATCCGCGCCACCATATCGACATCAAGAGCAGTAAAAGGCTCATCAAGTAGCCATAACGGTGTCACCTCAGGGGTCAACAAGTAAAGCCGTGCAAGGGTGATACGGCGGGTTTGTCCAGCAGATAAATGGCTTGAGCTAATCGTCTCAAAGCCTTGCAGTCCAACCCAAGCTAAAGCGTCATCAATATCAGCAACACTTGGGCTAATGCCGTATAAATTCAGCAAAAAAGTCAGATTTTGCGTGACCGTCAGATTTGGATGTATGCCCAACTGATGCGACACATATAAAGGCTGAACCGGTAAACTGGCTGTTCCTTGATAGTAAACTTGACCTTCCAACACTGGTAATAATCCAGCCAGCTGCATCAGTAGCGTCGTTTTGCCTGTGCCATTAGCACCAATCAAGTGACAAATACTGCCCGCAGGTAAATCGAGCGCAACGCCTTCACATAGAGGGACTTCACCGCGCTGAACGGTCAGCTCATCAAGCGTAAGTAAGGCGATATTCAGAGCTGTCATTCAAACCTCTTATTATTTATCAAGCAGCAGTCAATATTCATCACCAACAAATATCATGTTCGTGGCATAATACTTTATGCTTACCCCAACCACACAGTATAACAAATTGTCGATAACTATGACCTCAAAACCTATGCAGACTTCAAAAGATAGCCAAAACTTAGATACGCCAGCGCTAACAATAGACAGCTTAGTCGACGCGCAAGTTGCGTTTATGCAGCAATGGTTACGCACGCAAGCAGAACCGCTAAGCATTGAGGCTTGGCAGTGGTTTGCTGCCCAGCCATTGAATAAATATGTCAGCGCCGATGATTTGCAACATCTGATCAACGACTGGCTCCTGAACCAACCGATGACGGATGTGATACGTAAAGATATTCGCGATATCTTGCATACGATTATTTATCATCCGGTCAATGACAATGTGCCGTTGTCTGAGCTGGTAGATGACACTCAAGTGCAGACCTTAGCCGATTATGTGGGTAGCCATGAGCAGCAGCGTAATGTTTTGATTCATACGCTAGTCGGCAACGAGACTTTTGCAGATTTGCTGACGCAAACGCTCTATCACGCGATCAACGACTTTATGGAAACCACGCTGGATAAAGCAGGCGCTGCTGGTAAACTGATGAAATTTGGGCGCAGCTCTTTTGAAAAGGCGACCAATAGAAACCTTGATGAAAAACTGCAAACGTATTTGCACCGTAATATTAAAGACTTAGCACGTCGTGCAGAAGCCAATGCCCAAGAGCACTTATCAAATGACGAAGTCGCTCGGTTGCTAGTAAGCGGTTGGGCAAGAATCAAAGATCAGCCCATTAGCCAACTGCAAAATTATTTAACTGATGAGCCTGGCAATAGTAGTATCGATCATATTGAAGCCAGTATTCAACAGAGCTACAACCGTCTGCGTATGTCGCCTTATCTGCACAGCCTCGTGTCAGCCAGTATCGATACGTGGTATGCCAACCATCATGGCGATAGCATGGCAACGGTGGCCGCGAGTTTATATATAGATGAGCAAGCCATGACGCAATTTAGTAGTGCCCTACTGCCCATCGTATACGATGCGCTTGAAAGTCCGTGGTTGGCAGCGCATATAGGTGAGATGTTGCAAGCATTTTATGCGCAGCCCACTATCAAAGAGGGTTTGGTGTTTAATAATAACTAACTGACTGTTTTTGCTTATCGGCCATTTTTCAATATCATCCATTTATATGTCAACACAATACCTATGAGTCAACGTAATAAACTCAGCTTGTGGCAAAAACTCAAACGGCTACTGAATGCTTCAGCACCGCAGTCTATTATCCATGGCGCAAAAATGCCAACACAGGCAGCAGCGGCTGACGATGATATTGATCTTGATATGATGCAGGCAGGAATCTCGAGCGCCAATACTCGTAATAGCGATGAGGCAAATACGGCTGACTCTACTGGCAGTTTGACCAGTCACCGTGATAATAATCATGATAGCGAGCGCTCGCAAGCTCAAGCGAATTTGCAAGCATCGCAGCAAGAAACCAATGAAACGTCCATCGTCGACTGTCTAAAACAGTACTTTAGTAATAATCAGTGGCAATATACCTATTATCGACCCAGAAGCAGTGACAGTCAGCAATTGCATCACTTATCCTTAAGAATGCGGCATAAACAACTGAACTGTGGCTACCTATTTCGGGTGCAAGAGAAAAACAAGCTGCTAGCGGTCTATGGAATTTTGCCATTTTTGATACCAGAGAGTCATCAAAGTGCAGCGATGTTACTGATTACTCAAATCAATTATGACATGCTGATTGGCAATCTAGAAATGGATATCAACGATGGCGAGATACGCTACAAGCATGCCATCGATGTCGAAACTATTGGTATTAATGACGAAATCATCGAGCATTTACTACAAAGTGTCATTGCCATGACCACGGTAGCGAATGAGCTGTTTAGTGATTTACTCAATAACCAATATCCCGCTGAAGATATGCAAACGTTATTAACAGAGCTGCGTCAACAATCCGACTCACGCACCTTCTTTTTGCCGACTCAGTTTGTCCAATAAAGATGCTTAAGTTAAAAAATAGTTTATTTAAGAAAATCTCTTAACTTACAAAAGCCCTTTAATTTAGAAAGTCTATTAACTTAAAAAAGCCTTTTAACTTAAAGAGTTTAGCAAAATATAAATCAGTCATTCGTCTATTTTCTACCCCTTTATCACGCTTAATAAAAAACCTTCTAAAAACACCTTATCACCTCTTAAATACCGACACACTTAAACATTATGCTAAAAATTGCTTACTCCGACGTCTTTCGTTATTCCGTACCTGACAAGCGTCGTTTTCCCATGCAAAAATATACGATGATTCCTGAGCGCTTATTGGCTGAAGGCACTATCAGTACCGATAGTTTCTTTGCGCCTGCGCGCTTGAGCGAAGAGGAGATTTTGACCACTCATACGGCAGACTATTGGTATAAACTTAAGACCCAAACCTTGCCGCGTAAGGAAGCACGCCCTATTGGCTTTGAGATGACCGAAGCGTTAGTCGATCGTGGTCGTCATATTGCCTATGCAACTTATGAATGTGCGCTTTATGCGCAAAAATATGGCGTCGCGATGAATGTTGCCGGTGGTACGCACCATGCGTTTGCTGATCATGGCGAGGGCTTTTGCGTGTTTAATGATGTTTGTATCGCGAGTAATTTATTATTAAATCGTGGACAGGCGCAAAAGATTTTGGTGGTCGATTTAGACGTCCATCAGGGCAATGGCAATGCTAGTATTATGGCAAATGAGCCACGGGTTTTTGTGTTTAGTATGCATGGCGCCAAGAACTATCCATTTCGCAAAGAACTATCTGACCTAGATATTGAACTTGCCAACGATACTGGTGATGCTGAGTATTTACAGATATTAGAGGACACGCTACCGCGCTTAATTAGCGACGTTGCACCAGATATGATCTTTTATCAGTCTGCTGTCGATGTACTGGCGACCGATAAGTTGGGAAAACTTGGACTGACGATAGAAGGTTGTAAGGCGCGTGATGAATATGTGTTACGCCAAGCAAAAGCCGCCAACATCCCCGTTGCCATCGTCATGGGTGGTGGCTATTCAGAAGATATTGAAGATGTGGTTGAAGCGCACTGTAATACTTTTCGAGTGGCGCAGCAGCTTTATTTTGGTAAGGCGGTTTAAATAGTGACTTTGTCGCATATCGATGCTTAAGACAAAATGAAAAAACGTCAGAAAGTTAGCGAGGTTTTATTTGGCAAAAATATTGATTGGTATAGGCACTGTGTTCATTGTTATCGGAATCATTTGGCTGGTGTTTCCCAGTGCGTTTTCGTGGATAGGCAACATGCCAGGAGATATTAAATACAAATCAGGCAATACACGCGTGTATTTTCCGGTCGTTACCATGATAGTGATTAGCATCGTCGCTACCATCTTACTGAATTTTTTTAATCGTTAAATCACCAGCGCAAATATGAGTGACGACATGCCAAGCATACCTTTGACCTAAAATCTAAAACTTAACTAACACCGCAAACTGCTTAGATTGATAAAAATGCCGTAACTCCTTGCCAACCCACGCGCAGCCCAAGTACGGTCAAAATTAATAAAATAAGCTGACGAAAACGTGCTTGTGGTAAATAACGACGTAAGCGGATACCAACTAAAAGGGCGACAATAGATAAAACACTCAGCAAAGTAATCAGCTGCCATTCACCACTACTCAGCGCCATGATAGGCTCACGCAATACAATGATTTGGGCGATTTTTCCTAAGAAATAGCACATGTTGCCGACTTTGGCGACGGTGTTTTTATCATCGCTGGCAGACAGTAAATACATCATCAATATGGTCGACATTGCATTGGTCGCGCCGCCAATGATACCAGCACTCAGTCCAACGATAATCAGCACAGGCTTGGTAGCAGGTAGCCGAATTTGCTTACCGAGTAGCGCACTGATCACATAAAAGCCAATGACAGCCGCCAATACCAATAAAATATAAGCGCTATCGACCCATAGCAAGAGCTTCGCGCCCAAAATACTACCGAGCAGGCTAGTTAAAGCGAGCAGCCAATAACGCCTGCCGTAATAGATAAAGTTTTGCCAAATAGTGCGACCACCACCCGCCAGCCAAGTCATTGCATTAAGCAATAATGACGGGAATATCACCAATACAATGGCGTGTGGCAACGGATAGATGCTGGCAAGCGCAGTGGTGGTCACCAAGGTCACACCCAGACCGCTAATCCCGTGCAGCAATGATGCCAGCGCAAAAATCACAATCAGCAATAACGTCTGGGTGCTATCGCTATCTATCATATTTGCCATCAGTATTTAGTGTCTAATAGCGACATTAGCGAAAGCATAACTAGGGCGTGTCTTGTGCATTGTGACGCTGCCAGATAGCTTTACCAATAATACTGGCCAACTGCTCAGCTATTTTATCTTTGCTTGCTTTCTCTAGCGTTACTGCTTCATTCTTATAGCGCTCAGAGAAAAACACTTGCATCGCATTGTCATCACTGGCAAAACCAATATCTGCACGCGACACGTCATTACAAGCAATCAAATCTAGATCTTTAGATATCAGTTTACCGCGAGCATAGCGCTCGACATCTTGCGTTTCTGCCGCAAAGCCGACGACAAACAGCTCTGGATGGGCAAGCGAAATGGTTGCTAAAATATCAGGATTTTTGACCAAGCTCAGCGTCATGGCACCTTGGGTTTTTTTAATCTTTTGCGGGGCAGCCTCTTCAGTACGATAATCAGCGACCGCCGCCGTCGAAATAAAGACATCTGCGACTCTCACGCTATCATTGGTAACCATAGCATCAACATCGTGCTCATCGCCGCAATCACAGTCACCGTGGTGATGAGCATGATGATCTTCGTGTGAGTGTTCGTGTGAATGCTCATGCTCATCTTTAGAGATATACTGTAGCGCACTATGCGTACCTTCCACACATTGCTGTGCGACAATCAGCATCTCTTGCGCGGACAACACATCAATACGGGTGACATTAAGCGGTGTGGGCAGTGCTACTTTACCACCCGCAATCAAAACCACGTCTGCACCAGCGGCCACGCAAGCACGCGCTAAAGCAAAACCCATTTTACCGGTAGAGTGATTGGACAAATAGCGTACCGGATCAATCGCTTCGACAGTTGGTCCAGCAGTAATCACCACTCTTTTACCTGCCAATAATTGCGGCGTGGTTTGCATGGCATTAAATAATAATACTTCTGCCAATAGCTGCTCAGGTTCAGGCAATCGCCCTGCCCCCACATCACCGCAGGCTTGTTCACCACTGGCGGGCTGTATAATTTGGTAATTCATATCACTTAAGGTTTGGACGTTCAGATTCACCGCTGGATGCGCCCACATTTGCTGGTTCATCGCTGGAGCAATAATGACTGGTGCCGTCGTTGCTAGGCACACGGTCGTCAACAGATCATCTGCCATGCCCATTGCCAGACGCGCCAGTGTATTGGCAGACGCTGGCGCAATGACGATTAAGTCCGCCCATTTGGCCAATTCAATATGACCCATCCCCGCCTCGGCTTGCTCATCCAGCAAAGAGGTATGCACCTCATTACCTGTCAAAGCCTGCAGCGTCAGCGGTGTGATAAAGGCCTGTGCGCCTGTGGTCATAATGACACGCACATCAAAGCCTGCCTTGATGAGCAGACGGGCAAAGATAGCGGATTTATAAGCGGCGATACCGCCAGTGATAGCGAGCACAATATTGGACATAAGCGTGGCATCAATAAAAAAGTTGAAAGATAAAATTGCGCTTATAGTAACAATTATGAGATAAGTTGGGTAAGGTTTTCCGCATTTATATCATATATCTAGCATTCATCCCCCATTAAGGAGTGACAATGGCGATTAAAGACTGGCATGAAGATGATCGACCTCGAGAAAAACTGCTGAAATTTGGCGCCGCTCACTTAACGGATGCTGAAATATTAGCGATATTCTTACGCACTGGCACCCAGTCGCAGTCGGCAATCGAGCTGGCGCGTCATTTGATCGATGAGTTCGGTAGTCTTGCCGAGCTATTGGCAGCGCCGGCACAGACCGTGCTTGCTTGTCATGGTATCGGTCCTGCCAAGTACGCACAGATACTGGCGTCGCTTGAGATGGGTACGCGTTATTTAGACAGTAAGCTAAAGACAGGGCAAGCGCTTGGGCGCTCACAAGTCGTCAAGGACTATATCAGCACCCAATTGCGCGGTGAGCATCGTGAAGTCTTTGCCGTCCTTTGCTTAGACAATGCGCTAAATCTGCTAAACTTTGAAATACTGTTTACTGGTGGCATCTCGTCGTGCTCGGTCTGTATCAAGCACGTACTCCGTCACGCGTTGAGTCACGCCGCTGGTCAATTAATCGTCGCGCACAATCATCCGCATACTGATGCGACTCCTTCAACGGCAGATAACCTATTGACCTACGAGCTAAAAAAAGCCTGTGATTTGATAGATTTATCCTTGGTAGACCACATCATCGTTGGACGTAATGAAACATTATCTTATGCCGAAAGCTGCTTAGCGCCGTTCGGTTAGTCGAAAATATAATTAGTTCTATAGTCGGTTCAAGATAATTCAGGTACAAAAAAGGCGAGTAAAGATTTATACGCCATCATTCAAGCGAGATTAACACCGTAATGCTTTGAGAATGGAGCTCCAGTTGTGTTAAACCATTTATAGCGCTGGTTTATTGACGATATATCTAGGGCGTGTCCTCATTTTAAAAATGGTCATAAAAATGAGATAAATTGCCCTCAAACGAGGAAAATAGCGCAAATAATATCGGGATATTAATCAGCAATTTGACGATGTTTGGCAAAATTTAGCCATTTTTAGCCCATGTAGATACAATCGCTTGAATTGAGGACACGCCCTAGTAGTTGATACATATTATCGACACAGAATAGCATTTTCGCTATTGATAGTTATCATTAACTATTTCATATTGGTAGCTAACTTTCGCTCAGTTATTTATATTTTGATTCATTAGTTTTTGTAGAGCATCAAACGTATATTTCTAATGGTCAGCAATGCTTGTTTTATCCTACTTTTTTTTGACTCAAGAACAGTGCTTTGAGTCGAAATGATGTTGTGATAGACGTTTATAAGTTTGTTTACCAATAGGTTTTTAGTTTTTAATAGCATGGTTATATAATTAATGACATTGTTTGTTTTAAAAGGGTTTTGATTTCCCGTTAATTGATTTAAACCCCTGATCTTAAATAAGATGCTTTCTCAATATAATTTTTTTCTGAGTTTTACCCCATTTTCCAGTTAGGTTTTACCAAGGAGACAGTCATGGCAGTTGGCTTATTTATTTTGGCAGTAATCATACAGTTAGCCACGGTTTTGGCCATATTTTTGCTGTCTTTATCGCGCGTCACTGGTAGTATAGTCGCCATTATTGCTGTGGTCGTGACCGCTATTATCAGTCCATGGTCGCTCATTTTGGGCATACCGATATTGCTATTGTGTCTGGTGCTGCTTGTCGCGCCTCTGCGTCAGTCACTGCTGACCAAGCCTGTTTACAAGGCACTTGCGGGTGCCATGCCTAGCATGAGTGATACGGAACGTGAAGCCCTAGATGCTGGTACTAGCTGGTGGGAAAAAGAGCTGTTTATGGGTGCACCGAACTGGGATACCTTTGCCAATTATCCCTATCCACAGCTCTCTGCAGAAGAACAAAGCTTTATCGATAATGAGGTAGAGACGCTGTGCGCCATGATTGATGAATGGAAAATCCATCATGATGATAAAGAGCTGTCTCCTAAAGCATGGAAATTCATTAAAGAAAACGGTTTCTTAGGATTAATCATTCCGAAAGAGTACGGAGGTCTTGAATTTACCTCTTATGCACAAAGTCGGGTGATGAGTAAAATCGCCTCACGTTCGCCGACCGCTGCTGTGACCTGTATGGTCCCGAACTCGCTCGGCCCTGGTGAGCTGCTAATGCATTATGGTACGGACGCGCAAAAACAGCGTTGGTTACCCGGTTTAGCCAAAGGCGAAGAAGTGCCTTGTTTTGGTCTGACTGGCCCCGAAGCAGGTTCTGATGCTGGCGCGATCCCTGATACTGGTGTGGTGTGCTACGGAACTCACGAAGGCGAGCAAATGCTCGGTCTGCGTATGAATTTTTCTAAGCGTTGGATTACCTTGGCCCCTATCGCTACCGTGGTTGGCTTGGCCTTCAAAATGCACGATCCTGAAGGTCTGCTGGGCGACCCCAATAAGACCGATTATGGCATTACTTGTGCGTTGGTTCCTGCCAGCCACGAAGGGGTCATCACAGGACCTCGTCACAACCCCATCGGCTCGCCATTTATGAATGGTACTGTCGACGGTACAGACGTCTTTATCCCATTGGATTACATCATCGGTGGCGTTGAAAATGCTGGACGCGGTTGGCGCATGCTGATGGAATGTTTGGGTGTGGGCCGCGGTATCTCCTTACCAGCGTTATCTACCTCAGCCAGTGAGATGACTTATCTGTCTGTTGGCGCGTTTGCCAAGGTTCGTGAACAGTTCAAAATCTCAGTCGGTAAATTTGAAGGCGTGCAAGACGCTACCAGTCGTATGGCCAGTAATACTTATATGCTAGAAGCCTTTCGCCACTTAGTTACCTGTGGTCTTAACCAAGGTGGTACGCCATCAGTAATGACTGCGATGGCAAAATACTATGCGACAGAAACCATGCGTAGTGTGGTCAACGATGGTATGGATGTCGTTGGTGGGCGTGCTGTGCAGATGGGTCCACGTAACTTTTTGGCCATTCCTTATCAGTCCATTCCGGTATCTATTACCGTAGAAGGCGCGAACATATTGACGCGTTCATTGATGATATTTGGTCAAGGGGCTATGCGTTGTCACCCGTATCTATTTGACGAATTACAACTTCTACAGAGCGAAGACAAAGAATCGGCGCTCAAAGAATTTGATACGTTGTTCTTTAAACATTTAGGCTATACCTTTAATCGCGGGGCAAAAGCCTTTATCGCAGGTTATGTCGGTGGTAGCAACGATGCGCCAAGCTTTGTCGATGACTTTACTCGCCCTTATTACAAACATATCAACCGCTTAAGTGCCAGCTTTGCCTTAACAGCAGATATGGCATTAGGATTATTGGCAGGTGACTTGAAGCGCAAAGAGATGCTCTCTGGCCGTTTGGCAGATATTCATGGTCATTTATTCATTGCGACGGCTATCTTGCAGTTTTATGAGCATGGCAGCAAATCAGAAGCCGAACGTTTACATGCCGAGGTCGCGCTACAGAATAGCCTCTATACCATTCAAGAAGCCTTTGTTTCTTTCTTTGCCAACTTCCCGAATCGTATGGCGGCTGGTGTTGTGAGCTTTGTGACATTCCCAAGTGGTCGTATCTTTACCCCAGCGAGCGATGAGTTAAAAACCAAACTGGGTGATGTCTTTATGGATGATCATGAAGCCAACCCGTTCCGTGATTACCTCAAAACCATGGTCTATTATAATACCTTACCTGATGATGTCAGCGGTCGTATGGAGCACGCTTATCAGACGCTACTTGAAGTCGAACCATTGTGGCAGAAGTTCAAAAAAGCGGAGCATAAAGACAGCTTCGAAGGCTTGACGTTCGAAGATCATGTGGTCAATGCTAGTCAAAGCGGTGATATCACTGAAGAAGAAGCGGAGCAACTGATTAGATATAATGGTCTACGCTTCGATTCATTATTGACAGATGTGTTCGATGAGCATCTTGAGGTAGCACAAGAGCGTGAAAACCCTCATAGCTTAGAAAATGCTGTGCACAAGCTGACTGATTATGCGCAACTAAAAAATGATGCCCAAGCAAGAAATGGCACAGCGACCAATAATACGGTTGCAGCGGCGGATACTCAAGAGCAAACGGGCGATGCCAATCCTGATCACGGCTATGAAAGTGATGGCGATGTAAAAATGGTAGATGAGCAAAATACTGTCGAAGAAATACGCGGGCAAGCGGATTTTGATGAGTCTAATCCAGAGGCAGAAGCGCTAGATCCTCGTTATCGTGACGCCGAGTCGACTCTGAATCAGCGTATGAGCTACAATCATAGCCTTGATAAAGCAGACTCTGATTTGCCTAATCATTCAGACTTAACCTCGACCGAGACAATAGCCGAAAGAGCCGAGGAAGCCAAGGACAGTAAATGGCAAGATGGTCTCCGTCGTGATGAAAACGATAAAGCTTAAATGGTAATCAAAGAGGCTTATGTTTAAAGGGGCTTATGTTTAAAGGGGCTTATGTTTAAAAAGACTAAGGTTGAAAAAAACTAAGGCCCAAAGAAACTAATGGGCGCTAAACGTCACTTAAAAATACTGACAAGCAACTATTTATAATCAGTATGGCTTATACCTACTAATCTCACTTAACCTTGAACGTTAAATTGCTATTTAAATCAACCATATCACTTAAAAAAGCGAGACTGTCTACTTCAGACGGTCTCGCTTTTTTTACCTCAAATAATGGCCAATTATATTCATAAAAATCCATACAAATCTTCTTAACTTTGCGTCTTTTTGAGCACAAAAGAATAAATGGAACGGAAAAAATCGCTAATGTCACGTTATTTAAATCATAAAAAAATCTTGCAGTACCCTTAACAATTATTTTATATTGTCAAAAAGTCTGACACCAAGTAACAAATTAATATAGACGTAACAATATCAGGCGTTGAGACAACAATCATAAATGTATTGATTTATTGCCGTACTGACTACTGAGCGTTGCATATAAAAGGATAGAGGTTATGTGGAAAAATATGGGACTAACGGGCAAGATTATTGTTGCCATGATACTCGGTATCGTACTGGGTTTATTTATAAACTATTCAGGGCTAAACGCTGAAGGCAGTTTTGTTAATACGTACATTACCAATGGCTTCCTTGCCATTATCGGTAAACTGTTCGTGAACTCGCTCAAAATGTTGGTTGTACCTTTGGTGTTAATCTCACTGATTTGCGGAGTTTGCGGGATTGGTGACATCCGTTTGCTGGGTCGTATTGGTACCAAAACCTTTATGATCTATATGATGACGACAGCATTAGCCATTGCGACAGCCATTGGGCTGGGTATCGTATTTGGCATTGGTAAAGGCATGAATGTCGAGACCGCAGCAGAATTTGAAGCAGCCTCTGCGCCACCTCTGCTTGATGTATTCTCCAATATTATCCCATCTAACCCCATCAGTGCGATGGCAAATGGCGATATGCTATCCATCATCTTTTTTGCCGTCCTAATCGGTATTAGTATCTTAATGGTTGGTAAGCCTGCTAAAGGGTTGGTAAAAAGTTTAGAATTGATCAACGAAGTCATCTTGAAGATGGTGACTATCATTATGAATCTTGCACCATATGGTGTCTTTGCGCTATTGACCAAAGCCATGGCTGAGCTCGGCTTAGACTTAATTTGGTCATTGCTTGGTTACGTTGCGGTATTGGTTGGCTCACTGGCTTTCCATTTCTTTATTACCATGATGATTGTCCTCAAGTTATTTTCAGGCTTATCGGTCAAAACCTTTTTGGCAAAAATGCGCGAAGTTCAGATTTTTGCGTTTAGTACCTCAAGCTCGAATGCGACGATTCCGATTACCTTACGTACTGTGACCAAGCGTATGGGGGTTAATAACTCTGTCGCGTCGTTTACCGTTCCTTTTGGCGCTACCATCAACATGGATGGTACGGCTATCATGCAAGGAACGGCGACCATTTTCATTGCCAATATTTATGGTATTGATTTGGGTGTGACCGAATATCTGACAGTTATCTTAATGTCAGTATTGGCCTCGATCGGTACGGCTGGCGTACCGGGTGTTGGCTTGATTATGCTGTCCATGGTATTTGCTCAGGTGGGCTTACCTATCGAAGGTATTGGTCTTATCTTAGGCGTGGATCGTATTCTTGATATGCTTCGTACCGCAGTGAACGTCGGCGGTGATGCAGCAGTGACCGCTATTGTAGCAAAGTCAGAAAACAAAATGGACGTTGCAATTTATAACGATCCTGATGCGGGTGCCAAAGACGTGTTTGATGGTCATATCGATGAAGACAACGAGCGCGAGTTCTCAAATGTCTTTAGCGATGGCATTATGGGTAGTGAATACGATGACGTCGATCGTCGCTAACCATAATTAACCATAGTCAATCTCATAACAATTGGATACGGTGTCAGGCTCGCTTAGTCTACTACTTGTAGTACTTTCACCC
Source organism: Psychrobacter okhotskensis (assembly GCF_013248965.1). Classification (GTDB taxonomy): domain Bacteria; phylum Pseudomonadota; class Gammaproteobacteria; order Pseudomonadales; family Moraxellaceae; genus Psychrobacter; species Psychrobacter okhotskensis. The sequence continues at coordinate 98,326 of NZ_JABRVQ010000001.1, read as the reverse complement.
ACCTTCCTTGTATCTACATCAGATTGAACCGACTCTATAAAATTTGAATGCTTATTCAAATAAAAAACCTCAGTCAAATTGGCTGAGGTTTTTTTTGGTATAGTCTAAAGCATGTTTACATCAAGGAAACTAGCCAAGTACGTATTTGGTTACCATGGCTAAGCAGACCAACACAATCATTGGACGAATCAGCTTACTGCCGCCTTTAACGACCATATGCGAGCCAAAATAAGCGCCAATCGTCTGCCCAACCATCATTGCCAGCCCTACTTTCCACAAGACATTGCCGCCCAAGATAAAGAAAATAAGCGAGCCAATATTGGTAGATAAATTTAGCACCTTTGCCGCGCCCGTTGCTTCAATAATTTGACGACCACGCAGCGCCACATTTCCTAAAGCAAAAAACATCCCCGTACCCGGACCGATATAACCATCGTAAAAACCAATTAAGGGTGCAACGACTTTTTGCCATTTGCCTTCTGAGATGCGCGGTGCCGCTTCTACTTCGCCAAGCCTAGGTGCAAACAAGGTATAGATACCGATCGCGGCAATTAAGAAAGGAATGAGCTTTTCGAGCAAGTCAGGCGGTGACATCTGTACGGCGATAGTCCCAATAACCGAACCGATAAAAGCCGCAATAATGGCGACTTTGATACGTTGAGGCTTGACGACCCCTTTTCTAATCATGGTGATGGACGCAGCCAATGCGCCTGAAGCCGCTTGTAGCTTATTGGTACCTAGCGTGAGCACTGGCGGAATATTCGCCAGTAGCATGGCTGGGATAGTCAATAAGCCACCGCCACCTGCGATAGCATCGATAAAACCTGCCAGCGCCGCAACCGCCGCCAGCATTAAAATAATCTCGATAGAGAGGGATAAGTCCATGACGCTGACCTGCAAAATTGATAAGAAAAATCAGCCTCGATATTGAGGCTGCCTGTACCGTTATCTATCAGCGGATACACTGACCTGCTGACACATTTATACCCATAAGTGGCACTGTAGAGTGACGCTCATTATAAAGATAAAAACGTAAAAAAAAGCCAAAAACGTAAAAAAGTCTGCTAGATTTGTCTAAGGCCTGCCCTCGATTCAATCGATAGTCATCTAGATAGGCTAAAGATAGTGACGCGCGCTGGATAGTCAGTAACGACTTATCACTATATTTACCAGTGTTATCATCGTTATAATATCGCTATTGTGGATATAGCAAGACGTGCTTATGACTTTGGGTTGACGTATTTTGTTGTCTATATGAATCAGAGTATGAGAAACTGTTGCTGTCTGTTTGTATGGCGCGCTAAGCGGCCGCATCGATATTTGAGGTTATTGAATTGTTTGGCAATTCGTTTTTAGTAATTTGTATTTAGGAAATGAGGATAATATGGCAATACGAAGGATTAAGGCATTTTTTGAATTTGAGGCAGCAGGCGGCATTGTCTTAGCGCTGGCAGCTATCGCGGCAATGATCATTGCCAACTCCCCTCTAAGCACTTGGTATGAGTCTTTTATCCACGCGCCCGTTGCCATTCAAATCGGCAGCTTTGAGATTGCAAAAGACGCCCATCATTGGATCAACGATGGTCTGATGGCAGTGTTCTTTTTCTTAGTCGGTCTTGAGCTCAAGCGTGAAGTACTCATCGGCGAGCTCTCGAACGTCAAACAAATTATCTTACCAGCTGGCGCGGCATTGGGCGGCATGATTATGCCTGCTATTGTCTACTTGCTTTTTAACTATAATGAGCCTGAGTTTTGGAAAGGTTGGGCCATTCCTGCCGCCACAGATATCGCTTTTGCCCTCGGCATCTTAAGTCTTTTGGGCAATCGCGTCCCAAACTCATTAAAAGTATTTTTGGTATCGATTGCTATTTTTGATGATATCGGCGCGATTTTGATCATTGCCTTGTTTTATACCAGCGAACTATCCCTTGAGTCATTGGCCTTTGCAGGGCTATGCTTGCCATTTTTGTATTTGCTAAACCGGCGCAACGTGACCAGTATCACCCCCTACCTACTCATCGGCGTCATCATGTGGATAGCCGTCCTCAAGTCGGGTATCCATGCGACATTAGCGGGCGTGGTGTTGGCGTTATTTATTCCTATGTTTGATCGCACTGACCCTGAGCACTCGCCGCTAGAAGAGCTTGAGCACGACCTACACAACACCGTGGCTTTTGGTATCTTGCCACTATTTGCCTTTGCCAACTCAGGCATCTCGCTCAAAGGCGCAGGGTTTGCAGAGCTGTTTCACTCTGTACCGCTGGGGATTGCCGCCGGTCTATTTATTGGTAAGCAATTGGGTATCATGGCGATGTGCTGGTTGATCTTCAAGCTCGGTATCTCAACCATGCCAAAGGGCATGAATTATAAGCAAATTTATGGTGCTTCGTTGCTTTGCGGCGTTGGCTTTACCATGAGTTTGTTTATCGGTGGTCTGGCCTTTGGCGGCGCGACACCATTATTTGACGATCGCTTAGGTATTATCATGGGGTCAATTGTTTCTGGTATCGCCGGTTACATGATGCTCAAAGCAACGCTAAAAGAAGACATCAACAGCACTTCGGTAGATTTGACCCGTCATTAATACGATTGACGGGCAATAAGGGAATCGATAAGTAACAGACGCAAGCGATAGAGGATGGGTGTAGAAACAAATATGGACAAAAAGTACAATGGTTTGAATTCAGACACCCATCGTCAGTCGGCATCTTCTTATCAGCGCCATGGTCGTACTACTGCTATCGACGATCATAGCGACTTACAGGTTTTAAAGCGCATCAAGCGTTATTTATTACCAAAGGACTTTGTAATCTCGCAAGATTTATTAGACGAGATAGTGGCAGGCTACGATATTGGCGATCCGTTGGCAGATACTTTAGCCGCTGATGGCATTCGTTTTGCCAAACCTTTACAGCAATTCATTATTAATGATCGCAGTGCAAAATTTGATACCAATCTGATAGATAACCCTGCGTTTAACGCCTTAACTGAGCAATTCAGTGGCCATCCTGCTTGGTTCGATCCCAAGCTTGCGCACATTGGGGCAGTCGCCTATCGCCGTTATCCATTGATGCTGATTTGGCTATTACGCAACGTCGCGCTGATGGCAGGCTATAGCATCCCTGCCCTCTCCTTGCCACTCATTCAGACCGGCGCTTTGATGCACGATGCGCTGCCGCGTTTGATGCGTACCTATGCTTATATCTTAGCCGTCTCTGAACATCCACAAGTCACTGCGCACATAGCTAACGGCCGCAAGCCTATCGACCAAGTACTAGCGATTGGCTCTGAAGGCTGGCGGCAATCTATTCAGGTGCGGCAAATTCATACATTGGTACGGCAGAATTTATTAAAAGGTAAAGGCAATGCTGCTAAGGGCGTCATACCGAGTGCCGATCAGCATCATAACCCCGATGGCAGCTGGAATACGATTTATTGGGGTCTGCCCATCAACCAGACCGATATGATCGCCACCCATTTGCAGTTTTCGTTGTTGATAATGCGCGGCCTACGACTACTGGGCGCACGCATCAGTCCCGAGGAGGCGGAAGGTATTTTACATTTATGGAATCTTGCGAGTTACTGGATGGGGGTGGATTTAGAGCGCTTGCCAACAGATGAAGCAGCGTGCTGGGAGTGGTTATATACCTATTTATCCATTCAACAGCTTGACTTTAAGATGGGACAACCACTAGCAAAAGCCTTGCACGATTTGCCTCGTCAGCTGATGGGTGAAGACAATCGTCGCGGGCGCTTCGTCGAGATGGTCAATGCCAGCGTGACTCGCACTCTAGTCGGCGATGATATCGGTGATGGCTTAGATTTGCCCAAATCAAAGATACGCTTTGGCGTCTTATCTTCGGTGCCGATTCTCTTTGCTCTTGACACTGCCAGACAGCACAATCAAGCCGTAGCGCATAAGTTAGAAGCCTTCCGTGCCAAACGCCAAGACAATATGAATTGGTGGCTTAAGAAAAACGATGACTATTATAAGTAGTCATTAGAATAGGTGAAAGCATTATCAATCGCCTCGACACTCATTATAATCAATCTATAACGGATAGGTTTACTCATGGTTTTGGGTGAGAAGTTATCAGCCGCTCATTCTTACTGCCTTACGTTTTGCGCTTGTTCATTTTGGATACGGTAGTACCATTCCAATTGTCGATCAAACCCCGTTTCTAACAAACTGGCGATGACGCGTCCTGTCAACCCCCAAACCGTCTCACCATCCACTTGCCAGCTGGGCGTAAGGATGGTCGCAGTCTCCTCTTGCATCGTATACTCTATCGCATACTCTACTGTCGGCTGTGTGAGCAGCGCTTCAAAATCTGCCCAAAAAATGCGCGATATCTCGCCCATTTCAGGCACCAATACCAGACCCGGCGCAATGAGCGCCACAATAGGACGAACACTCATACCACTTTTGGAAGTTTGGATAGGCAGTTGACCGAGCAGCTGGACTTTGTTTGGTGGTAGCGCCGTCTCCTCGCAAGCTTCACGCAGCGCGGTGATGACGTTATTGCCATCGCCTATTTCATACTTGCCACCAGCACAGGATACTTCGCCAGCGTGACTGTTCATATGAGCTGCACGGCGCGTCAAGAGCAGCTTAGGATGACGCTCATGAGTGATAGCAACCAAGACTGAGGCATCAGCTATCGGTGTCTGATACAGGCTGTCTAAGATACGAGCACTGCGCGAGGTATTTTGAGAGTTGTACATCGCTGGACTGGTCACCGCGTTTAAGGTTTCATGCTGCACCCGTTCTGCCAACTGTCTCAGCGTCGGATGACGAATAAAAGTGGGTACAGCGACTGACAATTCACTAAAAGGTGCAGACTGCTTGGGGGTTGCCATTATAATTGCCTTGTATTTTTATCGGTATAAAGCCTTGTCACCATATCCTAAAATCGCTACGGTACTGCTGATATCGATATTACTTCTCACTGACTATATTTGACGATGTTTAGCAAAATTTAGCCATTTTTAGCCCATTTAGGTACAATCGCTTGAATTGAGGACACGCCCTAACTAAAAACCTAAAATAATCTCTGAATCTAGATTAGCGCAATCGCCTGTCAACTGCATGCTATTTATGTGACTGCTTATTTGTATCATCAGAATTGCTTGAGGCCGTTTGGTTAATAGAATTATGCAATGTCACTACAAGTGAAATGATGCGTTACTGTTATCATCATTCTGTGCCACGAAAATGTGTGCTATCTTAAGGTAATAACGATTATTTATAGCACTCTTGTGGAATGACGCTTAACCTTGAGTATAATCAATCCACCATGATATCGATACAAACGAACTGAATGCTAGCAATTACATTACACCCCCATCCTTTCTCATCATAATAACAAGGCAGTTTATATGCGCTATTGTCTACAATGTGGCCACGAGGCTGAACGAAAAATACCGGCCACTGATAATATACCGCGTTTGGTCTGCCCGAATTGCGGCTACATTCACTACGAAAACCCAAAAGTCATCTGTGGCTCATTGGTCGTGCATAAGCAACGTGTGCTGCTATGCCGCCGCGCAATTGAGCCGCAGTATGGTCTATGGACGCTGCCCGCAGGCTTTATGGAAAATGGTGAAACAATGGCGGAAGGTGCTGCGCGTGAGAGCTTTGAAGAGGCAGAAGCGGTGGTCACCAATCCGCACTTATATTGTTTATATGATATTCCTGATATCGGGCAAATCTATAGCATCTATATCACCGAGTTAAAAGACGGTGCTTACGGTATTGGCTCTGAAAGTCTGGACTGCGCTTTGTTCGCCGAAGAAGATATTCCGTGGGATAAGCTTGCCTTTGAAGCCGTGCGCCGCACTTTAAAAAGCTATTTTGCCGACCGTCAGCAATACGATAACCATGAGAACTTTCCCATTCATCAAGAGTTGATTGGCAAAGACCAAGCCATTAAGCGTTATTAATACAGCTCTTAAAAATACTTACCGGCAATAAAAACCGCCGCTTTCAATATAAATATTGAAGGCGGCGGTTTTTTTATACAGTCAATAATTTGCTATGACTGATTTCACGATAAGTCAAAAACTAGCTTTTAATTTTACACACTTTAAAGCCAAGCGCTTTCACTTGCTCTTCTTTATCATAAGGTGCTAGTACCGCACGGACATGCTTTTGCCCTTGCAGGTATTGCTTAGCCACACGTTGTATGTCAGCAACTGTCACGGCCAATATGGCTGCACGCATTTTACGTTGCCAGTCTGCACCGCGATTATGCAAATCAGCAAAACAAGCTTTGATAGCTTCGCCTGCTGGAGAGCCTGGTTTATCCATACCTGAAATAATGCCTAAGATGGCTTCTTCCAACTGCTCATCGGTTTGCGGCTCATTTAATAACCATTCGATACTGGCATCAAAATGCGCAAAGGTCTCAGCACACTGCGGATCACGGTAGCTAAAGAACTTAAAGGCGCAAGCATTGGCATCGTAGCCTGCACCGCCACCATAAGCACCGCCGCGCTCACGGATGGCACTATGCAAGTAACCATTACGCAGATAAGGCGCTAATACCATCAAGGCAGCGGTATCAGGATGGTCGGCTGCTGGCACGGTATATGCGCTAGCATTATGATAGACGTTGGTCGGAACTAGCCACGCCAAATCTTCAACATCGAGCGCCACACCACTTTCTAGTGCTTTGACCGCGTCTGTCTCGCCATTTAACGCCGCATCAAGTTGCAACTCGGCAAACTCGCTTGGGATATTGTCTTCAATACCCGCATCAGAGTTTGTGATTTTTTCCGCAATCTTTGGCGCTTGGCTGTCTTTCCAGCTATCAACGATTAAGTTACTTAAGCGTTCGGTTTGCTCGGCTTCACAGATAATAACGGCGTGCTTAGGTAAACTGATTAAACGTTGATGTAAATCCATCAAACTGGTTGCCAATTTATCCCACTGTGCATCATCAGTACTGGCATGGGCTAAGAAGTCTTTTAGCGCGTTTAGTGCTGGCAGACCGCTGCGCACATACTCTAACTGCGCTTGGCGACTCATGCCGCGACTGGCAGTTTGCATCGCATACGAATGCCCTGAACCGGCAAGGTTTGATTGCCAACCTGCTTGACGCTGCTGCAAGATTTCTTTGATACGATCATGCTCACTAAAGACGCTATGCTCCATGACTTCTTTGAGCAAATCAATCGCTTCAGGTTTACGATTGAGCGCACGCGTTGCCACAACAAAGTAGCTGCTAATCGCTTGGCTGTCATCGATATTGGTACGCTGACTGATACGCGCCGTCACCCCTGATGAATGCGCCGCTTGCTTAGCTTGCATTTCATGAGCGCTTAGCGAATCGGTACCGAGCTCAGATAATAAGCTTAAGTAAATAGGCAACAATGGATGATTAATCACTTCATTAACCGGTAGCACGCTGGTATCCTGATTACCAATCGCATCGGTCAACGGCACAATCACTTGATAATAATACAAGCCATTGGTACCCGCTTCATATTCAAATAAGGTGCTCTCTTGCCCGCTTAAATTCACTTGTTTTTGCGTGCCTTGCTTAAAGCTGATATCCGTTGGCACATCTTCTAAACCAACCTTTGGCAACAAGCTTAAATCATCAGGCGCTGCTTGGCGCGCTGCCAAATCAAGCGCTTGCTGTTTTAAGATAGCTTTATCATCAGCGGTCAAATCCATCGCAATCGTATCAAGACGGGTTTGCTCGGCTGCTGCCAAACGGGCAGTTTTTTCGCTGTCAGGTGTCAAAGTGACGCGGACACGATGTTGATTATCTAACAAGTGCTGCTTAATTAAATTCGGTAACCACTGTGCATCTTTTACTTGCTCACGTAGCCACTGCAAATGCTCATCAACTTCCCAGACATCGATAGGGTTGCCATCATGAATCGCCGTACTAAAGCCTTCTAACATAAGATTCAAACCATACGGCATGCTATCACCGCCGATATGGCGCTGATCTATCTCAATTTGGTGCAAGATAGTTTCAATGGTTTCATCATCAATCGGCTTGCTCGCGACCTCTTTAAGCAAATCAATAATACCCTGCTCTACCGCCTCAGCATGCTCAGGGTTTGAACCGCGCAGACCGGTATAAAAGACCATTTCATAATGACTGTCGTCGAGTCCCAATAGCGGACTTGGCGCTTTACCAAGTGGATGGCTGTCCAAATACGCACGCAATGGCGAACCAGCATGCTCAACCAATACCCCTTCTAATAGACGTAACGCCAAACGCTGCTTTGGATCAGTAATTGATGGTAATAACCACGCCACCACGTGATGGGTTTGGTCAGGACCGGCTTCATCAGCAGTATAAGTATCAACCGCGCTAATCGGTGCAGACAAGCGTTTTTCAGGACGCGAGACGTGTTTTTTGCCGGCTTCAAATTGAATCAAGGCATCTTCATGGATTTTCGCCTGCGTCTCAGCGACCGGAATATTACCAAAGCTCATAATCACGCTGTTTGATGGGTGATAATGGCTTTGATGAAATTCAACCAGCTCATGATGGGTCAAGTCAGGAATATCAGCAGGATCGCCGCCCGAATTATAATGATAGGTTGTCGTTGGGAACAAATGATGGGCGACCGTATGATATAACTGGTCAATCTCGCCGCTCATCGCGCCTTTCATCTCATTAAAAACGATACCTTTAAACTGCGGCTTATCATTTTCATCTAATTCAACACGAATACCTTCTTGGGCAAAATCAAGCGGATGAATATTAGGGAAAAATGACGCATCAAGATAAACGGCAAGTAAGTTAAAGTAGTCGTTTTTATTTTGCGTGGCATACGGATAGGCTGTCCAATCGGCAGCAGTCATCGCATTCATAAAAGTGTTTAATGAGCGTTTAATCATCGAAAAAAATGGGTCACGTACAGGGAATTTCTCAGAGCCACATAAAGCCACGTGCTCTAGAATATGCGCCTCACCTTTTGAATCCATTGGCTGAGTACGAAAGCCGACCAAAAAGGCATTTTCATCACTCGGGTGTGCCAAATGGTAATGCATGGCCCCAGTCTTAACATGCTGACTGATCAGCACATCCATCGATAGCGCCTCAATGTGGCGATGCTCAATCAGCTCAAACGCTGGATGTAGCGTTAAATCTACAGTAAATGGCGTGTCAGTCATAGTTGTCCTTATAGCTTATTAGGTAAATAGCGCCCTGCAATTCAGGGTAAATAGAATGGTCAAAAGGTGTGATGTATTGGTTTTTATAGTGACAAACGCTAGTCATGAAAACAATTGGTCTAGCGCTAATAGATGGGGTTGGCAGATTGAGAAGTCAAGACAGTGACAGCAGAAAGAACAGTGCTGATACTACAACTAGGAAGCACGACACCGCAACCGTTTAAAAGTACGCCGACATTACTTAACAGCAGCCATCAGTAGTGCTATAGTTAAGACTACTTGCTACGAGGAGCACCTCATGAGTTACCAACATATTTTACTGGTCACCGACTTGTTATCTGATGCCGACACAGTGGCACAAAAAGCCAAACAGATCGTCGATAACCGCCCCGGTTCTAAGCTATCTGTACTGCACATTGTCAAAGACACCATGGTCGGTTTTGGTTATGAGTTGGTGCCCGCATCAAGCTTATATGACCAGATTGACGATGAGCGCTGCCAAGAGGCACGAGCCAAATTGGCACAATTCTTAGAGCGCAATAGCTTAACTGCAGTTAATGCCGAGGTAACCACCGCCATCTCTAGTAGCGAAGGTATCGTCAACTATTGCCATAAGCATGACGTTGATCTCTTGGTCATCGGTCGCCATGAGCGTCATGGTATCGTCGCATGGCTCAGCGGTGCCACAGCAGATAATATTTTGCCAAACGTCCCCTGTGACAGTTTAGTCGTTAGACTCGACAAGCCCGTATCAAAACGCAGCTAACCTGAACCCAAATATCGTTTTGATAAATGGTTTGTATAAGTTGATAAAAAGCGCATCGGTGAGCAATCTACGGGGCGCTTTTTTTAGCTCATTCATTTTAGCCCTAACTTACTTATTATCCTATTCAATAATATCAATAAAGGTCTGCCAAATCGGGCTTTGATGGCGGGCTTTGTGCCAAACTAGCCACCATGTGCGTGACAAATCGATACCGGCTATTTTTACTTGTACCAACTTCCCTGCTGCTAGCTCTGCCTCGATAACGTGTTGTGACAGACAGCCAAGCCCAATATCGGCACTAACCATACGCTTGATGGCCTCTGACTGTTGAATAGCCATGACCACTTTTGGATCGGGTAAGTGCTTTAGTAACTGCTCATCGATAATCTGCCGTGTCCCCGAACCTGCCTCCCTTACCAATAAAGGTAGCTGTGCCAATTGCTCGATCGTCAACAAATAACAATGCTCGTTCTTGTCATAGTTGACCAATCCTGCCAACCATTTGCTATGGTGTTTAGCAAATACCATCAAGGTATCGGTGCGCCACTCTCGCTGCTCGATGACTTTTATATCAGTCGGACGCGGCATGCCTTCGACCACAGCAATATCGATGTTTAATTGCTCAACCTCGCTGACCACCTCTTGCGTATTAGCAATGTAGACATCGACATTGGCATCCGGTAGCACCTCATATAACTTGGCAAGTAGCGGCGGCAATACATAGTTGCCGATGGTGGTACTCGCACCAATATGAATCTGTCCTGCTTGATATTTATGATAATGCTCTAGCGTTAATGATTGCCCCAAGATCGCTTGCGCTTGTACATACACGGGATGGGCGTTGGGATGTTGGTTAAGCCTGCGCCCGACCCGTTCAAACAAGGGCATTTGCAACCTTGACTCGAGCTCAGTCAACGCGCTACTCACCGCAGACTGTGATAGATGCATCTCTTCACTGGCACGGCTGGTGCTACCTGTCTGATAAATACTAACAAATACCGCCAATTGCTTGAGGGTAATTTTCGGTAGCGTCTGCATGGACTTTTTCATAATTTTTCTAACATCCTATACAAACTATAAATTTAAAAAATCACTTAATATTAAAAACCACTTATTAACCTATTTTTTCGATAGCTTGTATCTTATTAATCTGTTTTTATTATAATTCAGCTTGGCTTATACTGTCTACTCATAAGCTTATGCTTATTTTGATTATCAATAATAGGATGCGTACGCTATGCACGCTTTTGCCCAATCAGTGAATCATTATGTTCCAAACAACCGACATTTGGCAGGGTTGTTTGTCGTGCTGAGCGGTAGTGTATTTTGTCTATGGTTAAATACGAGTCTGGCGACGTGGTCGAACGGACGCATCGTTGGTTTGTCTTCCTTAACATTGGCCATTTTGCTTGGTATGCTATTGGGCAATACCATTTATCCTCATTTAGCTGAGCGCTTGAATGCGGGAGTATGCTTTGCCAAAGGGCAAATTCTACGCCTCGCTATTATGTTTTATGGCTTTAAGTTGACGATGACCCAAGTGGCCAGTGTCGGTATGCCAGCGGTGATGACTGATGCCTTGGTGCTAACATCGACATTTTTGCTCACTTATTGGCTGGGTACAAAATGGTTAAAGATCGATCAGCAAACCACTTTATTGATTGGCTCAGGTGCTAGTATCTGCGGAGCCGCGGCGGTGATTGCAGCTGAACCAGTTGTCAAAGCTGAAGCCCATAAAGTAACGATTGCTATCGCGACGGTGGTAGTCTTTGGCACGATTGCCATGCTGCTCTACCCTTTCCTCTATCATCTTGGCTGGTTACAACCTTGGCTGAGTGCCCAACAATACGGTATCTATACCGGCTCAACCATTCATGAGGTGGCACAAGTCGTGGTAGCCGGTAATGCGATCAGTACTGACGTTGGTAATACTGCGGTGGTTTCCAAAATGATTCGGGTGATGATGCTTGCGCCATTCTTACTGGTACTATCTTTTGCCTTAACCAAAGGGGCGGGCAAAAATTCTGAAAAACAAACCCTACTTATGCGTGCCAAACAGGTCAAAATACCTTGGTTCGCCTTTATTTTTATTCTTATTGTGGTATTGCACACGTGGGTGCCAATGACTCAGAATTTTGAGCGTAGTATGGTTATGCTAGATGACGTCTTGCTGACCATGGCTATGTTTGCATTGGGACTCACCACCCATCTAGGCGCTATCAAGCAAGCTGGCGTAAAACCTCTTATCTTGGGTGCCATTATGTTTGCTTGGCTTATTCTTGGCGGCGGACTTATTAATATAGGGATTGCTTCACTCTAAAACAGTTACTGACTAAACACCAAAACCAAAAATGCCTACGACTATCATCACAATCGTAGGCATTTTTACTCTAAAACCTTGCTTAATGTCTTATTATCAAAGCATTTATCATAAGTCATAGGCGATAAACATAAACAATAGACGAAAAAAAACGAACCCGAAGGTTCGCTTTTTTTTCATCTTGCTCTAGTTGTCTATAAAGACAAATTAGATAGCAACGATGTTATGGGCTTGTGGGCCTTTTTGACCTTGAGTTACAGTGAACTCAACTTCTTGGCCTTCAGCCAAAGTTTTAAAACCTGAACCAGTGATTTCGCTGTAATGAGCAAAAACGTCTGCGCCAGTTTCTGGAGCGATAAAACCAAAGCCTTTAGCTTCGTTGAACCACTTAACTGTACCTTTTTGAGTATCTGACATATTGATAATCCTACTTTTTAATTTATTAATGGCCTAGTGACCGGTAACGCTTGCAAATAGCTACTGAACGATAAATATTAAAACGAAGGATTATAACTAATACTACGAGGTAATGATTTGGTGCAGAACTGCTCTTAAGCTTGGGCGTATTATAAGGGGTACATTCTAGTAGCGCAAGCCTTATCTGACATTTCGTGTAACTAAAGGTCGTTTTTTTCTATTTTTAGCCTTAATTTTATGGCTTTTTAGGCGTTTGGCAAACGGAACAAATAGACCGCAACCCCACTACACACCGTGGCTACCAGCCATGCAACCCACATCATGTCGCTGGGTAAACGATAAAATAACATTGCTGTCGATAACGCCATCATAATTGTCGCCAGACACTTGGCATACAGCGGTACGGCATGGCGATCTTCCCAATCACGGACGAACTTCCCAAAATATTTATGATTGATCAGCCAAAAATGAAAGCGCCGCGAGCTACGTGCCCAGCAACCCGCCGCCAGTAGTATAAAAGGCGCGGTCGGCATTACGGGCAATAACACGCCAATAATGCCCAAAATAAAAAATATCCAGCCAAGCGTTACAAACGTCCAGCGCACTGTAGGGCTGTTGGATTGATTGGTCTTTGGTCGATAATAAAACGCTTTTTTGTTGTCGCTCATAAAAAGGTATCACTTGGCGATAGTGGCAATAGAGGTCAAGCAGCTATCAGATAACTACCCATATAGGTGGATAAGCATGCAATATCTTATAAATCTGCACAAGGCTATTTTTACGATGCTTTTGCTATCGATAAGTATAATTGGTTAGTGTTTGGGTAAAGTCTACGCCATTTACAGGACAGCTGTTTAAAATGTCTGTGAACGAACGTTTTACTTATAAAGGGGTGCTTGCTCCCTTATATGCTGAATAATAGCCAGAATATTATGAGATACACTGTATTAATAAGAAAACCGCTCACAATCGATACTGTGAGCGGTTTTCTTATAAGGATTTTTTGACAAATAAGTTCTAAACTAATATCAATGCCAGTACTGAAAATACTAGAAAATAGCCAAAGACGCCCATAATTGCGTACATGGTCTTGAGCGGCTTGCCATCGATCTGCGTTTTAGTGAGGGTATCGCCAAGCTTCAAAATCGAGATGGTATAAAAATAGAACGCTAATAATAGTAGCACCATACTAATAGCAAATATTGCCACGGAGGACAGGACGCCAAAAAACACCACGGTGCCGGGGAATAAAACCTCACCTTTGATAATTAGTACCAATAGCACGATGGCCACGCCTGATGCAGAGGCATGAAAGAATATCATGTCGTGCAATGTGGCATCGGCTCTATAAAAGCTGCTCTCAATATCGAGCCTTTCGCTACTGAGCGCTCTGGGCAGAGCACCTCTAGTAATGATTGAGTTATGACCTCTGATATTACTGACGGTCAAAAGGAAAGTAAAAAACGTCAGGGCGACCCAAAAGACTACATATATATTTATCATAGTAATTATCCCTAAATCTATGAAAATATGATTTAAAAACAGCGGCTGTACTACTAAAGTCCGACATAAAACGTTGTGTTTGTATAGTGCAAACGTCCACATGAATTAATGCGCTTAGGTTTATATTATCAGCCTTATCGCTTTGATTTGTAACAAAATGTCTAAAGAAAAACTTGACTGTAGCAACGACAATCACTGGCAAACAGAATACGGTGTTTGGTTAATCGTTTGTCTGATACTCTTAATTATTAGTATAAAAAGCTAACTGCTAAATTTGAGCTTTATTCGATGGCATCTTACTCAATATCGGCTTATTTAAGATAGCCTTCCCAGTTGTCCGCAATCGCCTTAGGAAAACAAAATGGTCTTGGGGCGACAGTAATCGCTATCGGAACTAAAATCTGTTTACTGACACCGCCAATGCGAGCGCAGCTCTCTACATCAGGCACATCATAATATATCACTCGCAAAGTATTCTGCGGACAGAGGTCTGCGCACTGGAAGGATTTGACGACTGCGGTACCATGATGATAGCCAATCACCCACTGCTGCGCGCCTTCGGTTGGTGCTGATTCTTTTTGCTTGGCTGCTTGAATAAGATCGGCATCTGTTAAGGTGTCTTCATTGGTAGGCTGCGAGACGCAAGCCATTAGACTTGCTATCAAGAGGCTTAAGGTAAGCATTTTAGTGGTGTGCATGGCGTCTCTCCTTTGACTATGAGTCTTCCCTTCTGCATTTCATAGTATAACAGGCAAGCTAAAAACTTCATTTTAGCTGTTTTTGTTTTAGGTGCTTTTGTTTTATGCGCTAAGGGTAAAAAGATCCTATTTCATACCCATCAAATCACGCTTACGCACCCACCCTGACTTTGAGCCACCTTTATAGCTTACTTTAACCCAATCCTGATTTTGTCCATAAAAAATATTGGGTTGTTGGATGATGTCGCCTTTTATAAAATAGCTTGCTGGTTTATTGGGCATAAAATTTTCATTCAAAATT
Source organism: Psychrobacter okhotskensis (assembly GCF_013248965.1). Classification (GTDB taxonomy): domain Bacteria; phylum Pseudomonadota; class Gammaproteobacteria; order Pseudomonadales; family Moraxellaceae; genus Psychrobacter; species Psychrobacter okhotskensis. Next base: position 83,179 of record NZ_JABRVQ010000001.1, on the reverse strand, counting down.
TCTGCTTTATCACTGACTACCTTATAGCGGGTAGGCGGTATGGGACAATTTTGCAATTTGTAGTCATCGTCGACTTCTTTATCTAAATCAAATCGAGCAAAATCCGTCGTGGCATTATATTGCGTTCTACTTTGACAATAATATGCCTCCCCCGTATCTACGGTGCTTTTTAAAACGCCATGGGTCACCCACCATTCAGTACCAACCTGTTCAAATAGATACTCTTTGATATAGTCTTTTTCACTATTTGCCCAGTATGTACTTACAATAAATCCCTTATTATTATGTCTAGGAGTAATGGTAGAAAAAAGGGTAGAAGGTGCATCAGCAAAGGTAATCGAAGACAAATCTAACTCATAATATTTACCTTTTGCTAAATAAACGTATAACTCATCATCTTGCTGGCTATCGCCATTAGAGTTATTTTTAGCCACTAGTAAGTCGCGCTTGCCATCATTATTGACATCGAAATGAAAACTGGCAAATAAAGGACTGGGAAAAAAATGCTTATAGTTTGCTTGGGTGATCCTAGCCTTTGGTGGGGTTGGTTTAGGACGTTCATCAACAGGGACAATCTTTCCTGTGACCGTGATTTGGAAATACTTATCAACTACTGATATTTCTTGGTAATCCTCTTCAATAGTGAACGTGCTACCTAAATGGGTAATAGCAATATTGTCGTCTTTGACAGTAATGAGATAATATTCGGGATCAACAAACATACCTTCAGGATTATCGTCAGTAATATAGTCCGCACCGCTATCCTCGAATAACCCGTATGCCAAAAATACTTCAATATCACCAATGCTGGGCAGTTTAAAAAACCCTCGGTCAGAGGAGCCACCCAGCACAGGCTTAAGCTTATTAGTCACTTGCTTGGCATGCACTTGATCATCCATTGTAAACTCGCTAGTGACTAGATTGGTATCGAGCTGCACGGCGTCATCTACATCATAACTACTAAAGGGTAGTGTAGTGACATTGGTGATGCTTCGGTCTGCTCGCACTGAACCATCATCAGTTAACTGATAATGAATGGGTTGGCGGTTAAAATCATAATAAGTGTTAATGATCTGTTGATAGTCTTTTGCTATTACAAAGTCGTTTTCAGCCAGCTCAAATATATGAACCGTATCATTAGCATTTGGCGTACGCGTTTTTTTAATAGTCACAAGATAGCTGTATTGGTCTTCAAGTTGATCAATGGTTAAGCCAGAGGTATCTTCAAGCTCAAGGGACTCACTTTCATAAGCATGAAATATGACAAAGACTTGCATATCATCCTTATCAGGGAGCTGATAAAATCCTGCCCGCTTCATATAATCCCGCGATAGCAGCTCTTGAAGCTGTTTATTATTGGTCTTAACTGGAAATGCTGATAACGGCCTTTGTTGACCGTTTTGTGACGTCTTTTTAGTAAAGGGCAGCGCTGTAATTTGCTCTAAAGCAGAGTTAGCAGAGCTTTTATTTGCTTTGGGCTGGTGGCTACTCGTATTATTGGTATCTACCGAGTCCCTGTTATCATCAACAGATTCTGAAGAACAGCCATTGATAGCTAATGCCAGTAAAATACTCAAGGGTAAAGAGGCCAAAACGGTTGCACGACTGCCTATAGAGTAGGTTGTCAAATCAGTCATAAATCGCTATCCAGCAGTAGGGTTTTAAGAAGCATAAAATTATGATTAGCAGCAGGACTTTCGTTAGCATCGCTGTGGCATCGTAATGGTTTGACTATAGCTAGCTTACATTATGCGAATAAACAGTATTTGTCCAACTATGTCGAGTAAATAATATACTCATTTGCGCTAAACAATGCTAAATTAAACTCAAATTGCCTTAACGAATTGAACTTATGAGCAAACTACTCCGAAAGCACTTTGAAGACCGTGAAATAAAAAAAGGCTCAGGGCAAGTGTCTGCCTTTATTGCGGTGTCTTTGGGCATACTTGCCACGCTTGGCGCTCTGTGTTTTTTATTCCCCAATCTGCTTACCACACCAGATTTTAGACCCTTATATGATGCCAATATTTTACGAGGCCTATTGTTTGCCAGTGTAGTTATTGGCTTTGTGTCGGGTGTTATTAGTCTACTACGCAATCCGTCTAAGCGCTGGGGCATGGCGGGTATGTTACTCAATGCCTTGGCAGCGCTGCTCGCGTCAGGACAGATCGAGCCCAATTACTATGAGCGTAGTCTATATGCAGGCTTGGATTATTTTGTTTTGACTCTAGTGATTTCCGCATTAGTGTTTATACCTATGGAGCGGTTTTATGCCAAATATAAAGAACAAAAGCTATTGCGATCTGGCTGGGTAACGGACATTAAATACTTCATGTTTAGCCATTTAGGTATTCAGTTATTGAGTTTTTTTACCATCATTCCAGCGCAGATTTTATTTAACCAATGGCTCAATCCCTCATGGCATCAGCTGGTCAGTGGTCAGCCTTTAGTGCTGCAATTTATAGAGATTTTGATCATAGTGGACTTTTTTAGTTACTGGATTCATCGCACTATGCACAAAGTCCCGTCGCTATGGCGCATACATGCGGTACATCATTCTTCGCATCATATGGACTGGCTGGCGGCAAGTCGGGTGCATGTGTTTGAGCTGATTGTGAATCGTTTTGTCGGTTATATTCCCTTATTGTTTATGGGCTTCTCTCCAGCGGCAACTTATGCTTATTTGGTGTTTATCTCTTTTCATGCCATTTTTATTCATGCCAATGTACGTTTCCGTTTTCCGTATTTTCGCTGGCTGCTGGCAACGCCAGAGTTTCATCATTGGCATCATTCCTCAGAAAAAGAAGCGTGGGACAAAAACTTTGCCGCCTTTTTACCCATTTATGATGTGATATTTAAAACCGCTCATCTGCCAGACCATTTACCCAAAAAATACGGTACGACAGCCAATACAAAAATACCAGAGGGCTTTGTGGCGCAGCTAGTATATCCGCTGCAAAATAAACAACGCAAAAAGAATTGATGCTATTAACATCTACTTACTTTGCTATCAATCCAATCTTACGAGCTTCTTTGAGCCAGCTTGGAAACTCTTCTAGCATATTTTCATATAAAGCTTCTTCGCTAACATCATCCAAATCGTCTAATTCAAAAAAGCTGCAATTATCAAGCAGTCGTCCAGTCATATCATCTAAGTCTTTTAATATGCCGTAACTGCGACCACCCAAACCAACGAATTGCCAGAATATAGGAAGCTTCGCCGCTTCAGTCATGATTTTAGTAATGCCACGCGTATCTCGCACCCCGCCATCACTGATGAATAAAATATAAACGGGAACGTTGAGTCCATCATTCTGATAAAAATCAGTAACCGCTTTCATCACCCCTGCCTCATTATTAGTACGTGCGCCCAGCTCCCATTTGCGCCAGCCGCCATGAGCGTTGTTAATAAAACCGTCATAGTTGCTCAGTCCAATCTCGCCCAAATACTGCGGATCTCGGGCAAACGCCCAGCAGTCTAGTGCTTGGTCGTCATCAAAGTTCACTGCCAATGGCAATATGCGATTGACTACCTCTTGCACTCGGCCTTTTTTGTACTGTCTGTTCATTGAGCCTGATGCATCTAACACCAGTGCTACCTTTGCGGTCAATTGCTGCAACTGGCGTTTCTCAAGTGATATGGTGGCTTTTTTGGCTAGATTGACCAGTTTTGGTGCTTTATCTAGCATGACCTTCTCTAACGACGGTTTTGCTTGCACTGGCGTGGCGGTCGGCTCGAGTACCTGTGGGCTACTCTCTTCTACGTCACCACCGAAATGCTGCACGATGGCGGCAAGTCCACCATTAAAGCCTTGCGCGACGTTAGATACTCGCCAAACGCCGCCCTTACGATACAGCTGCATCAGCATACTGGCTTGCTGCTGAGCAAAGTCTGCTGCTTGATACGCTGCCTGCGCTTTTTGCGACTGCTGCAAAATGCCAATCTCTAATGATTGAATTTGATTCAGCGGCGTGTCAGCTGACAACACAAAAAACAAGCTGTCTATATTCGCAGCCAGTTTGGATAAGTTAACCTCAAACTCGGCTTGGATGCCTTTATTTGCCGTTAGCTGTGACTCATAATGAGTGAGCTTGATTTGCCCGCACGGTGAGGTTGGCTGATTATAAAACACCATGTAATCATCATTGATCAGTTTGCCCGCTGCGTCTAAAGCAAAGCAGCTGATGTCCATCTCTATTGGGCTTTGGCGAGTGAACTTAAGCGTGATTGATGCAGTATCGTCAATAGCAAGGTTGCTTAAAGGCGCGCGTTGTCCGACGGTGAGATGGTTCATGATGTTCCTTACGTTAGCTTGTTATTCCTTTAAAGATAATAGACTAATTACTGACATTAAAAAACCGCTCACCATTTAGGCTTTGAGCGGCTCTTTACAAATATATTTATATTTTTAGATCAAACATTAAGAAAAAGCTATTTTTATCTGTTAAGTTTGGTGTTTGATGTACTTCTGATATCTATCAGATATTGAACAAGTTCATGAACCTCAGTAGATGGATTCATTTCGTTAGTATCTATTGCTGCTTTAAGAGTACCCTTAGCATTTCCCATTGCTACCTTTAATTTGCTATAAAGTAGTCTATAAATTCCTGTTTGACTCTTGTCATACTTTTTCCTAGAAATGGATCCCCACTCTTTGTTTAAAAGTTGAATGCATTTATCAGCGGAACTTTTAGTTCCTGTATTACCAATACTTGTTCTTGTAAAAATAAAATGGCATAAATACCAAAATTCAAAACAAGGGTATGAGCGAACCATATGGAACGGTTTACCATTTCTACTATGACTATTGAGCTTGTCTATGGCCTGTTCAAAATTTTGATGGCCATCTCTATCAATCACACAATAAACCATATCAAATGTAGAGGCTAAGTTATTATCATTTATACTCTCCTCGTACAATTCAATTGCTTTGTTGACTACAGATATAGGGTCTGATCCACAGTCTCCAGTGATCTTAACATCAACAGAGGATAGTCTTTCATACTTAACTAACTCTTCAAAATAGTTTGGGCTTGACTTACTATCTTCACAAACTATCAACACTCTATCATGTCTTTCGACCTCGTTTTGTTGTCGAGTAAAAGGTCGACCTGTATTTTTTTTACTCATTACTTATCCACTTCTTCTAATATTTTTTGTTTGGAATCATGAAAAATGAGGTCACTAATGATCGGTTTAGCACCGTAGCGGCCATGTAGATAATATTCCTCAATATCTTCTCTACCATCATCACGAGAAGTGAATTTACTAAGAGAGAATAAATTAGTAGATTTTTCTTTTCCCTTTTCACAAAACCAGATTTGGTCTCGACGCAAAAGATCTCGGCGTAGTATTGAGGTTTCATGCGTTGTGAAAATCAATTGTCCATTACCTGAATTTTGTTCAGAATTGAACAGCTTAACTAAAAATCTTACTAAATCAGGATGTAAGCTTTTATTAAACTCATCAATTATAAGCAATCCACCATTCCTTAGTGAGGAAAAGATCAATGAAGAAAACTCAAACATTTTTTGAGTACCGTCAGACTCATCATGAAGTATAATCTTCACATCATTACCTTCTTCATCAGTGTGGATGAAAAAAACTTCATCTACATGCTCTTCATGAATACGTTTCGAAAGCTCCTTTTGAATTTCTAATGGCATATCTTTAGGAAACTTTATAGAGTTTATTTTAGTTTTTTCAAAAACAATATCATCAACATCAATATCAGAACTTTGCATCAAAGATAGTATTAACTTTTTATCTCTTTCGTCATTTTTACAGAATTCCTTAGTAAGCTTATCGCCAATCCTATCTTCACTAATAATTATAATGTTGTCCATAAGTACATCATAAATAGGTTTGAGTTGCTTACTATTCAGGTGCACAGCAGTAGATAAAAATAATTGATCAGAGCGTGTATTGTTTTTCCAAGTATTTTTTTGACCTTTGAAAAAAGATGACTCACTCCAAGTATACTCTTTACTTTCATTGTCATATAAACGATGAAACCACCCCTGCTCACGACCTTTAGGATAAACACTTAACCATTCTTCATAAACCTGCTTTCTATCTGCCGAAAAACCATATTCAACTAATGTTGGTTTATATTCCTCTTCGTCAGGTAGATTCATAACGAAAGAAATATTGAATGTTGTTGGCTCTAACTTTGATAGGGGACTAAATAAAAAAGGAGTAATAGGAATATTTTCATCTAACTCCTTATTAAATGAATTTTTGAGAATACTTTTCATTTGGAACATAGCTTTCAGAATATTCGATTTACCTGAAGCATTCGCTCCATAAATCACAGCTGTTTTCAATAGCTCTGGAACTGACAGAGCTCGAGAATCGAAATAGTTATCAGGCATTTTATTACCTATGGCTTTAACCATAGATAATACTTGCACTTCTTTGATCGACTTGAAGTTTTCGACTGAAAATTCGACTAACATAATTGTATTTCCACATATAAAGCAGTTTAACTTTACTAACAATAAGTATAATTCAATAAGGGTTTATGGCTATTTTTACCAAAAACCTGCTTTAAATTAACATTTAACGTTCTTCTTGTCGAACATTAATTCTTTAATAAATATCCACACGCAACTATTTGATATGAAAAGTAACTCTACAACGCCTCTAACTCTTCCATCTGCGCTGTCATAGCCATCAACTGCCCTTCTAGCTCAGCCAGTTTTGCCTTTTCAGCATCAACAATTTCAGCTAGCGTTTTATCGACAAATCTCAAAACAACTTACATGCTAACCCAACAACTGACTAAACGCTATCTCTCTCCTCAAACCATCAACCACCGTATTTATCTTATCGGATAAATCGATTTCCTCTTTACTATAATCATTCTTTTTAAACAAAGCCTTCGACTTCCTCGCTGCCTTGATATACGCACTATCTTGATAGAGCACGCCAGTGACCTCTTTATTGACAATAGCTATCTCATTGCAATATGACTCTAACTCGCGATTGCTCGTATTGAGTAGGATGATGGTATTCTCTAATTTTTCCAAATTATCTAAGATAGATTTTCTTTTTTCTATTAATACATCATTTTGCTGATTAAATTTCTTAATGTTGGAGCGAGACTTAAATGCCGAAAATGCGACTGTCGGTATGATCATGATAGCCAAAACCAGTAAGTAGCTTATCAGAGTTGTACCGCTACCACCCAAAGCTAACAGCAAGAACCAAATGACCATGATCGCTAGTAGCACTGCCATGATACCGATGAATATTGAGAATGACGGAAACCATGTTTTTAGCCTAGCGACTTTGGTAAAGCCAAGACCCTCAATCATATGAACCTGTCTGTCTATTTTTTCGGTATTTTTGACTTCTTCTATCGCTATTTTTATCGTGGTTGTATTGTTGACTAAGCGGCTACTTGCTTTTAACTCTCTGATGATAAGAGCAATATTCTGCTCTAACTTGGAAATACTCAAGTTAATTCTTTCTTGTAACTCAGTGACTTTATTAAAAATAAAACTATATTGCTCGTAGCTATTATCATAAGAATGTCTGCTTTTTACTGAAGCTTCATGACTGCCTACAGTAAATAGATATAATGCAGCACTTTTAAAGCTGCTCTCGTAATACTCTTCTCTATCGTAAGCGATATTGGCATAGGTTTTTAACTGTCTATACTTCGGAGCATCTTTTGCCTTGCTTCGATATAAAAAATAGCTAGGGATAGCCAGCAGCAGAACGATAATGACTAGCTTGAAATAGATACTATCCATAAGCATTTTCCAAATTTGATGAGGTGTTATGAATAGATTAAGTTAGAATTTAGATGGAAGGATATATAGTAACTGACATATTTAAGTTTATAAGAGTAGATTGGTGGGTTACGCTTGAGCTAACTTAACCTACAAAAGCTACTCAAAATCATCAAGCTCTTCATATAATTTTTTATAAGCAAAAGTAATAAGAGTGGTCATAATAATAGCAACAGCGATAGTTCCTATCGCTGTTGCCATACCTGCAAATTTCCACATGATTAAGAATAGCAGGCAAAAAACCAGTATGACTTTAAAGCCATGCCATATATTGGCAAAAATGCTACCTCTATTGACAAATTCATCCCACATTATCTAGGCCTTCATACTGGTTATAGTCAATTTTCTTACAACGCTTTCAACTGCTCCATCTGCGCCGTCATCGCCGTCAACTGCCCTTCTAGCTCAGCCAATTTCGCCTTTTCAACATAGACCACTTCCGCAGGCGCTTTACTGACAAAGCCTTCATTACCTAGCTTACGCGAGATACCTTCTGCTTGACCTTTCAGCTTATCATATGACTTACCCAAACGTGCCAGCTCAGCCGTTGGATCAATCAGACCTTTCATCGGGACAAGGACGCGCAGCTGACCGACCATACTTGATGAGGATAGCGGAACCTCATCGCCGTCTTTGAGGATAGTTAAGCTGTCAACTTTGGCAAGCGCTTTGAACTGATTTTTGATACGTGATAGGCGCGCATCTTCATCGCTAGAGATATTTTGTAGTAATACTGGCAGACGTACCGCATTACCCAGTTTCATCTCACCACGAATGTTACGCACGCTCGCAATAAGCTCTTGAAGCCACGCCATATCTGCCTCAGTTTGCTCACTGATTTTTGCATTATCGGTTTGTGGATAGTCAGCAACGACAATGCTGTCGGTATTTTTACGACCCAATAGCGGTGCAACCGTCTGCCAGATTTGCTCAGTCAGATACGGCATGATTGGATGGGTGAAGCGTAGCACAGTCTCTAGTACGTGCAGTAGTACATAGCGGATTTGCGCTTTACGCGTATCCGATACCGAATCATCATTTAGGCTGGCTTTGGCAAGCTCAACGTACCAATCACAGTACTCATTCCAGATGAACTCATAGATATCTTGGCTGACCATATCGAGACGATACTGAGCGAAATGCTGATGAATGTCTTTGATACTAGAGTTCAGACGACTCATGATCCATTTTTCTGGCAATTCCCATACATCAGGATTCGCCGTTTGGTCGATAGGCTTGGCGTTGCTGTCACCATCAACACAGTTCATCAGTACAAAACGGCTGGCGTTCCAGATTTTATTACAGAAGTTACGATAGCCCTCGACACGCTTTAGATCAAAGTTGATATCGCGACCCGTACTGGCAAGCGAGGTAAAGGTAAAGCGCAGTGCATCCGTACCATAGGCTGGGATTCCTTCTGGGAACTCTTTACGCGTTTGCTTTTCGATTTTGGCCGCGTCTTTTGGATTCATCATATTGCTGGTGCGTTTTTCTACCAGTGCTTCTAGCTCAATACCATCGATAAGGTCAATCGGATCTAAGACGTTGCCTTTTGATTTTGACATTTTTTGACCATTGCCATCACGTACCAGACCATGCACATAAACGGTCTTAAACGGTACTTGCGGCGTGCCATCTTCGTTTTTCACGAAGTGCATGGTCATCATGATCATGCGGGCTACCCAAAAGAAGATAATATCAAAACCTGTCACCAACACGCTGGTCGGGTGAAAGGTGTCCATCACGCGTGGATCGGCGTTGACGTCTGCCCAGTCAAGCGTACTGAACGTCCATAGACCAGAGCTGAACCACGTATCGAGCACATCATTATCTTGGCGCAATACGATATCATCGCTGAGACTGTACTTGCTACGTACTTCGGCTTCGTCACGGGCGACATAGATTTCACCCGTCGCATCGTCATACCATGCAGGGATACGATGTCCCCACCACAACTGACGGCTGATACACCAATCTTGCAGATCGGTCATCCACGACATATACATGTTTTTGTACTGCGCAGGGACGAACTCGATGCTGCCGTCTTCTACCGCGTCAATCGCAGGCTTGGCCAGCTCTTTAACAGCGACATACCACTGATCGGTCAACCACGGCTCAACGATCGTACCGCCACGCTCAGCACGCGGAGCTTTTAGTGCGTAGTCTTCGATATCTTCTAGCCAGCCCTGCTCGCCTGCTTGCGCCACAAGGAACTTACGTGCGGCAAAACGCTCAAGTCCTGCATACTCGCTAGGCGTGGTCTCTAGCTCTGGCTCACGCACTTGCAAGTCAGCGTAGACCTCCATGTCAGCTAAGATATTAGCGCGCTCATCAAGGATATTAATCAATGGCAAGCTATGACGACGACCGAGGTCATAATCATTAAAATCATGAGCTGGGGTGATTTTTACGCAACCCGTACCAAAGTCTTTTTCGACATAATCATCAGCGACGATAGGCACGACGCGACCCGTAATTGGTAAGGTAATCGTTTTACCAACCAAATGCGCATAACGTTCATCGCTAGGATTGACTGCGACAGCGGTATCACCGAGTAAAGTCTCAGGACGTGTGGTGGCGACGACCAGATAGTTTTTGCCATCTTGGGTCGTTAGGTCTGCATCCGTGAAATGATAGCGGAAATGCCACAAGCTGCCTTTTTCATCATGGTTTTCGACTTCTAAATCCGATAGTGCAGTTTGGAACTTCGGATCCCAATTGACCAAACGCTTACCGCGATAAATAAGTCCTTCATCGAACAGACGCACGAACACTTCTTTGACCGCATTGGATAAACCATCATCCATGGTAAAGCGCTCACGCGACCAATCGACCGAGCTACCAAGCCGACGAATTTGACGGGTGATATTGTCACCCGACTCTTCTTTCCATTCCCACACCTTATCGATGAAGTCTTCTCGCGTCATATCGCGGCGCTTAATACCTTGCGCTTCTAGACGACGCTCGACGACCATTTGGGTCGCGATACCTGCATGATCGGTACCCGGTTGCCACAAGGTATTGTCACCATCCATACGGTGATAACGCGTCAATGCGTCCATAATGGCGTTATTGAAACCGTGTCCCATATGTAGCGAGCCGGTGACGTTTGGCGGTGGCAAAGCAATAGAAAACGATTCATCTTTATCAAAGCTTGGCTTAAAATAACCACTGTCTTCCCAGCCTTGATACATGCCTGCTTCGACATCGCTTGGATTGTAGGCGTTTTCTAATTGGCTTAAGGCAGCTTGAATCGATTGGGTTAAATTATTTTTGCTATCAGGGTTACTCATAAGGCTCTCAGACTAAAATGTAAATGGATTAAATAATAAGCAAAGGTATGGTTATCGTCGAATTCATACAATTAACCAACGCAAGCTAGGTTCAGACCTAGCGCTAACGTTGGATAATAATAAGTCATCCGAGCAAACAAAAAAGTTAGTAGGATGATTTTATCTTATATGGGCAAATTTTGTTAGCATCGAATGCTTTTTCGCTGCTTGCAGTCGTTATTGGCTTACTGTAACTTATTAAAATAAGCTGTCTTTAGTAATACAGCAGCACGGCATAGCGCCATTACAGCATGGCAATGGCTATAAGTCGATGTCGGTTTGACTCGCACTTTTATATCTTTTACTCACCGCTTCTCTTATATAAGTTTACTAGCATGCCTAATAACAAAGATCATTCTCATGAAAATAATGAATCCAGCGTCACCACTCACCGTCACGCAGCAAAGAGCAGTGACGATAATAATGCCAATACCGATGACAAGAACAATGCAGTAGCAGTGAGCAATGAAACCCATCAGTACGTCGCTCAGGATGAAGACCAAAATGATTCCAAAAATGAAAGCCAAGATGACTCTGAAGATGAAAACCAAGATGAAAGTGCGTCAGAGGGCAAAACCCTAAAAGACGAAGACTTTTCAGAAGGCATGAGCGATGAAGACAAACAATCTATCAAAGAAGTGGCCAGCGATGACAACTTAAGCGAACCTAAAAGCTATGCCAGTATCTTGGTTGAGCAAGTAATGGATGCCAAAGAAACCTTTGAACGCTCGCTTGGCTCGTTATTTACCAGTGCCTTTACCGCTGGGCTGGAGATTGGCATTAGCTTTTTTATGATTTTATCGGCTTTTGCGCTGTTGAGTGGCGTGCTACCCAGTCATTATGCCATTGTCCTCGCTTCCCTACTTTACCCGATTGGCTTTATCATTGTCGTCATTGGGCAATCGCTATTGTTTACCGAGCAAACGTCTCTGTTGAGTCTTCCTGTACTAAATGGCATCGAACCATTAAACAAACTCATGCGGCTGTGGGGCATTGTGATCGCGGGTAACGTCGTTGGTGGCTGCTTATTTGCAGCGTTAATGATCGGGTTGGGTTTACATATGCAGCTATTTAGTGCGAGCGATATCGACGCCTATTCCGAGCATGTCTTGGGATTTGAATGGTGGGTGATATTTGGTAGTGCTGTGCTGGCAGGTTGGATGATGGGGGTCGCCGCTTGGCTGGTGACCTCGGCACGCGATACCATTAGCCGTATCGTGCTGGTGTCATTAATCACGGGTAGTATTGGTTTTTTAGGTTTACATCATAGTATCGTGGGTAATATTGAGGTGTTTTCTGCCCTACTGTATGGCAATACGGTCAGCTTTTGGCGTTACTTAATATTTTTAGTGATAGTGACATTGGGAAATACGGTCGGCGGTGTGGTGTTTGTCGCGGTACTCAAAAACCGTACCTTCTTATTTGAAATCGAAAGAGTTAAGCAACAAAATGCAGACCATCAAATAGCGAGAACGAATAGACGACGGCGCTAGGGTAATCAAATGCCTATCGACTCGTAAAGCCTCTGACTCATACAAGCAAATGCCAACGCAAACTCATTATTTAAGAGTGTGCGCTGGCAATATTTTATCAGTAATTATATTTTATAAGCAATAAGTGCTCAACACTGATGATACCTTTAGAGCATACGGGCGGCCAAAACCCCTTGTTCTACTTCTTTTTTCTTCAACTTATTGAACTTCGAGCTAAATACTCTCACCAATATGCCAGCGGTCAAGAACATAACTAAGGTATAAATAGCTGGGGTCATCGACATATCGTAGTTAGACAAGAGCGTGAGCGCCATAAATATAGATAAGGTACTATTTTGCAAGCCGACTTCCATAGTGATAGACGTTCGTTGTGCTAGGTTCAAGCCCAACCATTTACTACTGTAGTAACCAAGCGCCATGGTTGATAGGTTTAGTAGCAACGATACGGGGCCAGTAGCGATAAGCGCCTCAACGATGATATCTCTTTGTACATAACTCAAAAACACCACTAAAAATGTCAAAAACGTCACGCCAAAACGAGAGACCAATACTTGTGAGCTATCGGCAACCCTTGGCGCAAAGCGTTTGATCAGCATACCAATACTAATAGGCAAAATGGTGATGACGAATAAAGAAATCATTGTCTTTATAATTGGCAGTTGAAACTCGCTTCCAGCACCCATAAAGTGAATCAATGAAAAGCTTAGAACAATAGGAATACTAAATACCGTGATGATACTAGCAATCGCAGTCATAGTGACGGATAACGCTACATCGCCTTTGGCGAGGAAGGTAAATAAGTTGGAAGTGGTGCCACCCGGACAGAGCACGAGTAACATGACCCCTACCGCATATTCAGGTCGCAGCGGCATGATATTTGCCAGTGCAAAACCTATAATAGGCAACAAAATAAGCTGATTGAGCAAGCCAATGCTGACCGCTTTTGGGTATTTTAAAACACGTTTAAAATCGTTGGTAATGAGGGTCATACCCATACCCATCATGATCAAAAATAGGCAAAGAGGAATCACGACTGAGTTTACTAAAGTGACTATTTCAAGATTTTCCATAACTACATCCATGTAGAAGACCTAATACTAGGTCAGTTTATAATGATTAAATGATGCCAGATTAGCGCTCCTTGCTAATACGGGTTCATCGTTACCGACCCTTATGAATAACGGACATCACCCATTTTTTTATACCATTTCTGATATAGATTTTTATAAAATACTTTATAGATACTGTGATTAATCATTGATAATTATTAAGAATCAATAAAGGGAGTATATAGGGCGAAAGTTAGGTTTATCTGCTTTATTCAACGACTCATCAGTCAAATGCAGAATAGGGTCTATTGAACAACAATAAAAGCGGGTTTAATAAGATTAAATGAGAGTGTGTACCGTCAGCTTCTATAGTCATTCCACTATAAAAGTATTACTGCGTTAACCTCGTTTGAAGTATTAAATATACATCTACACTCGGTTGCCTTGTACTATTTTTAAATTGTATCGACTATAAAGGATTTGGCTTTTAAATGAATTGGCGGTCGATAATTTGGCGTGAAGTAGTTATAGCTAAATAATGATGGCTAAATATTGATAGTGCTATGAGCGCTTATTTTGGGGACGTTTTGGTAGCAATCTCAGTGCTAAGAACTGCCGTACCATAGGCAATGGCTTCAACCATGCTGCCCAATTGATTGATATTAGTGACTTCCAGACGCAAACCATAGATATGATTGTAGCCTTTGGCTTGTGCCTGCGAGCGCATACGGACGATAGCCTCACGTCGTGCACGGTCTAACAGCGTCTCATAAGTGGTTAGATTTTTGCCAAACAAACTCAGCACCCGAGCGATAATCATCTTAAAGTAATCTTGCGCAATCACCACGCTGCCAAGCACCAGCTCACTGTCACTATTGGCTACCAGCTTGGGGCGATAAAAGCGCTCGCTTGAGACCACAATATGACCCACGGCTTGCTCTGAAACCATCAGCTGCGCCAAATGCTGACGCTCATGACGCGAGCCAAAGAACCACCCTACCACGAATAATATGATAAGCGGCGCGTAGTTAATGAGGAACTGGTTCATAGAGTTATTCATGGCACGTCTCTTATCATAAAAAAGCTTTAGTGTTTTAAAACTTAATTAACTAACCAAAAGGATTGAAACGTGGCAAATCATCCGCTGGGGCTGGCGGTTGTGAATTCTGAATAGATGGGTCGTGACTAGAGGGAGAATGTGGTGGTTGCGCTGAGGCAGGCTGCTGTTGTACCGGCACTGCTTTGACCGCAGTACCATAGACAAATAGCTCAGAAGCGCCTTGCGCGATGCTAGAGGTCGAAAATCGCAGACCAACGACGGCATCAGCACCGAGTGCTTCGGCCTTTACAATCATGCGATCTATCGCCTCTTGGCGCGACTCTTCTAGTAGCTCAGTATAGGCAGTCAGCTCGCCACCAACGATGTTTTTTAGACTGGCGAACAAGTCCTTACCGACATGCTTTGAGCGCACGGTACTGCCGTAAACCACGTCCAAGCGCTCAGTGATCTGATAGTTGGGCAAGTGCTCAAGATTGGAGAGTTGCACAGTCATAGTACGACCTTATCGGTGACTTATAAAAATAATTTAGCGAGTAACATTCAGCGTTCATCGACGTTGATTAAGGGCAATGTTAGCGCGCATGGCTGCGAACAAAACCCAATATTAATAGAAATAAATAGTGTTAATAATAAATGCTGTCTCTAACAAACTAATCATTTGTATGGAACAATAAAAATAGCTCAGTCAGATTGCCTTCGATACTGTTGGCCATCTGTGCCATTTTATCTTGATCCACACGCATTTCGGCCAGCTCTGGATCTTCATCATCGATACCGCTGAGCACAATCATTGGCAAGGTTAATACAGCCACGTCTTCTGCCGTTTCTTCGTTTTCAAACCAGTCGCTGGCTTCATCACCATACATGGCATCGACAAAACCAATTGACCAAGCAACGATATCGGACTCTTCAGAAAAATCAACAGCCACTTCTTCGTTGCCCGCATCTTCACCAAAAGGCAATTCAATAGGCGTCTCGTTCTTTAGCTCAGCCATGATAGAGTCGCGCCAGCGCTGGATACCATCAATAACGTTTTCTGGAATTTCGCTCACATGACCTTCAAAAAGCGCCTCAAGCCAGTTAGGCAACGGACGCCCAATGACAGTCGCCGTCAAAAAACCATGGGTTGCGACACTATCAAGCACGAATTGGCTCTCTTGATTGTCCAAATAGTCTAATAATTCGTCGAAACTTAATTGGTTATTCATGGTGTGATGGTCCTTGAAAGATAGATTGCGTCAGTCGCCACAAACGATCGATTAAATGTAAGGTGGTAAATAAAAGATGGTAAATAAAAAGAGGATAGCAGTTGCTTGGCGAGCATACTTAGAACCAAACAACCTTTATAAAGCATAGTCAGTCCTCTATAAGTCAGATACGGTATCAAGCTCGCTTAGTCTACTATTTGTAGTACTTCACTCGCTCTCCTGGTATCCAGATTATATCGAACAGACTATAAGTCTATTAGATAAAGTAGATAATGTCGCAGTCGGTAAAAACGAAAATCAAGCGTTAACCACTAATATGTAGACAGTCAGCTTAGCACAATTAAGTCGCGATAATCTGCTAAGGCGTTGGCTTAGTTTATTGAGCTTCTTTTGCGCGACCTAATTTACATAACCTAGTTTGCGTGACCCAATTTGTATGATCTACTTCGTATAACCAAGGTTATAACGGCTGTTTGGCTGACGCCTCTAGCGCTTAACTTAAGTCTAAAGCCTAGAGGTCGTCATCATCCCAATCATCGCCATCTTCATCGAAGTTATCTAGATCATCAAGGTCGTCTTTTAACTCTTTTGCCAAACGCTTTTCTTCTAGCAAATTATCGATTAGTCGACGCTTCTCGAGACTGCTTAGGCGCGTACGCACACTGGTCTCAGCCTCTTCTACCATCTTTGCGTCGTCATCGTCGACAAAATCATCATCAAAATCGTCGTCAATATCAGCGTCACTCATGACAAACTCCTATCATTTTTCGGCAAGTGTATTAAAAATACATGAATATATATATGCCTTATAAAGTCTCTACTGAGCGTTGTCAATCCTTTTTATCACTATGCGCTATTTAGTCGCAAATACAAAGTGAATCTGACCAGCTATCGCGTAGGCAATTGTAGAGAAAGTAGCTGCGTTAAAGGCAACGAAATACCATACTTGTCATCATCACTCGTCGTCTTCAATCATCAATACGGCATTACGGACATCGGCTAAGCGCTGAATCATGGCGTCATTGCCACCATCAAATATCGCGCACTCACGCTCATAGACAGTCGTTGGGCGCATGATGCTGTGTACTTGGACATGGTTGCTGATTTGCTTAAGGCCAGCATTGGGGAGCAATATCAGCATCTGCTCTTTTTTGCCCACGCTTTGTAGCAATTGGCTCATGGCATCGGCTTGGGCATCATCGCTCACCCCAGCTTTGGCTGGCAAAGCAAAGCGTGATAGCTCAATATGCTTGTCGTGGATGATTTTATTAAGCATTAAATAGAGCTTACCCAACATTACACCTGCTAGCGCAACTTTGGCGTGGCTATTATCTGCTTTGAGCAGCGCACAAGCACCGCTTTCATCAAAGCGCGGTTCATTCATCGCACTCACACCCATCAGCAGTGGCTGTTTGAGTAGCTCGGTCATTGCTTGATTTAGAAGCTGCGTACATAGCGCCAGATAAGGCAAGCGCTGAGAAGGCGCTAGGCGCTCAAGCATATTAAATTCGTCATGAAAGACGATTTGGACGCTGACCGTGTCAAATGCGCGGGTGGCAGATAGCTTGGCGTTAGATAGCTTATTAGTAGATAGCTGGGAGGCACTACGAGTAGTTTTGTGAGCGCCGTTATCAGTATCAAGCTCCTCATAGTGCGTCGCGTTGGTTACCTGATAATCTGTGTGATTTTCAGATGCATGATCAGAGTTAACAGCAGTCGCCTCTTGATTCTGCTGCGCTCTTAAGTAGGCATTGACTTCATTGTGAACATCAATTTTGCGAGTACGCGTGGTTGTATCGTTTGTCTCACCACTGGCATTCGCTTGGCTATCAGTAAGGTTAAGATCTTTATCCGCTGTCTCAAAATCGTCTGAGCGCTTGCCTTTTCCATCATCCGCATAGCCACGAGCATTCTCGCGGTAATGACCACGCTGATCAATCTGCCGATATTGCTCACGGTGCAAATCTTCGATATCACGGCTCAGGGCATTAATCTGCTCTTTGGTCGGACGGGCAATATAGCCATAGATGAGCCACAATAATAAATGCAGCAGCATAGTACCGATTACAAACGGCCACTGCATGGTGATGATCTCGCCTTTGCTAATATCCTTCA
The DNA here is from genome assembly GCF_013248965.1 of Psychrobacter okhotskensis. GTDB lineage: Bacteria > Pseudomonadota > Gammaproteobacteria > Pseudomonadales > Moraxellaceae > Psychrobacter > Psychrobacter okhotskensis. The sequence continues at coordinate 65,122 of NZ_JABRVQ010000001.1, read as the reverse complement.
ACGTCAATGACACACTGCCAATCACCGCATCGCCTTTAGTCGCGATTTGACTGATCGTATTGCCTTGCTGCATCGGCGCATTGCCGACCGGCACTAATATATCGTCGTTATTGTCTTTGATCAGTATGCGAGTCACGTCTTGCTCGCTGGTATAGCGATTGGCAATGACGCTCAAGCTGACACGGTCTTTGTTTTCCAAAGACAAGCGCGCCTCATCAATCAGTTGGGCGACCATCTGTTCGCCCTTTTGCGCCCGACTCTCGCTCAGCTGTTGATCGGTACTGATGACCAATAATAGAGTTTGCAAACAAAAACTAACCAGAAGAATAATGGCAAACAACCCTTGCCGCGGCGCTAAATACGTCATGATATAGTAAACTTTTTTGGATAAAAGAAATTAAAAAACAAGGCGATGGCTCATTTTTTGGCTAATTTTAAAAAATTCTGCGATGTTTATATTTATAAAGATGATGACATTAAGCACTACATTATAAGACGTAATATGTTCTAAAAAGCTCCACAATCTAAAAAGCCTTACCATCTAAAAGGCACCACAGCCTTAAACTTAACGAGGTCTAAAAAATAGCACAGCTTAAGATAAAATTGCTCAGCATCGCCTTTTAAATATAAAGTCATCATCTTAAATATAAAGTCATTATCTTAAATATAAAGTCATTATCAAGGCAATAACGCTACTATATCACCATAGTAAGCCTGATGGCGTTAGCCGTTTTATAAATTTGTCATAATCGTTTGAATTTATTCTAACGGCTTTTTTACCCCTCAGAGTCGTTTTGATACAACGCTGAGACTTTGCGCCTCATCTATAGGCGCTGCCGAGTAAAGCTGTTATTATTCCCAATCTTATATGAGCATACAAGGGACAATTGAGCCATGCCAAAAAATACCTCCTATTCGTTACCAAAAGACAGCAAAGCATGGCAACAAGCCGTCGACTCTATCGCTTCACTACTACCCGACGGTACTAACTTGCAAGATTTCGACGCGCTGCAATCACTACCGGTTTTTGCCCTCATTGTAGTGTTGCCGATGCAAGTCACAACGCTTGATATCCATCAGTATATACAGTCATGGGTCGATGAGCAGCCAAGCTGGCATTTGGTGACCGTCGCTGAAGATACCGATGCCAGCTTCGTCGACATCATGGTTTCTGATACAGAATCGACAGCAGCAGACGCGCAGCGCCTGCCTTTTACGCAATCACAAGTCTTCCGCTATTTATTGGTACCAGTGACTGACACGCTCATGCATCCTGGTAAAAAGACCGCAGCAGCTCATATCATCGACGATCAGCTAACCACGCGTCTGCGTCATGACTTGACCGAAGCCTATAACAATACGCGTAGCGCTGGCAGTGTAGATGACTTAAACGTCGTCGATTGTCATATTTTATCAGTCGGTCATATGCTACGTACTCACAAACTTGCCTGTTTTGATATGGATTCAACCTTAATTGAGCAAGAAGTCATCGTCGAGCTGGCCAAAACAGCGGGCATCGGTGAGGAAGTCGAAGCTATCACGGAAGCGGCAATGCGCGGTGAGATGGATTTTGATGAGTCTTTTGCCCAGCGAGTGGCGTTATTAAAAGGTATCTCAACCGATGTACTGGATGATATCTGCAGCCGTTTGACACTATCAATGGGTGCTCGCACAACGATCAAGGCGCTCAAAGCATTGGGCTATCATACGGTATTGGTCTCCGGCGGCTTTACCTACTTTGCGCGCTATATCGCTGAGCAATTAGGCATTGATGAGGTTCACGCCAATGCCTTAGACATCGACGAAGGTGAAGTCACCGGTCATGTACAGCTGCCCATCGTCAATGGTGCCAAAAAAGCAGCTATCGTTGAGCATACTGCCGAGCGCTTGGGTATCGACATGTCGCAAGTGGTCTGTATCGGTGACGGTGCTAATGATTTGCCAATGATGGCTATTGCTGACCTGGGTGTTGCGTATCATGCCAAGCCTATTGTACAAGCACGCGCCGATGCCGCAATCAATGTCACTGGGCTGGAAGGCACACTCTATGCGCTTGGTTATCCAGCGCTTGCCCCTACTGTGTAGACGCTAAATACTTAGACATGTTCATACAAATTAGGTTAATGCTTTATCATTAATCTGGTTTGTATGGTCAGTTCAATATAAAAAAGAGCCAGCGTGACTGAGATAAATTTTTTGTCGCCTCTGTCTGCGTAGGCACAGCAAGCCAAAAAAATTTGTATCAGTCACGCATTTTATAATGTCGTGTCTCTATTTTACTTAGTATCGACTATATGTTTCGCTGGTTTTTAGATTTATTATTTTTTAATCATAAAGGATAGTCCATGACGGCATCACCATCACCACGGCCAAATGCGCCGTCAGCGCCACAACCATTGCCACAATCTTTGGATAACAGCATCAACCCTGCTACCGCTACCGACAATCCAAAACAGCTACTGGGCGTGTATTTCAAAGGCATGGCGATGGGCGCGGCTGATATCGTACCTGGTGTTTCTGGTGGTACCATCGCGCTGATTGCCGGTATTTATGAGCGTTTGATCAATGCGCTCGGCAGTATCGGTCCCAGTCTGTGGCGAGTATTTCGACAAGACGGTGGTATTAAAGGGTTGCTTGCCGTTTGGCGCCAAGTTGATGCCACGTTCTTATTGTGTCTGCTACTTGGCATTGCGACCAGCTTTGTGACCTTGGCTGGCATTATTAAGCATCTACTAGACAATGAGCCGCTACTGATTTGGTCGTTCTTTTTTGGACTGGTCGTCGCCACTGTCTTTATTTTATTGAGTGAGATTAAGCGCTGGAACATGGGACGGGCGGTGCTGTTTGTCATCGGGATTGCGGCAGCGGTCATTATCAGTAGTTTGCCTTTATTGACCACCACCCCAAGCTTACCCTATCTGTTTTTTGCCGGAGCCATTGCCATCTGTGCGATGATCTTACCGGGCATCTCAGGGTCGTTTATCTTACTGCTAATGGGCGCTTATGATACGGTATTAGAAGCGGTGCATACCCATAACTTTACTATCATCCTTACTGTTATGGCGGGTATGGCAACGGGGTTGTTATTATTTACACGCGCACTCAAATGGCTACTGTCACATTATTATCAAGCCACCTTAACGTTGCTTACCGGTTTTATCGCTGGCTCCTTGGTTAAAGTCTGGCCGTGGAAAACAGACGCTTTGGGTACTTTGGATAGCGAGGCAGTCACCAATGTCATGCCGTGGCAATACCCTACTGGCCCGCAGTGGCTCACCACTATAGGACTGATGCTGTTAGGCGCAGTTTTAGTCTCACTATTGGCTTGGTGGGGCAACCGCAGCAATCGTCTTTAACCGTTAAACTGTCAAAATTCGATTTAGCAATAGTTTTGTTAATATCTTATTCTTAAACCATCGCCAGTCTCAAAAATAAGCGCCCATCCTTGCGGCGCTTTGCCTGCCAATTACACATGTTCAACGGTCAAAATTAGTCAAAAAACCAAACGTCATCTGTTGTCGCAAAGTCGCCTCTGCCCTCTTTAGCTTTACTCAGCAAACTTTCATAATGGTCACATTGGAATTCACCTTATGACTAGCGAGATGAATGATGTTATTGACGATATTTTCTATGATCAGTATAGACACGTGGAGCAGCGCGACTTGGCTCGGCTATGGCTTGTTGGCAAGCTTGGTAGTGGCGCTTGCCTTGTCATCACAGCGCTGGCTGCTGCTATATCTGTTTGGTGGTATGGCCTATTGGCTGGCTGTTGAAGTCATCCAAGGTTTGTTGGCGACTTGGCCGATGCTCGCCACACTCTCAGAATGGCACAGCTATGTCATCGCCATGGGTATCAGCTGGCTACCTTTAGGTGCTTGGGTACTGTATCGGGCGCTACGTTACGACGACGTCAGTCAAACGGTACAACAACAGCGAGAATTGGAAGCGGCGCGCTATATCGAACACACTCCTGTCTACGACGACGATTATCAGCCGCGCTTTCATTGAAAGGTTAAATAAAAAGCAGACAATCAAAAAGTAATTTATAAAAAAGTAGATAACTGCAAACAGTTCAGCAGGAGTAAGAAAGCCAATGCGAAGAAACTGATAATCAGTAAACCTTGAGCGATTAATGTTACAAGATACTTAACGCTCTCTACTTAACTACTAAAGAGTTGTGACCTTGCAATGGTTTATAATCTACTTATATATTTGTCGCAAAAATTGGTATAAAGTACGCTTTATTTTTATGTCCATTCTTTAGGAGTTGCACTATGTTTACTGTTCCTGTGTTAGATATCAAATCTGATCCGTTAGACGTGTTATTGGCTGTGGTTGGCTATCGCTTATCGATGTTGGCTGATAGCGATAACGAAGACGTTAAAGCGCTGTTTGCTGATCGCAAAGTCACTATCGAGCTTGCCAGCACTGAGGCGGATATCGCACGTTATTTTAGCTTTGATAATGGACAGTTTAGCCAACATAGCGGTCATGCAAAAGAAGCAGATTTAACGATTAACTTTAAAGATTCTATGACTGGCGTCAAGCTTTTGACTCAAGGCAGTCTTCCTGCTTTTATGACTGCCGTACAAGAAGGCAATCTGAGCATTGAGGGTGATTATAGCCTGATGATGTGGTTTAACAAGCTTGCTAAGCACATCGTGCCAGCCATTCCAGAAGAGTGTAAGCCATATATTGATAAAGCCAAACCTTATGCCTATAAAGCGCAGAAATTTGCGGAGCATTGGATTGGTTTTGCTAAGCACAAATTGGGCAAATAATCAGACATAAGTCGCTAAATCATTGAGTAGCTATTGGTTGCGCCTGAGGTGCAGCTAAAATGATTCTAATGTGCTTAATTGTAGTCATTATAAATACTAGCTAGTCGCGTTCTGACTTTCTAAAAAGGTTGCGGTATACTATATCGCAGCCTTTTTTATTATTTCAAAACCCTTAAAGGCACCAATATTCAAATTTTAATACCGTTATAAAAGGATTTATATTATGGCAGGATTGCTTAGTATCTCAGAACCTAACGCCAACAGCCAAACGCCAACTAACACGCTTAATCATTCAGCCAATGCAACCCATGACTTGCTAGCGGCACTAGCTACAGATGCCACTACAGTGAACTCAAATATGGGCGTGAAACACAGTCGTGAACAAATTGCTCAATTGTTTGATTTGCCGTTGATGGATTTATTGTTGCAAGCACAGACCGTTCATCGCCAGCATTTTACTGCCAATGAAGTGCAGATCAGCACATTGCTATCCATCAAAACCGGTAACTGTCCTGAAGATTGCGGCTACTGCTCACAATCGGGTCATCATCGCGACACAACCAACCTGCAAGCAGAGAAGCGTATCGAAGTCGATAAAGTCATTGCCGCAGCCAAGCGTGCCAAAGCCAGTGGCTCATCACGTTTTTGTATGGGTGCGGCATGGAAGCACCCTAGCGCCAAAGACATGCCCTATGTGGTTGAGCTGGTCAAAGAAGTAAAAGCCCTCGGTCTTGAGACTTGTATGACCCTTGGTATGCTCGACACTGAGCAAGCCGCGCAATTGGCGGATGCCGGATTGGATTATTACAATCACAATTTGGACACCTCGCGCCGTTATTATGAGCAGGTTGTCAGTACGCGCAGCTATGATGAGCGTTTAGATACGATTACCAATGTGCGCAATTCTGGTATTAGCGTGTGTAGCGGTAACATCGTTGGCATGGGTGAAAGCCGTGATGATCGCATCGATTGGGTGCATGAGCTGCTAAAAATGCCCAAAGCGCCAGAGTCGATTCCGGTCAATCTATTAGTGCCTATCAAAGGTACACCGATTGGCGATAAGGTATTGGCAGAAGGTGAACTGTCCGTTCTTGAGTGGATTCGTACCATTGCGGTGACGCGTATTTGCTGTCCAACCAGCTACGTGCGTCTGTCTGCTGGTCGCGAAAGCCTATCTGATGCTGAGCAAGCATTAGCCTTTATGGGTGGTGCCAATTCGTTCTTTTATGGTGACAAGCTGCTGACCACGGGTAACGCCAGTCAATCAAGCGACAATCGACTGATGCGTGAGCTTGGTTTGACCGCGCAATTTGCCGCGCCGAGAGCACCCAAGCAAGTGCCCGTTATGGATGCGATGAATGGTCATCAATCGCAAGTCGTATTGGCGGAATAGTTTGCGGTATAACGCTACCATTATTGGATAATCTGCGCTAAGCTTGCCAACATTATTGAACGCCCTAATAAACGAGGGCGTGTCCTAAAATAAGTAAGAGAGAGGATGATGCCAGATTATTTTAACTGGATTAAAGCGGCACATATTATTTCTATGGTGTGCTGGTTTGCCGCGATATTTTATTTACCGCGACTGTTTGTTTATCATGCGATGAGCGATGATAGCATTAGCCAAGAGCGCTTTGTCATTATGGAGCGCAAGTTATATCGCGGTATTATGACGCCATCGATGATAGCGACATGGGTATTCGGTTTATGGATGTTGGGACTTGGCTGGGATGTTTATAAAACCCAAGGCTGGTTGCACGTCAAGCTGTTATTAGTGGTACTACTATCTGGCTATCACGGTGCGTGTGGTTTTTATCGCAAAAAGCTGATGGATAATCCTCACTATAAATCACACAAGTTTTGGCGCTGGTTTAATGAAGTACCAGTTTTTGCCTTAGTAATTATCGTCATTTTAGTGGTGGTCAAACCCTTCTAACATTCAGACAAATGACTGATGACCGGCTTTAGAACTAACGATCTAAAAATAAAAACGTCCGCTACTTTAATAAGTAACGGACGTTTTTTATTAGAACCTTTTGAACCTTAGTGCTTACACACTAGGGCGCATGATTTGATAGACATTGCTTAAATCATACACACGGTAGCGCGCAGGCTCACGGCGGTTTTCGCCTGCATAGCTCAGTATCAAGGCTTGCTTTGCACGTTCATCGACCCAACCGACGAACAAACCGCTATGCTCGACGCCATTGTAGCCATGATTGATATAATAGAGCCAATCACCGACCTCAATCTCACTACTGTTGGCATAAGGTCCTTGCCCATAAGTGCCTTTATGCACAGTATCACGAGTCACCCCTGCGCGCTTAAATACCGCATCCAGATAATCCCAACACCCGCCTTGAACAATCGCGCGCTCGTTCAGTGCCATTTTGCGCGCGGTACTTACCACCTCACGTGCCGCTGTATTGCTCTGCATCTCAGCACTGCTAAGTAACGGTAAATACTCACTATCAACATTGTCATAATTACCGGACAAAAACGCGGGTAATGCCCTAGGTGCTTGACGTTGTACGTCAGGATAACGATAAGAAGTAGTCACCGCTGGCGGATTTGCGTAAGGGTTATTGTTAGAATAAGTCGTGGTTGAATAAGTGGTACTGGTCGTTGGGCGAACATTAACAGGGCTAGAGCGATAGCTGCCAACACGTTGAATCGTGGAGCGTGTGCTCACTTTGGCAGAGGGCACGGAAGAGTATGAAGGTGAAGCATAATCAGACTGGACGGACTTTTGGGCAATGAGTGCGCTCATATTATCTGCTTGAGCTTGGCTGACAACGCCAAAAGTTAATAAAAATAAGCTACACGACGCTGAAACCAACGATATGGGCAAACACGACATGGGCTAACTCCTTGCCAATAAAATATAAGTCATCGCATAAATGACAATCGAACATTGCAGGCTTACTTATAAACTATTTCGCTATGCGTCTGCAAGCTTTGTGAATACATTCTCAAACCCAAATACATTATAAGAAAACCTTAAGACCACCTTACCATTTAAATTTAGTTGAGTTATTATTCATCCAAACGATAAAAAACTTAGGAAATAGCGTGTTATCGATTAAAAAACTGATTATTGTTTGTATTTTTATACCCACTTCTATGGTTCATGCCAATGAAGAGTGCGTCAAACCGTCAGTGAATGGTGCTACCTACGTAGGCTGTTTACGCGAAGATAAATTAACGGTGGCAACGCTTGATAACACCTTATGGGCTTTAGTCAATGAAAAAGGGGCGCTGTTAACAGATTATACGTTCGACAACTTTATTGATATTAATGACACGCTATTAGGGGTGGCTAGTGGCAGTAAAAAAGGTATCATCAACAAACAAGGAAAACAGATTTTACCGACCGTTTATGATGGCATTACGCTCTATGACAATCACTACTTTCGTCTAAATCAAGACGGAAAGTATGGAGTGGCTGATCCTCTTGGAAACATCGTATTGCCCTTGGAGTATGATTGGGTTGACAGTCTAGATAATGACCACAATCACAATCGAGCCTTGATTTCAAAACAGGAGAAAAAAGGGTTAATTGACGAAAAAGGTCATATTGTCTTACCTGCAAAATACGACCGCTTATTTTGTTGTAGAGAGCCTTATTACGGCAAAGTTGCTATAGGTAACCGATATGGTCTAACCAACGAACTAGGAAATCTACTGAGCCCAATTGAGTATCAAGAGATTAAAACGTTTTCGCATCGTCCTATGATGCTAAAAGCAAAGAAGGAGGACAAATGGGGGCTCCTAGATTTAAAAGGCAATATTCTACATCCCTTTGAGTTTGACCAACTGCCTAGCTTCTATCCCGATGAGGTTGGAATAGAAACATTCAAAAAGGATGGCAAGGTTGGCTTTATTAATAACGAAGGTAAGATTGTATCGTCAGCCAACTACGATAACATCTCCGTTTTTGACGATAAAAAATACGAATTAAAAAACGACAATCTTTACGGCCTTGCCAACTCCGCGGGTCAACTTATCGCTCCAGTTGAATACGCTGATATTAGTACCGCCGATGAACAAGATTTGAGAGTGGTTGAAAAAAACAAAAAATACGGTCTCATTAATGGTGCTGGCGAAATCATTTTAGCAGTAGAATACGATAAATTGGGATATCCAGATGATGAATCAGGTGTTCGAACGATCAGGAAAGAGGACAAGTACGGGCTTATCGATCGTCACGGCAGCATCCTGATACCCCCTGAATATGATATGCTAATTTGCTGTTATGCAAATGGCTATGGCTCTATCGCAAAAGGCCATAATCAAGGAGTCATTGATTCGTCTGGGAAGATATATTTGTCCGATGACTATGATTATGAAGGCGTCTCACTCAATGGGCTATTTTTAGTGGCACGTGATGATCTACAAGGTTTGGCTAATAAAGAAGAACAGCTCATGACTCCTATCGTATATGAAGATATATCTCCATTTAGTGATGGCCTATCAGCAGTTCAAAAAGACGGCAAATTGGGATATATAAATACTGCTGGAACGCTGGTCATTAAAAACATTTATAAGCGTGCACAAGCATTTCATGACGGTATTGCGGTTGTCAAAATAGACAATAAAAACTGGTTTATTGATAAACAAGGTCGTAAGGTTTTACCGCTACCCTTTGACAGGATTACTTATAATAATCCTAACCGCTATAGGGTCAGTAAAAACGGTAAGACTGGCATGATAGATGTGAAAGGCAACGTGCTTATACCGCCCATGTACAATAGACTGATGCAAATTGGGGCGCAGACCTACTTTGCGGCAAAACCAAACGCATGGGGTATGATAAGTTCCACCAATAAGACCATAGTGCCTATCAAATACCATGATATAAAAGAGTTTAGTATATTTGATAGTGCAACGACAGATAGTATGACGACCACAATGGTAGGGTTTTCTGACCCAGGAGACTGGCGCCTATATGATGCTCAAGGCAAGCGCCTTCATCCTGATAAGCGGTTCTCTAAAATCACAGCATTAAATAATGACAGCATTGTCGTTCAGTCAGAAGAAAAATGGGGATTAATTGACGCTAAAGGAGAAATCATCATTCCTATAGACTTTGAAGACGAGCCGCTCGATTACGGCTATAAGGATGAATTACACTTTGTAGGCGATAAGCAAAAATTCATTTTCAATAAAAAAACGAAAGAATCTATTCTTATAGAGAAGCTACCTTAATAAATTAAAGCCAAAAAATAAAGTAACTCGCTGAGTATTTCAGATATTCGGTGAGGTTTAAGTGATTGCGTTACGTCATTACATATTATGATGTCTAAATACCATGCTAAATTTTTAATGCTAGGGCGTATCATCATCCATCTTGATATTCACATGGCGCTTTGTTAGCGTTTGACCCTGCAAGATAGCTTTGGCAGCGCTTGCTTCTTGGAGCGTATCGAAGCCGCTAATATGGTACTTACGAGCATTGTCGCTATCGAAAATTTGTAGCTGTTCGCCGATGAGATTCACTTTATCACTATCAAGCAGTTGGATATGCGCACGCTTACCGTGATTATCATGAACCAGCTCGCCGACACGCACCCACAAGATGCCGCTATTGATAACGCCACTCATGGCTTTTTTACGCTGCTGGCGTTGTTTATTAAAAATAAAACTGCCGATAATAAGTAACGCCAGCGCACCAATAGCCCAGCGCTCAGAGAGTATACTCATCGCCATCGCTACGGCAACTGCACCGATCAATAATGCTGCCCCAAACCAAAACAGGCCATTATCAGCCATTGGTGGCTGATCCTGTAAGGTAATTTTGGCGCCATCATCAGTCAGCTTAAGCATGCAGTACTACCTGTTGTAGAATAACGATAAAATCAAAATAGACTATTAAAGTCTCTTAAGCATTAATAGCAAGTTACCAACCTAAGGCTGTTTTTTGCATGGCAATAAGCTCAGCGATGCCTTTTTCAGCGAGAATCAGCATATCGTCGGCTTGCGCACGAGTAAATGGCTTTTCTTCCGCCGTTCCTTGCAACTCGATAAACTCGCCTTTTTGGGTCATAACCACATTCAAATCGGTATCACAGCTGGCATCTTCTTCGTAGTTTAAATCTAGATACGCTTTGCCATCTTTCATACCAACAGAGACCGCAGCGACCAAACCAATCAGGGGATCCGCTTTTAGCTTTTTAGTTTTTTGGATACTTTCTAACGCATCAATAAGTGCAATCGCTGCACCGGTCACACTTGCAGTACGAGTACCGCCATCAGCTTGTAGCACGTCACAATCAAGATAAATGGTATTTTCACCCAGCTTGCTCAAGTCAATCATCGCCCGTAAGCTACGACCAATCAAACGCTGGATTTCTTGGGTACGACCTGACTGTTTGCCACGTGCCGCTTCGCGTTGGTTACGGGTATTGGTCGCGCGTGGCAACATACCATATTCTGCTGTGATCCAGCCTTTACCTTTACCTTTGAGCCAACGCGGTACGCCTGATTCGACACTAGCCGTACACAGTACTTTAGTATCGCCAAAGCTGACTAATACAGACCCTTCAGCATGCTTAGTATAATGGCGCTCAAAGCTGATCGAGCGAAGTTGGTCAAGCTCACGATTGTCAATACGCATAAAAATCCCTAGTACGGTGTTATAAAAGCAATGTCATAAAAATAATAAATAGAGGGTCAACTGACTAGCCAAACTTTATCTAGCACTGTGTTTATATCGTCAAATAGAATTCTATGATCAAATAGAAGCTAACTGAACGCCTTAGCGAACCCAAATCTTAAGATATCCTAACGTGGCAGCGGCGCAATAGCAAGATTCGCTCAAGCCATTACGCCGCTGCTTTGGTCAGTTGTAATGCTACATTTATTCTAACCCTTCCATCTTACGCAATTCTTTACGCAGGATTTTGCCCACGTTTGATTTTGGTAATTCATCGACGAACTGAACATGACGCGGACGCTTGTAACCAGTTAATTGCTTTTTGCCAAAATCAAGCAGCTCTTGCTCGGTCACGTCGCCTTTTTTGACCACGAATATTTTTGGTTCTTCGCCGCGCTTGTCACTTGGCACCCCAATAGCACCGCACTCTACAACTGCTGGATGCTCACTCATGGCTTCTTCGATTTCGTTCGGATAGACGTTAAAGCCAGAGACCAAAATCATGTCTTTTTTGCGATCAACGATTTTGATAAAGCCTTTTTCGTCCATGATACCGATATCACCTGTTTTTAGGTAACCATTGGCTGTAAAGCTCTCAGCGGTTTCTTCTGGGCGATTTTGATAACCAATCATTACCTGTGGACCTTTGACACAAATCTCACCACGATCACCAATAGACACTTCTTTTTCGTCATCATCGATAAGAATCACATCGGTGCTAGAGGCCGGAATACCAATTTTACCCGTGAATTCAGCGATGGTCATGGGGTTAAAGGCCACCACAGGCGAGGTCTCAGATAAGCCATAACCTTCAACGATAGGCAAACCAGTGATTTTATGCCACTCTTTTGCCACGCTTGGCAAGACAGACATACCGCCACCGATAGCTGCTTTTAGGTTAGAGAAATCTAAGTCTGCAAAGCTCTCTTTGTGTACTAAGCCATTAAACAAGGTATTGACTGCAGGAATAAAAGACGGTTTATATTTGGCCATCTCTTTGATCAGGCCGTCAAGGTCGCGAGGATTAGGAATCAGTAGTCCCGCATAACCTTGATACATACCATACATACCGCACACCATAAATGAGAACACATGATATAGCGGTAGCGCAGTCAGGATGACATCATTCGCTTCAGCATCGTCTTCAAAGGCGCTGTTCATCAAGGCGCTGATCTGTAGCATATTGGCGACTAAGTTGCCGTGCGACAACATCGCACCCTTGGCCACCCCAGTGGTACCGCCAGTATATTGCAACAACGCCACATCGCTTAGATTCATATCAGGGCGCTTATATTTGCTGGCTGAGACCGCATTTAGCGCATGCTTAAAGCTGGTGCTCTCTGGCAGACTATAAGAAGGAATCATCTTTTTGACATGGCGAGCGACGAGATTAATCACAGTGCCTTTTACCGTGCCAAGCATATCACCAAGCTTACAGACGATGACGTGCTTGACCTGACCTTTATCTTGCGCCTCTTCATAAGTCTTGGCAAAGTTTTCGACGATGAATAACGCTTTGGCACCGCTGTCGTGCAACTGATGCGACAGCTCGCGGCTGGTATACAACGGGTTGACATTGACCAATACCATACCTGCCCGAATGATACCTAGCATCACAATCGGATATTGCAGGACATTGGGCATCATTACTGCCACTTTGTCGCCTTTGACCAGTCCTAACGACTGTAAATAACTAGCAATTTGGCGACTGTATAGGTCTAATTGCTTAAAGCTAATAGACGAACCCATGCAGATATAGGCAGGTTTTTGTCCATAACGGCTAAAGTTACGCTCGAACACTTCAAGTAAAGAGGTACTGTCATCTGGCATGTCGATAGTCGCATCGATACCATAACGCTCATAAGCATTCAGCCAAGGACTGTCGCTGGCTATCGTCGGCATCGTAGGAAAGGTGTTTGTCTCGGTTGCTGACTGAGTATCTTTCGCCACATTGTCGTTGGTTGTCTCTTTATTGATATTGTCCGTCATAACTTTCCCTAAATATTACCGTTAAAAAGATAGAATAATCTGATGAAACACCTTGGTCGTCAGAGACTTATTTATGCCTTCAAATAGACAAACAATCCTGACGCTCATTACTAAGCCTACTACAAATCGAGCAAAAAAGTTAAGCCGCTAATACGCTTTTACGACGATAATCATGCCAGCTCTATAGCGCCAAACCCATGCTATTCTATCGCTAAATAAGAAAATATATCGGCAGGCACTATAGCAGTTTTACTCATAATTCTCTATGAATACTGGCAAAACACGCTGCTAGAAACAAAAAAAATGATAAGACCGTATCCAAACGGCCTTATCATTTTTGGTCATCACAATGTCTCATAGTGCGACAATGGTTACCAGTGCTCGTAAAAAGTCACTTAGCAAACAACTGCGAAAGTCACTGATAACAATCTATCTAGAATAGATTGTTTACCGTCTACCTTTTTATCCTTTAGCATGATTTTTTTCTTCAAGCGCACGCAGATCTTTACGTAGGATTTTACCGACGTTAGATTTTGGTAGCTCATCGATAAACTCAACATAGCGAGGACGTTTATAGCCCGTTAAATTCTCTTTGCCATAGGCGATGACGTCTTCAGCGGTAAGGCTCTCATCACTACGCACCACATAAATCTTCGGCACTTCTCCACTCTTTTCATCATCGATGCCGATGACGCCACATTCCAAAATCTTTGGATGACCTGACATAGCATCTTCCACTTCGTTTGGATACACGTTAAAGCCTGACACCAAGATCATGTCTTTTTTGCGATCGACGATCTTAAAGTAGCCTTCTTCGTCCATAACACCAATATCACCGGTACGGAAATAACCGTCAGATGTCATGACTTCAGCAGTCGCATCATCACGTTTCCAGTAGCCTTTCATAACCTGCGGACCACGAACACAAATTTCACCGCGCTCACCAAGGGCCACTTCATTGCCTTCTTCATCCAAGATGGCCATATCCGTTGCTGGCATTGGCAAACCGATGTTACCTGAGAACTCGCCAGTACCTTGTGGGTTTGCTGAAGCAACAGGAGACGTCTCTGATAAACCATAACCTTGTACGATCACGTTACCGGTAATCTTCTGCCACTTCTCTGCCGTATCTTTTAATACTGCCATACCGCCACCCATCGACATCTCAAGCTTGCTATGATCTAGCGCTTGAAAAACTTCGCTGTTAGCAAGGGCATTGAACAGGGTATTGACCGCTGGGAAAAACGCTGGTGGATAGTCTTTGTAAGCTTTAATCAAGCTGGCACCATCACGTGGATTGGGTACCAGTGAACCGATACAACCGCGATATAAGCCATACATACCACAAACGGTAAACGAGAAAATATGATATAGCGGCAAGGCCGTCATGATAACCGGCTGCTCATTCATTTTTTCAAACTTATCAAACGCATCGCCAAGATAAGTATCACACTGAATCAGGTTGGCGACTAAGTTGCCATGCGTTAACATCGCGCCTTTAGCAACACCCGTGGTACCACCGGTATACTGAAGTACCGCGACATCGTCGAGACCAATGTTATTAGGGCGTTTATAGCTCTTGGCTGGGAAGCGGTTTAGCGCTTTTTTGAATTTTACGCTACCTTTGATATGGAATGCAGGTACCATTTTTTTGACATGACGCACCACTGTGTTCACAATGAGGCCTTTTAGTGGACTCATCAAATCACCCATAGAGGTCACGACTACATGATCAACCAAGTTTTTGCCAATGTCTTCATAGGTTTTGGCAAAGTTCTCTAACAGAATCAAAGCTTTGGTATCAGAGTCTTCTAACTGATGCTCAAGCTCCTTTGTCGTATAAAGCGGATTGACATTCACTAAGGTCATACCAGCGCGCAATACACCCAATACAGCAACGGGTAGCTGCAAGATGTTTGGCATCATAACCGCGACTTTATCGCCTTTTTTCAGCCCAAGTGACTGTAAGTAAGCGGCAATTTGTTTGCTATAACGGTCTAAATCTTCGTAAGAGAGCTCGACATTCATGCAGACAAATGCAGTTCTACCCGCATGGTTAATGAAGTTTTGCTCAAGTATGTCGATTAAAGAAGTGTTGGCAGGTGGCATCTCAATATTATACTGAATACCAAGTTTTTCGTAAGTTTTGACCCATACTTTGTCATTACGACGAATGAGGTTGCCTTGATTTTCCATAATCTTATCTCTCCTAGTAAATAGTGCGCTATCGTTCACCCATATCAATCACAGGGTGATAAACATACGAAAACTCGGAGCGCAGGCAAATCCTCTTCAGGATGGCGAGGCTGACGAAGTGGGCGTCTGGCGATGAGTAAACAATATAGCGTTAAATAGCCCTTTGTTCTTTAACATACACACTTTATACAAACTACTCAATACAAAAGATTGCTACCTGAGTTCGCAAAGTACCTTGACGCACTATATTATTTTTTATATCAATAGCTTACCTGATAATTGATAGCAGTTAACAGCAACTATTACCATATCTAATTACTGAACATTTATCCATTTATATCAGCCATCGTAGCCTAATAGCCGTTTCATTAGCGTTTGCTGTCGAGCGCACTAGCAAGTTCTGTTAAGGTCACAAAGTTACGGCGCGTGCCCTCTTTATCGCTATTTGGTTGCTTGGTAAAGGTATTTGTCGCCAGTTTAGAGCTGCCACTATATTGCCAATCATTGATATAGTCACTCTGACTTAAGCGTTGACCAAATCCTGCAACGGCGATGGCAAACTGGGTATCTACATTGGCACTTTCTAAAGACTGGCTACGCTTATTAATCGGTTGATTAATGAGCTTAGAGCTGCCACCTTTTGGCGCTTTATAGCGAATTTTTAGATAGCCAAGCTCATTTAGTGCCTGACTGTTTTTGACGCTAGATTTGCTATCGCTATCACTATAACGGCGGTCGCTAAACAATCCTTTTGCACCAGTTGATGTCACTTCAAACAATGCAATGACTGCCTTACCTGCTCCCAACTCGCCGGCATCGATTTTATCATTATTAAAATCCTGCTCGTTCAGTACACGGTTTTCATAACCGATTAAACGCCACTCGCTAACCACATTTGGATTGAACTCCACTTGTACCTTGACGTCTTTGGCAACAGTGTTAAAGGTCGCTGCCAGCTCATCGCCAAAGACTTTTTTGGCTTCAGTCAAACTGTCGATATAGCTGTAATTACCATTACCGTTGTCCGCCATCTGCTCCATCATATAATCGTTGAGATTGCCACGACCAAAACCGACGGTCGACAAGGAGATACCACGATCACGATTGGCTTTGACCAAGTCCAACATCTCGTCGACGTCACTAATACCGACATTGAAATCGCCATCGGTGAGCATGATAATACGATTGATACCGTCTTTTTTCAGCGCTTGTTGCGCTTGTCTATAGGCCAGTTTTAAGGCGTCTTCGCCATTGGTCGAGCCAGCAGCATTTAAGCTCTCTATGGCAGTAAGTATTTTGGCTTTTTGATTGCCCTTGGTCGCAGGCAATGCCACACTTGTACTGCCCGAATACGTGACAATGCTAATACTGTCTTGCGCGCGCATCTGCTCGGTGAGCAACTTCAATGACGACTGTGCTAATGGCAGTTTATCGCGTGATGACATGGAGCCTGACACATCGACCAAAAACACTAAGTTGGCGGGCGGCATAACTTGATTGGTGCTTTTATTAGACCAGCTATTATCAACTGCTTTAATCCCAACTTTGACAATTTTATTATCCTGATCGGCCTTGTCCCACGGCGAATCAACCACTTCTGTTGCGACCACAAAAGGTGCATTGGCGATACGTTTGCCATCATCAAATTGATAATTAAAATAGTTAATCAACTCCTCTACGCGCACGGCATCGACAGGTGGCAGCTGCCCGTCATTAAGATAGCGGCGCACATTGGCGTAGCTGCCAGTATCGGTATCGATGGATAGAGTGGCAACCGCCATCTCAGTAGTGCGGTGTACCGGATTGGCGTCGTTTTTTTGATAATTATCACGGTCTTTTGGCTGTACAATGATTCCTGATAATGGTCGTACACTCAACTGCGGTGCAGCGTTTATCATTCTAGTATTGGCGCTTTTCGTATAGAAACTACTTGGCGCTATCATCTCTGATTGTGCTGATGTTTCTACCACTATGACAGGTGACGTAATATTTTGGTTTGACGCTGTTGCATCTTGCGTGACGGTACTGCTCGATGTCTCCGTCATCGGTTTACTTACCTGTGATGAGCTACACGCCGTCAGTCCCATCATACTGGCGACAGCACTGACTAATAGCGCATTTTTGGTTAAAGAATGAGCATGCGTTCGTGATAAATAGACAGGTGATATAGATGACGATGACATAATAGCTACTCCATATGATAGACGGCTTGGATAGACAGTTCGATGATAACGGTTCCGTGTTACAGCCTTTATAATAATTATTGCTGAGCACTATTGCATAGTGCCTTATGAAACAGGCGCTTAGTAAAAAGGCAAACCATGTGCGTCTAATTCACTATACTTATCTTATTTTGTAAAAGCTATCAGCCAAAGTGCCATCAGTACATCTATCTGGCACGTCATGACCTGTCGTCTATTCTGACTTATACCTTTTTAATTTTGCCAATATCCTTTACGATAGCACTATCCTATTTGCACACTTGCACCAATTATTTATATCTATTAAAACTGATAAGTGAACCCTATTTTATGCCTGATATTATTGATAACAGTCCTGCGATTCTATCTGATGATGTGATGGATACCCGCTCCGTGGCGGAATTCACCGAACAAGCCTATCTCAACTATGCCATGTACGTCATCATGGATCGGGCGCTGCCCAATATTGCTGACGGTCTAAAACCTGTCCAGCGCCGTATCGTCTATGCCATGAGCGAGCTTGGGCTAAAATCGACGGCGAAGGCGAAAAAGTCTGCGCGTACCGTCGGTGACGTCTTGGGTAAATACCATCCGCATGGTGATAGCGCCTGTTATGAGGCCATGGTGCTGATGGCGCAGCCGTTTAGTTATCGCTATCCACTGATCACGGGTCAAGGTAACTGGGGTAGCCCAGATGATCCCAAATCCTTTGCCGCGATGCGCTATACCGAAGCTAAAATGTCTGCTTATGCCAATACCTTGCTTGCAGAACTCGGACAAGGCACGGTCGATTGGCAAGATAACTTCGATGGCACCATGCAAGAGCCAACCACCCTACCTGCCCGCCTGCCGAATATTTTATTAAACGGTACGACTGGTATTGCAGTCGGTATGGCAACCGATATCCCGCCGCATAACCTTAATGAAGTGGTACGCGCCGCTATTCGTTTGCTGAAAAATCCTGAGCTATCAGTTAAACAATTAACCCAATCGATACCAGCGCCTGATTTGCCAACGCCCGCTGAAATCATTACCAGTAAAAAAGACTTGCAGTCGATGTATGAGACTGGTCGCGGCAGCTATAAAATGCGCGCCACCTTTCATATTGACCCAAAAGAGAAGAATTTAGTCATCATCGATGCGCTTCCTTACCAAGTGTCAGGCAATAAGATTCAAGAGCAAATCGCTAAGCTCATGACGGATAAAAAGCTGCCGTGGATTACTGATATTCACGATGAATCAGACCATGAAAACGCTTGCCGTATCGTCTTAGAGCTAAAATCTACGCGGGTCGATGTGCAGCGAGTAATGAGTCATTTGTTTGCCAGTACTGATCTTGAAAGCAATTATCGCGTCAATATGAACATGATTGGCCTCAATGGTAAGCCGCAGGTCAAAAACCTCAAAGAAATCCTTGAAGAATGGCTCGTCTGTCGCCGCTCAGTGGTTACGCGTCGTTTGCAATATCGCCTCGATAAAATCGATAAGCGCTTGCATATCCTTGCAGGTTTGCTGATTGCTTATCTGAATATCGATGAAGTCATTCGTATCATTCGTGAAGAAGACGATCCAAAATTATCATTGATGCAAGACTATGACCTGACTGAGATACAAGCCAATGCTATCTTGGACATTCGTCTGCGTCAGCTCGCTAAACTAGAAGAGATTGAGCTGCGCCGCGAGCAAGATGAGCTGGCAGCCGAACGCGCCATCATTCAAGAGTACTTGGACAATCCAGACAGCTTGACCAATCTGATGATTGATGAGCTTACCGCCGATATGAAAGAACACGGCAACGAGCGCGTATCACAATTGGCAGAACGCGAAGAAGCGCAAGCACTCAAAGAGTCTGACCTCGTACCAAGCGAGCCTGTCACCGCCATTCTATCGAAAGCGGGCTGGATTCGCGCTGCCAAAGGCCATGACGTCGATGCCGCTGGCATGACCTATCGCTCAGGTGATAGCTATCAAGCCCACGTGCGCGGTAAATCCAATGAGAGAATATACGTGCTCGATAGCACTGGGCGCAGTTATAGTATCGATGCGCATAGCCTCGCATCCGCCCGTGGTCAAGGCGATCCGCTGACCAGCGTACTCAAACCGCCAGCAGGTGCCAGCTTTGAGCAGTTATTAACCGGTGCTGACGATCAACGTATCATCCTTGCTAGCTCAGCAGGTTATGGCTTTATCAACACCATTGGCAATCTCGATAGCAATCAAAAAGCGGGCAAAAATATCATTAACTTCGCTAGTGATAAAAGCTTGCTTCCCGTCGCTCGGATCGATGCGCCAGTCGAGAACACTGCCAATAGTGAAGATAATGAAAATACGATTAAGCATACGCCTGACCACGTCGCCGTCGTGACCAATGCCGGATATCTGCTCATCTTTGCGTTAGAGGACTTGCCTGAGCAAGCACGCGGTAAAGGCAACAAAATGATTACACTCAAAGGCGATGAAGAGGTATTGGCTGTCACCCCAATGAGCTTACAAGACAGCTTGATTATTACTGCTGGCAAGCGTCATGTGACCTTAAAGCCGATGGATTTGGCAAATTATAAAGGTAGTCGCGGTAATCGCGGTGGACAGTTGCCGAGGGGCTTTCAGAATGTGACTGGGGTTGAGGTTGGGTAGTTTTGGTTTAGAGAGCTGGGCTAAAAGCCCAGCCTACGGTGGCTTGCTCACGTACTCTCACTTTCCGCTGAGCAAGGCGTTAAAATTTAGATCTACTATTAAGTATTTTGTCAGCAAACTAAAGATAAGTGACTATCTATGAAAATTGAACGCAATGAGAAATGTTGGTGCGGCTCAGGAAAGAAATTTAAACGTTGTCATCTTGGACGTGAGAATGAGTCTCCTGTAAATAAAGGCGAAGCTATTAGTCATAGTCAGAAGAACGCTTCTAGAAAATGTTGTTATGTCTCTGATGATTTAAAACATGAATGTAGTCAAAAAATTATCAATGCTCATACTGTCTCAAAGAGTAGCAGCCTTAAGGAAATTGCAGATAAAAGTAACCATGTTTTAGGATTAAAAATAAACTCAGCGAATATAATCAAAAACAAAGGGAAGCTAATTCCAGAAAAAATAGGAATCAATCAAGCTTCCACCTTTACAGGTTTCTGCTCAAAACATGACAAGTCCCTTTTTTCTTGTGTTGAAGATAGAGAGTTTGTTGGAGATAGTGAGCAGTGTTTAGCTCTAGTGTACCGCTCAGTAGCAAAAGAAATTTATGCTAAAGAAGGCGGACTTAACATTTCTGAATTTGTTAAAAAGGGTGATAAAGGTAAGAACCTATTAGATCAAATTTTTATTCAAAATTTTGCTACAGACCATCAAGAAGGAACTAAAGCTGCTCTTGCAGAATTATCAGAGTTTAAATCTCAACTTGATGATCAACTTCTAGGAAAATCAGTTGATAATTTAAGCCATCTTATTATTGAATCAAGCTTACCTATGCCTGTCGCTGTTTCATCAGTTGTTTCTCCTACAACCGACTTTAATGGCAATTTAATTCAAGATTTGGGTGATTTAAGCGTTGTTGCTGAGCACTTAGCTTTTAATTCATTCTCTAGTGATGGTAAAGGTTATGTAGTCTTTAGTTGGGCAAAAACTTCTACCAAAGTATTAGAATTTATCAACTCGCTATTAGCTTTAGAATCAAGTAAAATTTTTAGTGCACTAATACAGTTCTTTTTTGGAGTTGCTGAAAACTTTTTTATCTCTCCTTTGTGGTGGAATAGCCTATCGAATGAACAAAAAGATAAAATAAATAGTTTAATAATGTCGGGAATAGTTCCATTTGAACATAGTCGAAATGATTTATTGGTTGATGATGGTATCAGTTTTTCGGGATGGGAAGTTGGTAGCATCAATAGAATAAATTTCTAATTGAAATTTTAAGTAAACGAAAAAAGTGCTGTAGGCTGGGCTTTTAGCCCAGCAAATCATGCCAAAAAACCAAACCTTAAACAATTAATCATAATCAACTTCAATCCCATCGATACCTACCCCGCCCCAATCTGTCGAATAAAACCCATCTTCTACGCACTTTTGAAACGTCGAATACGACCAATCAATGGGACGCGTGACATAACCATGTTTGACCGCGTTGTAATGGATATAATCCATATGATGCTGGTAATCTAAGTCATCTCTAATTCTATGTTCCCAAAACCGCCGTTGCCAAATACCGCGCTCTCTGCTTCTCACTCTAGAATGGGTGATGATTTCACTCGCAGACTTTTTAATTTGACGAGAAAAATGCGTTTTGATACTGGCGATGATCACAGCGTAGTTGTCGCTATCCTCTGCTAAAGTGATGAGCATATGAATATGATCGGGCAACAATACCATCGCGTTAAGTTCAAAATCGTGGTTCTGTTTGGTCAGTCGATAGGCATGGCGAAATTCATTAACGTGCTTTGTGAGAAGCCTACTTTTGCGGTTCGATAAGGTCATCGTCAGAAAATAGGTGCCACCTTTTGTCTTATCTCTAATATAAGATCGCATATTTTTGACCTTGAGTTTGTTTGCAGAGATAGAATGCTGGGCTAAAAGCCCAGCCTACGGTTTAGCTTTTCGATCAAACATAAAATCCAATCCCTAACTCTGCCGTAACCCCAAAATCGGAATGACCAAATCCTCTTCATCAGTCAGATGCTGCTGTAGCAAATCCGTCACTTTTACCAGCGTTTCATGCAATTGTTCGGCGAGCGCCTTATCCTCACCCTCACTTTTCGCCAGCGCATCGTTTTGAATTTGCAATTTATCCAGTAGCGCATTGAGATACTCATGGTCATGACCTAATACCTCAAACCCTGCCTGTAGCTGCGGATACATCCTCACAAATTCTGGGAAAAACCCGTCATCCTCTACGCCATGATGTTGATGCAGTTTAAGCACATGCATATTGATACGTTTGAGGATTTGTGAGCGATATTCCGCCCAGTCATACTCGCCATCAATATAAGCCTCGCTAATTTGAGTGAGGATGCGTTGGCGTTTACGAATATTGGTATGCACCTTGAGCCAGCCCGACGTCTTATAAGCATAGTCGGCGCTAAACCATTGGTCTGGCGGTAGCTTATTGAATAAGAACAGCCAATCCGCTTCCAACCGACTGTCAGGATGACGCGGTGACAAGCTAAATAGATCATCGTCTATATCTTGTTGGCTTTTGTCGTTGGCAGCTATGGTCATTTGGTAGTCCTAATTTTTATTATTGATGCATGTATATATGGTGGTTTTGCTATCTGATTTATAGTGGCAACCAAGCAAAACACTTTTCTAATCTTCGCAACAATAGTATTAAGGACGTTGTTTTGGCGCGAACCCAGTAACATAACCCACCATTACAACCTCATAACCGCTCATTTATAATGGCTTGTCTTAGTGAATATAAGCTTACGCCATGAGTAAACGTATCAGCCTAATTTTCCCACATCAACTGTTTGCTGATACTTCGCTTTGGCAAGAGGAATGCTATCTGATTGAGGAAGATTTATACTTTACCCAGTTTCCTTTTCACAAGCAAAAGCTAGTCCTGCATCGCGCGAGTATGAAAGCTTATGAGCAAACGCTAATAGATGCTGGCAAAACCGTACATTATATTGACTCATCACATGAGCATAGTGACTGCCGCCAGCTCATTGCTAGCTTTGTCAGTATTAAGCATGAGCCTGATACTGACATTAATAATAGCGATGCCATTGCAAAAATATACTGCATTGATGTCGTCGATGACTGGTTACGGATACACATTCAAGAAGCCATAGTAAAAGCTGATATTGAGTTTGATGTTTCGCCAACGCCAATGTTTTTGAACCCGCTACCTATCTATTGTGACTTCTTTAAAAACAATCGACTGTTTCATCATGACTTCTATATCCAAGCGCGAAAACGTGAAAACATCCTTATCGATGACGAGCAAAAACCTATCGGTGGGCAATGGTCATTCGATGAAAACAATCGCAAAAAGTATCCACGTAAGCAGACGCCGCCTGCGGTCGAATTCCCTGAATTAACCGTATATTACGAAGAAGCAATAGCGTATGTTGAGGACAACTTTAGCACGCACTACGGTGAGGCCAATCCTGACTTTCGCTATCCGACTAGTCATATTGAGGCCGAAGCTTGGCTAGAGAATTTTTTATCGAAACGCTTCAAAGACTTTGGTAAATACGAGGACGCTATCGTTGCCGACGAGCACGTTTTGCATCATAGTATTTTAACACCAATGCTGAATACGGGACTGTTAACGCCTGAACAAGTCATCACGCGCACGCTTGAGATTAGCGAAGCATATGACATTCCTATTAATTCCTTAGAAGGCTTTATACGCCAAATTATCGGCTGGCGCGAGTTTATGTATGGGCTCTATGAGTCTATTGGACGTAAGCAGCGCACGAGTAATTTTTGGGGTTTTAAACGTAAGATACCGCCAAGCTTTTATACCGGTGATACCGGCATTGAGCCGATTGATACCACGATTAAAAAGCTGCTAAAGACAGGTTACGCGCATCATATCGAGCGCCTAATGATATTTGGCAACTTTATGCTGCTGTGTGAGTTTGATCCTGATGAGGTTTATCAATGGTTTATGGAGCTATTTATTGACTCCTATGACTGGGTCATGGTGCCCAATATCTATGGCATGAGTCAATTTGCCGATGGTGGTCTAATGGCGACTAAGCCGTATATCAGTGGTAGTAATTATATTAATAAAATGAGTGATTATCCCGTCAAATCCAAAGGCGAGACACTAGAATGGGCGGCGATATGGGATGGCTTGTTTTGGCGCTTTATGCATGTCCATCGTGACTTTTTTGAAAAGAATCCGCGTATTGGTATGCTACTATCGATGTGGGATAAGATGGATAAAGCTCAACAAAAAGAGCATCTAAAAAATGCTAATGATTTCTTAAAAAAACTTGATAAAGAAGCTTAAGCTAGTATCTATAAAATAACACTTGCAATAAAAAATAAAGTATAAAACTATAAAGGATATTTATGTTTACCGAATACAAAGCTAATGGTGCCTCAAGTACCAATAAAATTCCAACGCCAAAGATCATCTTTTTTGATATTGATGATACGCTAAGTCGTGCAGGAATTATCGCAGAACACAATCAAGCCACTTTAGAAGCCTTAGCCGACAGCGATGTTAAATTAGTCATCTCCACAGGTCGCTCAAAAGCAATATTGCCGCCTGACATTTTAGCGTTACTAGAGGCAAATGTCCTCGACGCTATTATTTGTATGAATGGTCAATATAGCTTTGATAACCATAGCAGAATCAGTCACTATCCATTATCAGATATGCAAACGGCTAAAATCGTAACGCTGTGCCAAGCCAGTCAACTTATTCATAAATTCGATTCTGCGACGCATATCGCGTGGTCAGATGAAAACGATCGTCTGCGAGAGTTTAATGCGCGGACGCCGAACTCAATCGTTGATCCCTGTTATTACCAAAGTCATGAAGTCTATCAGTGCTCGGTATTTTTTAATAATCAGGTCGATAAAATGCAAGATATCGATTTTGCCTCGGATGGATTGAAATTAGTGCATTGGCATCATATTGGCGCGGATATTCTACCGAGTGACGCCTCAAAAGCGCGTGGCATTCTCGATGTTTGTAAATATTATGGCATCGACGCTAGCGACTGCATGGCGTTTGGCGATGGCATGAATGATTTGGAGATGTTTGATTTGGTAGGCTTTGCCGTAGCGATGGGTGACGCGCAACCGGATTTGATTGCGCGTGCAGATTTTGTCACAGGCACGATTGAAGAGCGCGGTATTCAGTCAGTGCTTGAACGTTTGGATATTGCTTCTTAGTAGAGTGCTAAACTTGTTTGCTTTTATGGGCTGGGCTTTTAACCCAGCATAGTAGCTAAAGTACTAAAACCTAGATGTCTTTGTCGGGCGCGCCCTACTCGACTAAACTATAGTATCTGAAGTATTAGTAACATCAGCGTCAAGACAATTCCAATTCCAAAGCAAATTTTCATTCCAAGTGGCATATGCTTGAACGGTATTTGAGTCGTGCCATAAAGGTGAAGCGTTTCAGCTTTGCTGATAGGAAATAACGCTAAGCCTACTCCCAACATAAACATAAAAGGTAATATCACATATATTCTTGGCACCGATTGCGCATTGCCCGTGAAGATATAAAACAAAGTAGCCGCCGATATTACCGCTATACCTATTCCTGCTAATCGCGCCATACTTTTAGATTTGGCAAATGGATCTATTGGTTCGTTCATGATATATGTACGCTATTATTAAGTTATAGACAGGGCGTTTGCGCATTATGGCTTTGGAAAGCGCGTAACGTTTTGATTCACCCTATGAACAGCGATTATATAATTCAGTAAGACAAAAGTCGAGTATAATAAACCAACTCAATTCTTGCCTGCAATCAATCCATAAACCCAACCACCAATTTTATAAAACCCGACCATAATCAAAACAAGTACCACTGCCGCCAATATATAAGCCAGCCAGTTGGGCACACTACTCAACCAGCCAATCGTAAATGCCAAACCCATATAGGTCTCAACTGGCCAATTAATAATAGCGGTCGGTGAGCCCGCGTTAAACAGCGTCATAAAGGCGACGATACCAAGCACAGCCGTGATTATTGCAGCACGTTTACGATTATTCATCTCATTCCTCTTCTTAATTCAATCAAGTTGCTTATCAAGTGATTCATCTTTTAATTTTGAAAACCTATACATTTTTTAGTGTCTTAATCTATGCCACTAACCGCTTAAAGCATTGTTGATTCATCGTTGAGGCCTCGTTAAGGCATCGTCAAACCACCATCCACAGCAATGGATTGACCAGTAATAGCCGCACTCAAATCCGATGCCATGAGCAATACAGCATTGGCAAAGTCATCCACTGAGGTTGCTTGACGTAACGGTGTGGTGCTGGCGATATAATCAAATACTTCTTCGGTGGTTGAGCGGCTTGCGTCCGTGGTTTTAAGCAAGCCACCTGCCAACAAATTCACGCGGATACCATGTTGACCAAGCTCAGCGGCTAAATTACGCGTCAGTCCAATCAACGCCGATTTGGCAGTCGTATAGTCGTAATAAGTGACCACAGGATTATAAACAAGGTTGGTTGAGATATTGATAATCTTGCCCATTTTTTGCGTTTTCATTTGTGGTAGTACTGCTTGTACGGTATTAACTGCGCCTTTGACGATGCCATCCATTTGCTGGGAGAAGTGCGCCCATTTAACGGTTTCAATACTGGTATAGTCGGCACTAGGATTAAATTGGTAGCTTGGCAAGGCGTTATTGACCACTATGTCAATGCGCCCGTAGCGCGCAACGACCGCCTTTGCCAGCGCTTGTACTTGCTCAAGTTCAGTGACATCAGCTTGATAAGCAAATGCTTGCCCGCCAGCAGCGACGATGTCGGCAACGACTGCCTCAGCAGCCTCTTTACTATTGAGATAATTGACACAAATGCTTGCCCCTGCCGCTGCCATTTGCTGGGCAATTTGTGCGCCTAGTCCACGACTGGCACCAGTGACGATGGCGACTTTCTCAGGCAATAACGCCGGTATAACAGTGTTATTCTGGGTCATGATGTTGCATCCTTTATTATTATGGTATGGTTGGTCTATTCACGTTATTGAAAATACGGTATAAAAATAAACCAGCTCATCATAGCATGATTGCTTCCCTTGATTGCTTTACCTAGGCTGGGCTATTCTGACACTGCCTTCGACTTGTAAGGCATTGCCTATCGTAATATCTATTCGCGATTGCCCTTTAAATTACTGGGTATAATAACCATAACAGGGCAACTATCGGTGCTGAGCCTGTAATCATTAGCCGCCTTTATTTATTTTTATCGATTTGCCTTACCTTTATCTAGGAGAGATATTTTGACTCACTTATCATCGCCCCATGCCACTGCCAACACAGCGGCGCGTAATGGTCGTTTAGTACCAAAAGCCTTATTAGCCATGGCAGTCGGCCTAGCACTGGCCAGCTGTAGCAACGCTGACAATGCCGCTGATGGCAACGCTACTGCTAGCAATGAGACGCTAAATCTGTATAACTGGTCAGAGTACATGCCGCAAGAGATTCTAGATGGGTTTGAAGAAGAGACGGGCATTTCGGTCAATTACACCACCTTTGACTCTAACGAAGCCATGTACGCCAAGCTCAAACTACTCGATGATTCTAGTCAGTATGACTTAGCGATTCCATCGACGTATTATGTCGAAAAAATGGCCAAAGAAGGGCTATTGCAAGAGCTTGATAAATCTAAACTGAGTAACTTTAAAAACCTCGATACCTCATTTACCAATACCAAGGTTGACCCTGAGAACAAATACTCAATTCCTTATATGTGGGGCAGCACTGGTTTGGCCATCAATGGCGATTCGGTCGATCCTGCGACGGTCAATAGCTGGAACGATCTGTGGAAACCTGAGTATAAAGGTCAAGTGATGCTGACCAATGATGTACGCGAAGTGTTTGGTATGGCGCTCCTCACCCTTGGCTATTCGGGTAACAGCAGCAATCCTGACGAGATCAAAGCCGCTTATGACAAGCTCACTACCTTGATGCCAAACGTCAAAACCTTTAACTCAGATGCGACACGCATGCCTTATATCGAAGGCGAAACGTCACTCGGTATGACGTGGAATGGCGAAGCCGTCATGGCCAATGACGAAGGCTTGACCAGCTTGGTCTATAAGTACCCAAGCGAGGGCGCGATACTCTGGATGGACAACTTTGTCATTCCGAAGAACGCCAAGCAGGTGGATGCCGCGCACAAATTTATCGACTACCTACTGCGTCCTGAGAACGCCAAGATTGTCAGTGAAGAGATTGGTTATGCCTCGCCGAACTTGGCAGCGCGTGAGCTGATGGAGGAAAGCGTGCGTAATAACCCAACCATTTATCCTAGCAAAGAGGTGTTGGCCAAAGCTGAATTCCAAGAAGACGTCGGTGATGAAGCCCTGCAAGTGTACCAGCAGTATTGGGATAAGCTAAAAACGGGTCGTTAATACAGAAGGCTAGAAAAACACGCCCTAAAAATATTGTTTAAATAAAAACGCTGACTTGTGAGAGTCAGCGTTTTTATTTGTTTTCTTCATAAATGTAAATCTGTCTCGCTGCCTTTATGCTCAATACGGCGCTGTTCACGGCGCTGATAACGCAGGCCAGAAGCAGCAAACCATTGCGGCTTGGTCTTTTGTAATAAATCACTTAATCGCTGCAACTGTACTTGCAGAGTTTGGGTCAACCAAAAATAGCCCTGCCACTCAAAACCTAAATTCTGCACGCTCGGATACTCTGATACCGCGATGCGAGTAATGGGGCGAAATACCTCATCGTTTGGGCTACGTAATACCGCAGCCATATGCTGCATTGCCTGCGTTAATTCGTGCTGATAATGGATAAGCAAAATATGATTTTCATCGTCAATCTCGATATTTGCCAAGCGCGGTGCGGCACTTAACAGCAAATCAATGGTACCGATAATATTACGATGGGTACGCTGAATGGTTTCTAGCGTTTCTTTATCAATGCCCGATTCACTGGCAGTCGCTGCGATATGCGGACGCACGGCAAGCAAGCGCTTATTAATCTTTTGTAACGCCTTCACCAAGGCTTTATTGACGGGTGTATCCGGTATAGAACTGCTCGATGGATAAATAATACTGGCTGAACTGGTCGCCTTACTATATTTAAACGGCTTGGGTACTAGTACATCGGCATCAATATGATTGCCCACTCCTGCATACAAATTGCTGCACGTCTCAAGATTGCTGGCCAACAAAAACCGCCACATCAACGTCGACTTCAGCGGTAAAATTAATGTTGCTGCGACCGCCACCCCTGCGCCAAGCAAAATATTAAACGCGCGATATAAGCCATCTTGGGCAATACTGCTGTGGTCAGGACTCGATACAATCATCAGCATGGTAATGCCTGTTAGCAGCCCAATATAACCCAATTGCTTGACCGCCACATAACCGATGATGCCACTGATAATGCCAATCAGCCCATAATACAACCACAGCCAACCACCGATATCTTTAATCAACCATAAGAAGCTAAGCCCGACCAGCACTCCAAGCAAAGTACCCAATATCCGCTCTTTGGCCTTGGTATAAATCGCTCCCTGATATTGCAACAAACCCAAAATCACAAATACGGTAATGGTCGTCCACTCGCCATGCGGCAAGTGCGTAAACTCATTTAACAACAGTGCAATAAGTACGGCCACACCCAAACGTATGGCATGCAAAACATCCGCATGCTGGTAGCGGGCATAAGGCTCTACAAACGGTGCCGTAAATCGTTGCCAAACAGTCGGTTTCACGCAGGGTATCTCTTATAATAAAGGAATAAAAAATTGGTTAAATCCTAGCTACTGGCTTAACCACGAATAAAGCGATGGTCAAAAAATAACGCCTTTTACCTATTAAAAGATAAAAGACGTCAAAGGTCAAAACATGCTAGCACATAACGACAAAAAAACATCCGAAGAAGATAGCATTTGGCTATTGATAACACTAAGAGACGCTGACAAGTAGTTGCAAGTGGGTGTCAGTATCTCTGTTACTTACAAGTGTAAGTCTGACTCGCCACCCTGCTCTTTCATTCTACGCTGCTCGCGCCTTTGATAGCGCAGACCAGAAGCAGCATACCACTGCGGTTTGGTCACTTGTAGCAGATCACTTAGCTGTCGCAGTTGGGTTTGCAACGTTTGCGTCAGCCAAAAATAGCCCTGCCACTCAAACGTTGCAGTCTGTACGCTAGGATATTCTGATAGCGCAATACGCGTAATCGGTCGAAAGGTTTGATCGCTTGGACTGCGTAGTACTGCTGCGATATGCTGCATGGCTTGTGTCAACTCGTGCTGATAGTGAATCAGTAGCGTATGGTTTTCATCATCGATATCGATATTCGCCAAGTGCGGCGCCGCACTGAGCAATAAATCGATGGTACCGATGATATTGCGGTGGGTACGCTGAATCGTTTCTATGGTTTCTTTATCAATGCCTGATTCGCTTGCAGTGGCAGCGATATGGGGCCGTACTGCGAGTAGTCGCTTGTTTATTTGCTGCAGCGATTTTATCAATGCTTTATTGACAGGGGTATCTAGAGTAGCGCTATTTTTGGCATTATTCAGGCTCGCTGAGCTTGTCGCTTTAGTATAAACAATCGACTTAGGAGCCACTATTTCAGCATCGATATGATGTCCGACACCAGCATAAAGAGTGCTACAGGCCTCCAAATTATTTGCCAATAAAAAGCGCCACATCAAGGTAGATTTGAGAGGCAAGACCACTGTCACCATGACTGCGATACCCGTACCGATTAAGATATTGAGTGCCCGATAAACGCCATCTTGCGCTATGTTAATTTGATTTAAGTTAGAGACGATCATTAGCATAGTAATGCCAGTCAGTAATCCGGTATAGCCTAGCCGCCTAACCGAAAAATAACCAATAACCCCACTGCTGATTCCAATCAGCAAGTACTCTACCCCTAACCAAGCACCCGTCGCTTTATTAAACCATAAGATCGAAAATGCCACGACAATACCCAAAACTGTACCCAGTACTCGCTCTTTGGCCTTAGTATAAATAGCGCCTTGATACTGTAGCAATCCTAAAATAATAAAGACGGTGATCGTCGTCCATTCTCCGTGCGGAAAACGGCTTATTTGATTGGCTAACAGCGCAAGTACAATAGCTGCACCTATACGTATGGCATGCAAGATATCAGCGTGCTGATAGCGCGCATAAGGCTCAATAAATGGTGCGATAAAGCGTTGCCAAATTTTTGGTTTCACGTACAGGTACTCTTATTAATTGAAGAATATATAATCAGTAAAAAGTAATATCGAACCATCACGCAGTGCTGATATCGATTTTTCTTGCTACTCTAATTTTCGTGAATGGCATTAGACGTAAAAGACTAAGCGTTACTTAGACATTAGCAGCATAACCAGCTATCAAAAAAAACGTCTTTTGCCTGTTAAAAGGTAAAAGACGTTTGAGAACAAAGCAAAGCAAAGCAATCAGTCACTGGATGTAAATCAAACCCATTAAACCTCTAAGAAGTCCAAAATACCTTCAGCGGCTTCACGCCCTTCCCAAATGGCGGTTACGACCAAATCAGAACCACGTACCATATCGCCACCAGCGAAGATTTTGGGGTTTTTGGTTTGGAATTTAAAGGTTTGCTTTTCGAGAGCCAAAACACGACCAGAGCTGTCCATCGCCACTTGCTGTGACTCGAACCAATCGGCAGGACTAGGACGGAAGCCAAAGGCCATAATCACTGCATCACAAGGGATAATCTCTTCAGAATTTACAATTGGCTCTGGACGCTGACGACCACGGTTGTCAGGTGCGCCTAAATGGGTGGTCACGACTTTTACGCCTTTGACCTTACCATTTAAGCCAATGATTTCGGTTGGCTGACGGTTAAATAAGAACTCAACACCTTCCTCGCGGGCATTGACTACTTCGCGGCGCGAGCCTGGCATATTTTCTTCATCACGGCGATAAGCGCAGACGACTTGCTCAGCGCCTTGGCGGATACTGGTGCGATTGCAATCCATTGCTGTATCACCGCCACCGAGCACCACCACTCTTTTGCCTTTAAAATCGATATACTCTTCGGGATTTTTTTCCCAATCGTTACAACGGTTCACGTTGGCAATCAGGTAATCTAGCGCATCATAGACACCGTCTAACTCCTCGCCAGCGAAGCCGCCACGCATATAAGTGTAAGTGCCCATACCCATAAACACCGCATCGTACTCGCCTAATAGCTCATCGATACTAACGTCGGTACCGATTTCTGTCTCTAGACGAAACTCGATACCCATGTCTTCAAAGATGACCCGGCGATTGCGCATGACGTCTTTTTCCATCTTAAACTCTGGAATACCAAAGGTTAATAAGCCGCCGATTTCAGGACGTTTGTCAAAGACAACTGGTTTAACGCCATTTCTCACCAAGATATCTGCACAGCCCAAACCTGCAGGTCCTGCGCCAATGATAGCGACTTTTTTGTCCGTCCAAACCACGTCAGACATATCAGGTCGCCAGCCAAGCGCAAAGGCGGTATCGTTAATATACTTCTCAACATTACCAATAGTGACCGCGCCAAAGCCATCGTTCAGGGTACAAGCACCTTCACATAGGCGATCTTGGGGACAGACACGGCCGCAAACCTCAGGCAAAGTATTGGTACGGTGGCACAACTCAGCGGCTTGAAATATCTGCCCTTCGGCGGCCAATTTGAGCCAGTTAGGAATGTAATTGTGTACAGGACACTTCCACTCGCAGTACGGGTTACCACACTCAAGACAGCGATGTGACTGCTGCGCCACTGGCTCACTCTCGAATGGTTTATAAATCTCGACAAACTCCGTTGAGCGCGTTGCGATGTCTTTTTTAGTCGGCTCAAGCCGAGGCACATCTAAAAACTGAAAACTATTTTCTAAGCGTTTTGCCATGGTGTTATCTCTTTTATAGTGGGTGATAACAGCCAATATCTGCAGCCTCAATGAGGCAAATTTACGGATAAGGGCTGTCATTTACCTGCTCAAAACCTATGAGTTAAGATGCTCGTAAACCTATTACTGACTGAGCTACTGTGGGTCAGCCATCGTGGTCTTAAGCAAACTTGCAATGTTCGCCGCTTTTGGCTTCACCAAGTAAAACTTGCGCACGTAATGCTCAAAGTCAGCCAAAATAGTCTGACCCCACGCGCTACCAGTTTTATCCACATGAGTCTCAAGCACTTGTTGTAAGTGAATACGATGACCTTCCGTCTGCTCGCTTGAGATACGGTTTAAGTCAATCAATTCATGATTACAACGATCAAAGAAGTCCCCTTCCATATCGAGCACATAAGCGAAGCCGCCCGTCATACCCGCGCCGAAGTTAAGACCAGTACGACCAAGAATAGTCATGATGCCGCCCGTCATATACTCACAGCAATGATCACCCGTGCCTTCGATGACCGCATGCGCGCCAGAGTTGCGCACCCCGAAGCGCTCGCCTGCTGTGCCCGCTGCGTACAACTTACCACCGGTTGCGCCATATAGACAGGTATTGCCGATAATGGCAGTATCTTGCGCGGTAAAGCTAGAGTCTTTGGGTGGATAAATGACAATCTCGCCACCTGCCATGCCTTTGCCCACATAGTCATTGGCATCGCCTTCTAGCTCAATATGTAAGCCACCAGCATTCCAGACGCCCAAACTCTGCCCAGCAGTACCCGTCAGATGCAGTTTGATTGGCTTCTCATTCATGCCCAGATTGCCCCATACTTGCGCAATCTCACCTGAGATACGTGCGCCAATGGAACGATCACAGTTACCGACGTAATAGCTATAATCGCCGCCATTACCTTGACGAATATTGAGCAGCATATCGCTAATCATTTGCTCCGCAAGCAAGCCTTTATCAAACGGCTCATTACGTTCTACCTGACAAGTCTGCGCTTTGCCGCTACTGGCTGGATGGCTAAATAACAGCGGCGACAAATCTAAATGACGCTGCTTATCGGTATTACCCTCTAGCACATCAAGCAAGTCTGTACGTCCGACCAACTCCTCCATGCTACGCACACCCAATGCAGCAAGCCACTCACGCGTTTCGGTGGCGACAAACTTAAAGAAGTTAATCAGCATTTCTGCTTCGCCAATGAAATGCTCGTCACGCAGTTGGGCTTTTTGGGTGGCAACGCCCGTCGGACAGTTATTGAGATGGCAAATACGTAAATACTTACAACCAACAGCAATCATCGGCGTCGTACCAAAGCCAAAGCTTTCGGCACCAAGGATAGCGGCTTTAACCACATCAAGACCAGTTTTTAGACCACCATCGGTCTGGATACGTACTTTGTCGCGCAACCCATTGACGCGTAATGACTGATGGGTCTCGGCAAGACCCAATTCCCACGGCGAGCCAGCATGGTGAATAGAGGACAACGGTGACGCTGCCGTACCGCCATCATACCCTGAGATGGTAATCAAGTCGGCATAAGCTTTTGCCACACCAGTAGCAATAGTACCAACGCCCGGACGTGAGACCAACTTGACCGAAACCAAGGCGTCTGGATTGACTTGTTTTAAGTCAAAAATAAGCTGTGCCAAATCTTCGATAGAATAAATGTCATGATGCGGCGGCGGTGATATGAGCGTCACCCCCGGCACAGAATAGCGCAGACGAGCAATCAAAGCATTGACCTTACCACCCGGCAGCTGACCACCCTCACCCGGCTTGGCGCCCTGCGCGACTTTAATCTGCATGACTTCTGCTGAGCGTAAATACGCTGGGGTCACACCAAAACGACCCGAGGCAACTTGCTTAATTTTTGAGTTACGCAGCGTGCCATAACGTACAGGATCTTCGCCGCCCTCACCAGAATTTGAGCGCCCACCAATGGTGTTCATTGCCATCGCGATGGCTTCATGAGCTTCAGGAGACAACGCCCCTAACGACATACCAGCCGAATCAAAACGGGTTAAAATTTTGGAGATATCTTCGACTTCATTAACATCGATCGGGTTGTCCGTCTTCAACTGCAATAAGTCACGCAAGGTGGCAACCGGACGACTATTGACCAAATCGGCATAATGACGATAATTGTCATAATCACCCGTACGTACAGCGGTATGCAGGCTATTAATCACATCTGGATTAAAGGCATGATATTCTTTATTAAAGACAAACTTCAATAAACCACCTTGATCCAGTGGCGCACGACGTTTAAAGGCATTGGCGGCTAGCTGTGCTTGATCAGCAGCCAAGTCTGCAAAGGTAGCGCCTTTAATACGGCTTTGTACGCCTTTAAAACACAAGCTCACGACTTCTTCAGAGAGACCAACGGCTTCAAATAACTGTGCACCGCGATAAGAGACAATGGTAGAAATACCCATTTTTGATAAGATTTTTAGCAAACCTTTATCTAAGCCCTTACGGAAATTAACCCGCGCTTGAATCGGATCGCCCAATAGCTCACCGGTTGCAACCAAATCATCAATGACATCATAAGCCAGATATGGATAGACACAAGTCGCGCCAAAGCCAATCAATACGGCTATTTGATGCGAATCGCGCGCGAGACCCGTCTCAATGATTAAATTGGCATCAGTACGAATACCTTGACCAATGAGGTAATGATGCACCGCACCCGTTACCATAATGGCATTGGCCGGTACTTTTTCCGCATCGATGTCTTTATCAGACAACACAATCAACGTCTGCCCTGCCCGAATGCTGCTGGCCACTTGCTCACAGATAGCAGTGATGGCCGCTGATAGCTCTAGGGTGCGATCATAGTTTAGGTCAATACGGGCAACCTTAAACGCTGGATCATCCAAAGTTTCAAGCTGCTGCATTTTGCTAGCGGACAATACAGGCGACGATAAGATAATACGGTGTGCATCTCGCGCAGATGGCGCAAACACATTGGTTTCAGCGCCCAAGCAAGTCTGTAGCGACATCACGATCGACTCACGCAGTGGATCAATCGGTGGATTGGTCACCTGAGCAAACTGCTGACGGAAAAAGTCCCCGACATGGCGAATCTGCTGTGACAGTACTGCCATGGGCGTATCATCACCCATCGAACCGACTGGCTCTTGCGCATTTTCGGCATTAGGCCGAATGATTTCTGTGCGCTCTTCATT
Organism: Psychrobacter okhotskensis; assembly: GCF_013248965.1. GTDB lineage: Bacteria > Pseudomonadota > Gammaproteobacteria > Pseudomonadales > Moraxellaceae > Psychrobacter > Psychrobacter okhotskensis. Next base: position 28,592 of record NZ_JABRVQ010000001.1, on the reverse strand, counting down.
GGTAATGTGATACATTTTTTGCAGCGCTTTTAGCTTATCACCGCGGCAAGCTTGTGCTGCCAACTCTTCTTCTAAGCGCTCATCATCGCGGATACGAGTGGCTTCTTCGCGTAACCATTTACGATAGGGATGGGCTTTTTTCAATAAGGTCGCAATCGCTTTGGTATCTAAGATTTGACCAGTTAAAGTATCAATGACTAGCATCTGACCTGGTCCTACCCGACCTTTTGCCAGTACATCCTTTGGCGCATAGTCCCAAACGCCTACTTCTGACGCCACAGTGATATAGCCATTTTTAGTCGTCACCCAACGCGAGGGGCGTAGACCATTACGGTCAAGCATACAGACAGCATAGCGTCCATCTTGAATCACAAGACCTGCTGGGCCATCCCATGCTTCCATATGCTGCGAGTAAAACTCGTAAAACGCCCGCAAGTCCATATCCATGCTATCGACATTTTGCCATGCTGGTGGCACTAGAATAGACATCGCATGGAACAGATTCATGCCCCCAGACATAAGTACTTCAAGCATGTTATCTAAGCTTGACGAATCAGAGCCCGTACTATTAACCAGCGGCGTTAGCTCATTCAGATTGGGTAATTTGGCAGATTTTAATTTTGGTGTGCGTGCCTCAGACCAGTTACGGTTACCGGTAATGGTGTTTAATTCGCCATTGTGCGCAAGATAGCGAAACGGCTGTGCCAATGGCCAGCGTGGTAGCGTATTGGTTGAAAAACGTTGATGAAATACCACAATATGTGATGCCAAACGTTGATCTTGGAGATCTAGAAAAAACGCTGGTAGATCTGATGGCATCACCAGACCTTTATAAATAATAGTCTGACAGTTCAGCGAACAAACATAAAACAGCTCGTCATCGACCAGACGTTGCTCTGCTTTTTTACGCGCGACAAACAGCTTACGGTTAAAATCATCCGCATCTAAATTATCAGGCGCATTGACAAACACTTGCTTAAAGTCTGGCAAGGTCTCACGACCAATCTCACCAACGATACTCAAATCAAGTGGCACATCACGCCAGCCAGCAACCTCTAAGCCTTCAGCGATAATCTCTTCGGCGAGTACCTGCTGGCTGTGCTGTGCTTTGGTCTCATCTAAATTGACGAACACCATACCCACAGCAAAGTTATCCGTCACTGTTAACTGTTGCTCGCTAGCAATGTCTTTAAAAAAAGCGGTCGGCGTTGCCAGTAGCAAGCCACAACCATCACCCGTCTTGCCGTCAGCAGCAACACCACCGCGATGGGTCATACAGCTGAGACTATGAATAGCCGTTTTTACCAAATCATGACTGGCTTGTCCCTCAATATGAGCAATCAAACCAAAGCCACAGTTATCAGAAAAGTCATCCGGCGTGGCCAAATGCGTATGGGAAGAAATCATTGACATAGCTTGTCCTTTTAAGTAAACGGGCAGCTTATATATCCAATGCGGAACATAAACTGGTGACCGCAGGCAGAACGGGCTGGTAGGTAAATATTCGTATATCCGAATTAATAAATGACGTGCAGCTCAGTAGATAGTTATGTTGTGAGCGTGAGATAACCCCCTGACTCTCACAGTCGCTTGATAGTCTGATAACAGACAAACGGTGTTATAACAAAATGCACCAATAAATAGTCAGTAACCGCCCATGGCAACTGGATAAAAAATACCCCGTATACCAGTTACTCACTCGTCAGCACGTACCTTAACGTTTGGCGTTATATCCTACTAGCGCGGCTTAGTCGACGGCTAGTTGAGCATGCGAAAATATGACATTTGACTAATTTTGAATATCAGACGCTCTATATTCAAGCGCCTTAATGACCCTAATAGCAGTGACAATAAGAGGGATTTTGCGATTTGCAATAAGCTTACTGTCGATGGCAAATCGCTGCGCTTGAGACAACAATCGCTTAGTACGCAACTATGTTATCACTAATAGTACGTAACTAAATGACTGTGCGTTAAATCGTTATTTACGATAACTATACAGAGCGTTGCCCATAGTCATCTTAGTTAATGACGGACAAAAAATCTAGTCTTTTCTGTCGATTCATCAGCCAGATTTTGTAAGAGCTTATATTATGAGTTGCTAATAAACAGTCAATAACTCACTGCAATGGCTTTTACAGCTATAGGATACGAGGGTTTTTAAAGCTGCTTTGACGAAGTTCTTTTAACCTCTATATTGGTTAGTTGTCTAACAAAATAGGCAAGTATGTAAATGAGCAGATAGACAAACATAAAAAAACCTCACTAAACAAACGTTTTAGTGAGGTTTTTTTAGGGCATAGCACTAACCAAAAATTAATTGCTTTTTTCTTCGATCAGCTCTTTTATACTGTCATTATTGGCTTTAGGCGCACTACTATTGCTGTTTTTATTAGCGGCATTCGAGCCATTATTTGTACTATTAGTCGAACTTGGCGGCTTAGGCGTTGGTACAACCGGCGGTTTTTTTAGCGTGCTATTATCAATTGCAGGTTTTTTGGCAGCTTGCTCAGGCTTACGAGTATCATCATTTTTAGCGCTCGAAGCAGTCAGTGTTTGCTCTTCATTGCCGACGGTACGCTCTTCATTGACCGATAGGGTCGCAGAGGTATCGACCGATTGACGAATGCTTTCATCATTACTATTGTTAGCCGCTTCTTGACCACTACGACTGGTATTATTGCTTGCTGCTTGCTCATTAGCACCATCACTATCATTAGCTTGCACTTTCTGACGGACTGGCACTTCACGTTTGGTCGGGCGCAAATTTACAGAGCGCGTGCGTCTCGCACTCAAGTCTTTCACCGGATCAGGGCGCTCATAATTGTCGATGATACTGACGTAGCGATTGATCTCTTCAGGTAAGACACGCACATTGGCAGGCAGCCTAAAGTCAATCAATTTGGCAGCACCAACGGCCTCTTGCAGGCTGCTCATCAAACCATAAGTCAGCATATAACGGACTTGATTGTTGTCATCAAGGTAGCGAAAGTAGGAAAACTTCGCACGGTCTTCCCGACCTTCTAAATAACTGACGATCACCTCGTTTTCCGCAACATTCATGACCTGTACAGTCCATTTGCCTTTATTAGCCAGCAGATAACGCTTGTCTTTAAACTCATCAGGATAACTGCGTAAATCACGAACGGTCGCATCAAAATTGATCGGCTGCACGTCCGTATCCAGCTCATGCAATGATTCAATGGCCAATGGCTGCTCAAGTTCGGTGCTCGTTGTTTGCGGCGCAGATATCGGCGCATTTTCAATCTTGGCACCCATCGCTGGCGTTTGACTAAACATCCAAACCAAAGCGGTGACGACGCCTAGCAACAGGGTCACCAACAACCAAATCAGTGCTTGACGGCGATATGATTGGCCAGCGTTACGAGTCGACGAGCTAGATGCTGCCATGAGGATGTCCTTGGTGAAATAGAGTTAAACGCTTTAAACCTGTGCTCATGCCAATACAGTAGTGACTAACAGCTCCATTGCAATGGTTCGCTTGCAAGGGTTTAGTGATATCACTAAATTTGACGTTCTGATGAGCTGTGCTGTGACAATACGTCAGTAAGAAGCTCAGCATCGAAATCATTGGTTAATACCGCGTCACCCAGTGATTTTAACAAAATAAGGCGGATTTGTCCGTGTTTCACTTTTTTATCATGCCCCATCAAGTCTAAAGCCGTCTGAACATCAATAGCAGGTGGAGTGATAGGTAAATTGGCCAATGTCAAAACGCGTTTAATACGAGCCACGTCTTCGCTCGTTAACCAGCCAATTTTTTGAGACAGCTCGGCTGCTTGTACCATACCAACGGCAACCGCCTCACCATGCAGCCAATTACCATAGCCTTCGTGGGTTTCGATCACATGACCAAAAGTATGACCGAAGTTTAATAGCGCCCGTACACCCGACTCTCTTTCATCTTGCGCCACGACATCGGCTTTGTATTGACAGCAGCGTTTGACCGCCTCGCCAAGTACTGCCAAATCTAACGCCATCATCGCTGGTAAATTGTGCTCAAGCCACGTTAAAAATTCCGCATCCATAATAAGTGCGTATTTAATGACCTCTGCAAGACCTGCTGATAGCTCACGCGCTGGCAAGGTTTTTAATGTACTCATCTCAGCAAGCACCATTTGCGGCTGCCAAAAAGCCCCGATCATGTTTTTGCCTTGTGCGTGATTAATGCCTGTTTTGCCGCCAACGCTTGAATCCACTTGTGATAATAGTGTGGTTGGAATTTGGATAAAGTTGACACCGCGCATAAAACTGGCTGCTGCAAACCCAGTCATATCACCAATGACGCCGCCGCCGAGAGCAATCAATGTCACATCCCGATTGAAATGCTCGGCCATGAGCGCATCATAAATCTGGTTAATGCTCGTCTGATTCTTATATTGTTCGCCATCTGGGAGTATACATACCTTCACGATGAACTGCTTTGCCAATGGTGCCTCTAGCGCTGCCAAGTAAAGCGGTGCAATCGTCTCGTTGGTGACAATTAATACTTGCCGACCAGTAATATAGGGCATGATTTGCTGAGCCATAGCGCTTTGCTCAGTGCTGTTTTGCTCAGTGCTACTTTGTTCAGTAATGACAATAGGATAATCATGACTGTGCGTGTGTACGGTTAAGCCATCATGAAACAGTGGCGTTGCCATGAAAGTCTCCTTGAGCATTTTTAATGAGGGAACGTTAGTTGACTGAGTATCGTTATATTTATGTTCTATTATTTTTGCCATCAATCTTCTTTAGATTCTGGCGTTATAGAAGGCGTGCAATAGAACGATTCGAGTTGCTGTAATAATTGACTGACCATATGACGAGGGTAAGTATGACCGGTAGGCATGATGATATGAGCCACTTGCCGATATAATGGGTCGCGGGTGCTGTATAAATCTTGCAAGATTTTTCTAGGGTTGGGCTGTTGTAGTAAAGGTCGCGACTTATCTTTCGCGGTGCGTGCCATTTGTACATCGACTGGCGCATTAAGATAAACCACGATACCGCGCTGCTTTAAAAACTCGCGGTTTTCAGCAGACATAACGGCACCACCACCCGTTGCCAATACTATCTGCTGTTGTTGGCTCAGCTCATCGATGGCACGTGTCTCACGCTCACGAAAGCCCGCTTCGCCTTCTTTAGCGAATATCCAAGCAATATCAGCGCCGGTTTGCGACTCGATATACCAATCACTATCTACAAACGTCCGCCCCAATTGTTTGGCAAGCAATCGACCAATGGTGGTCTTCCCCGCTCCCATCGGTCCCACTAAAAACACCGACGGTAATTCCTCCATCATAGTACTCACTCAGCTAAATTAGGTATGATACAACGTCATTGATATTCTGGCTAGTAATGAGCCATGATTATTGTTGTACCAAATTCAAAAAATACGATTGACAGTGTCTTGCTATGGTCAAATCAACCTAAATTTATCCATAAAAAAAGCAAGCACTAAGGCTTGCTTTTTTCGATTGATAATTGATAGTAAGATTATTAATTTAAACGGCTTACACCATCGTTGATCAGCTTTGGCGTGACAAATATCAGTAGCTCTTCTTTAGAGTTATTACGTACATCCTTACGGAAAGCTCGGCCAACATAAGGCAAGTCTCCTAAGAAAGGCACTTTAGATACCTCATTAGTAGTACGATTTTTGAAGACACCGCCTAGTACGATGGTTTGACCATCTTCAACGATAACGTTAGTCGAGATTGAATCTTCAGCGATCGCTACCTGATCATTAATAATCGTTGGCGTGCCATTGGTAATGACCAGTTGCAAACCAATTTTACCATCAGGTGTAATGTTCGGCGTTGCTTCTAAGCTTAGTGCCGCTTCTTTAAAGCTGGTCGTGGTTGCGCCACTGGCCGATGCTTCTTGATAAGGAATCTGCGTACCCGATGATACTTTGGCCGTTTGTTTGTCCGCTGTCAAAATCTTTGGCGTTGAAATAACTTCACCGCGATTGTCGGCTTGCAAAGCTGACAACTCAAGATCGAGCATCACATCCGACATACTTAGCAAGCCAAAAGCAATACTACCCGCTGGATTGGCCACGCCTAAGTCAACGTTTAAGTTATCAGGACGGCTGATATCGTAAGAAGGATAAGAAACCGTTTGACCATTGACAGTCGTGGTTTCGATATCAAAATCCTTAAGATCTGCCAAAGTCTGATTACTACCACCAACGAGTAGGCTACGGTTATTCGCCGCACCATTCGATAGGATGCCCCAACGAACGCCAATCTCTTTACTAAAGCTATCAGTCGCACTAACGATACGCGCTTCAATCATTACTTGGCGGACCGGAATATCAATTTTGCTGATAAGCTTATGGATATTCTCAATACTGTCCGCCACATCTTTGATAATCAGAGTATTGGTACGTTCGTCGACCGTGACCGTTCCACGATTGGATAGTAAAGTATTGTTGTCGCTAGAGTTAGAGTTGCTAGCGCTGCTACCACCAGATGAGCCACTACCTTGTGAGATAAGGGTTAATACATCTGCCGCTTTAGCGTAGCTTAAGCGAATGTACTCGGTGCGTAGTGGCGCATAAGACTCAACTGCTTGCTGCGCTTCAAGCTCACGCGCTTCTTGTTCAGCAAGTTCTGTAGCAGGCGCGACTAAGATCACCCTACCATTCTCGCGTTTGCCCAGATTTTTACTTTTTAGAATAATATCAAGCGCTTGATCCCAAGGCACATTGATCAGGCGCAAAGTGATGTTACCCGCCACCGAATCACTAGCGACGATATTCATATCAGTGAACTGCGCTAAAATATCTAAGACGCTACGAATTTCCACGTCTTGGAACTCCATAGATAGCGCTTCACCACTATAGACTCTTTCTTCTAGGGTTGGCTCTCTTAGTAGCTCAGGCTTACTGATACTCACGTTTAACTGGTTACCCGATTGGTAAGCTTGATACTCATAATCCTCAGTCATGTTGATGGTGATAACGCCATTTTGACCTTGGTTTTTGGTATCGATACTACTCACGAGACCACTATTAATATTCAAGCGACGTAATAGGTTTCTAGGCACCGTGCTACCCGTTAGGCGTACGACCAGCTTGTTACCTTGGCGCTGCACATCCACCGGAATCGCTTCATTGGCAAGTGCAATACTGACGTTGCCGCCGCCGTTATTTCCTGCCGAAAAATTCACAGCCGTTAAGCCGTCATAGCTATACTGCTTGCTAACTTGAGAGGCAGCAAGCTGTGGATTTAATAGTGGATTTACGCGTACGACCATCGTATCCGTTGGCGCTTGGTTATTGATCACGGTCGTGCTAGTTGACGTTGTTCTAACTGGGGCAACGGGTACACTACTGGTTTCTACAATCGGTGTGACTACTGCCGTCGTGGTAATGGCATTGTTGTCATTGAGTACGTCTTGGATCGGGTCATTGGTAATGACTGGGCGACTGGGATCGGTCAGGGTCAACAGCAGATCATTGCCGTCAATCGCCGTCGTATAGTTGCCCGCTTGTTTAAGCCCAACAATCAGACGCGTGGTACTGTCACTACTTAACGTCGTAACATCATTGACCATACCGATATTGTATTCGTTAAAACGACTGGCAAGTCCGTTTTGTACTTGCTCAAAATCCAATACCAAACGGCTAGGATCATCCAGCTGGTAAGCGGCAGGTAATACTGGCAAGCCTGCAAAGCCTAAACGCATTTGTGTCACTGCGGGTGCAGTCTGTACCACAGACACATTATTGATGCGCTGGGCGGCATGGGCGCTGCTATTAACTGCTACCATGCTGATTGCCAATGCAGAGATGGCAAAAGCAGAAGAGACGCGGTTGCTCATCATCATTACCTTGTTGTTGCGTACTGTCATTATTTATTCCTCAAAAAATCTGCCGACTTAACTTATAGGGGAGACCAACGACTGGGGCTTTTCAATAAACCCGGCGCGACTGTCTGGCACAATTTCAATCAAATTAATTTGGGTCGGCGTGATTTCAACAATACGGCCGTCATTTAATCCAAGATAATCACCTACTCTCACACTAGCCACTGAACCATCAGGACGTTGTACGAGTGCATATTGCTGACCTTCAGGCGAAATTACGACGCCGCGAAAAGTCAGCTGTGACAGCTCATATTGCTCAAGTGGTTCTTTGACTCTAGTGATATCAGGGCGTACGCCATCGATAGAGGTACTAGGACCTTGTACATTGACTAAGCTTGGTGGCAAAAACGGGCTGCGCTGCGTACTGGCACTATAGACAAAATCTTCTACCAGTTCAGCTTTTGGCGGTGGCTCGATAGGCTGCGCGGGCTGATTGCGAATATCTGTCATCGCTTGCTCTGCCATACCAATACGGTCACTACAACCTGTCATTGATAAAACAGCGGTGCTTAAAATCAGTAGCATGGGCAATTTTTGAATAGTCATTAGTTGCCTCCTGCAGCATCAGTTGTAGCAGCATCAGTCGCGACGGCTTCTTCACCTTCAGGTGCCGCCTCTTTTGAGCGATAGGTTTTGGTTTGTAATACCAAATTCAGCTCCGGCAACACATCCAAAGTAGGTTGTGGATTACTGACTTCAAAATCGTGCATGGTAATAATACGTGGTAAAGCAGCAAGTCCACTGAGAAAGCTACCAAACTGATGATATTCCCCTAACGCTGCAATGCGAATAGGCTGCTCAATAAAGAACTCATTTTCAATTTCAGGCTCTACAGAAATATCTTGGAAACGTATATTACTGCCAACGCCCGTCATATTGATACCCTCTACCAGCTCTGACACACGCGTGTCTTTTGGCAGTTGGTCAAGTAAGGTGTTAAACTCCGTTTCCATCTGGACAACCTGTGCTTGATAAGCCTTTAAATGACGCGCCCGTGATTCTTTTTCACGGTAGCTGTCAAGTAAGGTTTGCTGCTGACTTTCAGCTGCAGTAATCTCATCAATTTTGCTGCTAATCGGTAGCGCCCACGATAGCGCGGCTATCAGAGCAACAATAAATCCAATCACCGTTATCTTTACTGGAAGAGGCCAGCTGCCGTAGTTTTCAGAATCTAAAGACTCAAAACTGCGGCGAAACTCATTCAAGTCAAACTGTTTTTTAGGATTGACAGCCGTCTTTTTGGTTTTAATTAGGCTTTTTTTACGGCTAAGTTTCATAACTCACCTCCAAGCCCAGTAGTTGCATTAGCATCTGCAGGTACCGCCGTCTCTGATTGTACCTTGGTCGTTACGACAAACTGCACATAACTGTCTTCAGGATAAACAGGGCGTGGCTGTTCACCAGTCGTAACCGTTTCATTGAGCGCAGGTGCTGGTGCATAAGCGCTGATATTTTGCTGAATATTACTGACCGCTGAATTGCCCATCCATTTGCTGCTATCAAGATTACGAATCAAACTTGATACGACATTTGGATTGTCCGCAAGACCTGTCAAGGTAAGGGTGTCACCTTCACGTTTTAGATTATTTAGATAAAGCGCAGGAGGAATGGCTTTGGCCAAATCATCCCACAGGCGTACAGGGACGGGACGTCTACCTTGCAAATCTTGAATCACCTGCATACGCGATATGATATCTTCGCGGCGTTGCTCTAGGCTATCAATTTCAGTCAACGCTTTGTCTAAGCGGGCGTTCTCTTGCTCAATCAGGGCATTGGCATTGCGTTGTTCATCAAGCTCATTATTAAAATAGCTCCACGAAGCGAACGCTGCTAACAAGGCGAGTAAAGTTACCGCCACTACTAGGGTAAGAAATTCTTTGTTACGACGTTCGCGCTCTTCTTGCCGCCAGGGCAATAGATTAATACGAGCCATTAGTCGAAGCTCCTTAACGCAAGACCGCACGCGGCCATTAAACTCGGTGCATCAATGACCAACTGCTCATTATCAATGTGCGGCGCAATGGTCATATTGGTAAATGGATTGGCGATACTGACCGTCACACCCAGTTTTTGTTGCGCCATACCAGCAAGACCGGCAATAGAGCTACTACCACCGGCGAGCACGATATGATCAATACTGCTGTATTGGCTCGAGGAAAAGTAAAACTGTAGGGAGCGGGTGATTTGTTGGATGGTATTTTCTATAAAAGGAGTCAACACATCAGGATAATAGTCATCTGGCAAGGTACGTTCACGTTTGCTGATATTTGCTTCTTCAGCTGATAGTCCATAGCGATTTTGTATCGCCTCTGTGAGTTGAGAGCCCCCAAACAATTGCTCGCGACTATAGATAAACTCACCATTCTTAGCAATATATAAAGTGGTTTGATTATGACCGATGTCGACCAAAGCGACCAATTCTGGCATGTTTGGTAGGTTATCCGCCATTAGGCCAAAAGCGCGTTCGATAGCGTGGGTTTCAATATCCATTACCTTGGTTTGCAGGCCACCAAAGGTCAAAGCATCTACTCTTTGGTCAACATTTTCCGAGCGTGAGGCCGCAAGCAGTACTTGCACCATCTCATCATTGATCAAAGACGGGCCCAAGACTTCAAAGTCCAAATTGACATCTTCTAATGGATAAGGCACATATTGATCCGCATCCAAACGAATTTGTGCTTCGCGCTCGACATCGTTTAGCACCATATCCATATCAATGATTTTGGTAATCACTGCTGACCCTGAGACGGCGGCAGCGGCGTCGCTGCCAGCTACCTGACAGCGTCTCGCCAAACCAGCTATAATGTTACCCACTGCCTCAGTATCTACAATGAGTTTGTCGACGACTACGCCTTCCGGTAGTCTTTCAATACCATAGGATTTCAGATGAAATATCCCTTGTTGGCGCTGTATGTCGACCAATTTGACTGAAGTGGCACAGATATCTATGCCAATCAAATGTCGACTTTTGGAAGTAAATAGCCTCACAAACTCTATACCTTATATTAAATGTACAATCTGATAGTTATTTGTAATAATTTAGTACAATACTTTACTTACCAGATAGATTCAAGCATTTAAATAAGTTATTAAGGGTAGCTTACACATTTATTATGACCTACCTATTTTGTTCAAGGTATAATAGTCTATCTGTTGCGAATTTTAATTGATAAGTCTGATTATGACCAAAAAAAATGCTACCGTTCGTCTCATTCACTTTTTGGTGGGGCTTTTCATTGCCTGCTTAGCGTTAGCGCTTATTTTAGCGCTGGCCGTGCCTATTGGCTTCTATGGTATGGCGATGTATTTGTTGCCCACCCTACCTAGTATTCAAGAAATCAAAACTGCCAATTTAGAGATGCCCTTACAGATCTATAGTAGTGATGACAAATTAATCGGTCAGTATGGTAACCGTCTCTCGCTACCGGTTACTTTTGATGAAATCCCTGAAGATCTTACTCATGCTTTTTTAGCAGCAGAAGACGCGGCATTCTTTCAGCACAGTGGTATTAGTATTAAAGGTCTTGGTCGCGCGGTCACCGAAGTGGTGACTGATGATGACAGCCAAACTGGTGGCTCTACCATTACTATGCAGGTTGCCAAAAACTACTTTCTCAGCCCAGAGCGCACCTTAAATCGTAAACTGACGGAATTGTTTTTAGCTCGCAAAATTGAAGACGAGCTCAGCAAAAACGATATTTTGACTCTTTATGTCAATAAAATTTATCTCGGCGAAGGTGCTTATGGTATCCGCGCCGCTGCCAAAAAATATTACAGTAAATCTTTAGAGCATCTCTCTATCGCTGAGATGGCCATGTTAGCAGGTCTGCCAAAAGCCCCCTCTAAATACAATCCAGTTGCTAATCCTAGCCGCGCTCTTACTCGCCGTAATTGGATCATTGGTCGTATGCTTGAGCTTGGCTATATCAGCAAAGCGCAACACGATGAAGCGGTAAGCTCACCGGTAGCTATCAATTTATACCAAGAAAAGCTAGACGTTAATATGCCGTATCTGGCAGAAATGACTCGCTCTACCTTGGTTGAGCGTTATGGTGAGCAAGTCATGAATGGTGGCTGGCGTGTGCGTCTTACTGTTGATAGCAAAGCCCAGACCGATGCAGAAGCTGCCGTGCTGACAGGTCTAGTAGCTTATGATCATCGTCATGGCTGGCGCGGTGCGGAAGCCAATGATGAGCCACTTGAGAATTTCCGTCGTTACAGCAACATGTCCCCTGCCAAAGTTACCAAGGTTAATTCGCGTAGTTTCGAGGCAACCATGCCATCAGGTGAAAGCGTGACCGTTAACTGGTCAGGCATGAGCTGGGCACGCAAATATTTTTCAGCCAATCGTATTGGTTATTATCCGAGTAACGCCGGACAAATTGTTAATAAAAATGACATCGTTCGTCTGATACCGACAACTAATGGTAATTGGCAACTGGCGCAAGTACCTAAGGTGCAAGGCAGTTTGGTTTCGTTAAATCCTGAAACGGGTGCAGTTAATGCCTTGGTCGGTGGTTTTGACTTTAACCACAGCAAATTCAACCGCGCTCTGCAAGGGTGGCGTCAACCGGGCTCAACGATTAAGCCGCTGGTCTATACCACTGCTTTAGAAAAAGGCTACCGTCCAGACAGCATTGTCTCGGATCGACCCATTCAAGTAGGCGATTGGAAACCTAAAAACTCCGATCAACGTTTCTTAGGTGACATCACCTTACGCCGTGGCTTATATCTATCACGCAACTTGGTATCCATTCGCTTATTACAGGCGATTGGTATCTCCGACGCCCGTAACCTATTAGATGAATTTGGTCTTGATAAAGAAAAGCTACCGACGACCTTATCGCTGGCATTGGGTGCAGGACAAGCAACACCATTACAAATGGCAACCGCCTACTCTACCTTCGCCAATGGCGGTCATCGCATTCAGCCTTACTTTATCGAACAAATCTATAATTATGACAACAAGCTATTATTCCAAGCCAATCCGCAGCAAGCTTGTGCTTTATGCTTTAACGAACAACTGGAAGATGCTAATAAAAAGCTGCTTGAAGATTATCAGGCAAAAACAGAAAAAGAGAATGAAGCGCTTGCTGCTAAAAAACAGGAAAAGGCTAACACTAAAGACAAAGCATCAGAGAATGGATCAGCTGCTGAGCTAAATGCAGAAAATAGTGACAATACGGTAAAAGATGAAAAGGCGCTTGATTTAAATGTTTATGATGCAAGTCCAGCTTCAGATCGCTTAAAAGCGCCTGTTGTGCAGTACGTTATGGCAACGCAAGCACCACGTATTTTAAAGCCAAGAGTGGCTTATGATATGGCTGATATCTTACGTGATGTGGTACAACGCGGTACAGCCGTTCGGGCAAAAGCCTTAGGACGCAACGATATCGGTGGTAAGACCGGTACGACTAACGATGCGAAAGATGCTTGGTTTGCCGGATTCCATCCGACCAACGCGACCGTCGTATGGATGGGTTTTGATCAACCATCGACCCTTGGTCGCCGTGAGTATGGTGGTGTGGCAGCATTACCTGTGTGGATGGACTTTATGAGAGCCCAGCTTAAAGGTGTACCCAATCAATGGGTCTCCGTTAATAACCGTGCCAAATCTAAAAAGCAAAAACAACAAATTATAGAAATGACGGATGATGGCACTATTGCTAGCGAAGACGAGGATACTGATGTCAGTACTTCAGCCAACAAACCTGTCAAGACCAAAGCGCAGCAACGTAAGGCACCAGAACCTGAGCCGGTTGAAGAAGCAGAGCGTGCGCCCGTGGCAAAACCAAATAATAGTAACAATGATAGCGTGCCACAAAACCCGCTGTCGGTCACTCCTGTGGAGCGTATGCCGCCCATGCCAGAGTAAAACCTTTGTCATGATAATGGCTATTTAACGTTAAAAGGCTGGTTCAGCAATCACTGAGCCAGTCTTTTTTTATTTTAAAACCATGCTCTCAAAGCTGTTCTTTTAAAACTTTGCTTATAAAATCAGTTAAGTCCTACCTTGCTAAAACTCAACCATACCAGCACGCAACTGCTCAATCAGCTCAAGAAACTGTTGGCGCCATTCACGTATGGTTGCCTCATCTGGTAACCATTGGTTCGATAAAGTAACGACATTGACGATAAGATCTTTTGGTTCTATCTCAACCGTATTAACATTTTCAGCTGTCGAATTATCGGGTAATACGGCATACAGGCAACGTTGGTAAGCCCGCTCTACATTGGCCAAAAAGCCATGTTGTTGTAACTGCTGCAAGCGTTGAATTTCAGGCGACACTTGGGTACGTTCGCTCAGCGCTTGCTCGATATCTGCCAAGGTTGGGGCGGTCATATTTAGGCTATAAAAATGACCAAGCTCTTGGATAAAGGCTAAAAAACTGCCGTATAAATGAAAAATAGCAGTCTCACAGTGTGCTTGGTATAACTGCTTATCGTTGGTACTTCCTGCCGCTTGGCAAGATAGACGACAAAAATACAGCTTTTGGTTGGTTCGATCTGCTTGATATTTGGCAACGCGCGTTTTACCTGCCATGCTTTAATTATCCTTGTGTTAGAGGGTCAGTATTTACAAAGAATACGCTATTTTTCCAGTTTACTATTTTCTAAGACATATTTCTGAAAAAATTTATTTTCATTATATGACTTTCAAGTATTTGCTTTTCTCTGATGTTTCTATATTTCAACGCATAAAAAAGCCAGCGACTGGGCTGGCTTTTTTATTTTTATTCAAAAGTTAACAGCAGACCCTTAGTTGTCTTGATTTAGCTCTTGAGCAAAGGCTTCGTCAAAGCTAGCAAAGTCTTTACTATCAGTGCTTGCTGTCATGTCAAACGCTGCATTTAAGTCTTTGTCTTGTAGCTTCTGATCTGCTTTCTCTTTGCGTGCTTTATGATAAGCAAGACCGGTACCAGCAGGTATCAAACGACCAACAACAACGTTTTCTTTCAGACCACGTAACTCATCGACTTTACCAGTGACGGCAGCAGCTGTTAGGACACGAGTAGTCTCCTGGAATGATGCTGCTGAGATAAAGCTTTCCGTTGCCAAGCTGGCTTTAGTGATACCCAGTAATTGACGCTCAAACTGTACTGGGAATTTATCTTCCGCTTCTAGTTTAGCATTCAATGCTTTGATATCAGCGTACTCGACCTGATCACCTTTGAAGTGACTTGAATCGCCGCCATCAGTAATTTCAACTTTACGTAGCATCTGACGAATAATAACTTCGATGTGCTTATCGTTGATTTTTACACCCTGCAAGCGATAAACGTCCTGTACTTCGTTTACGATATAATCAGCAAGCGCCGTTTGACCTTTCAGACGTAAGATATCGTGCGGGTTTTGTGGACCATCAGCGATAACTTCACCACGAGCAACTGTTTCGTTTTCGAAGACGTTAATTTGACGCCATTTCGGGATCAGCTCTTCATGAACCTCACCATCTTCATTGGTGATAATGAAGCGGTTTTTACCTTTGGTTTCTTTACCGAAGCTAACCACACCACTCATTTCAGCCATAATCGCATGGTCTTTTGGACGCCGTGCTTCGAACAAGTCAGCAACACGTGGTAGACCACCGGTAATGTCTTTAGTACCTGAAGACGCTTGCGGTACACGGCCTAGAATCGATCCCGCTGCTACTTTTTCACCGTCGCTCACGCGAATGATGGTTTCAGCAGGTAAGAAGTAAACCACTTCTTTACCTTCGTCAGTGTTCAAGATAATCGCTGGACGTAAGTCTTTGGCTGAGCTTGAACGGTCACGAGTGGCTAGAATCTCAAATGAGCTCATACCCGTCGCGTCATCAACCTTCACAGTCGCCGTCATACCATCAGTGATATCGCTGAAGCGTGCAGTACCTGCGAATTCAGTGATAATTGGATGCGTGTGCGGATCCCATTTAGCGATGGTTTGACCACCTTCGACCTGATCTTCGTGTTTGACAAGAACGCTTGAACCATAAGGAACTTTATAACGCTCACGCTCACGACCAAGTTCATCGGTCAACGCAATTTCAGCAGAACGCGATACGATAACTAGGTGACCGTCTGTATGCTGAACCGTTTTCATGTTTTCGAAATGCGCTTGACCAGCATTACGTACAGAGATGCTGTTGTCCACTGATGCTGAGCTTGCTGCCCCGCCCACGTGGAACGTACGCATGGTTAACTGAGTACCAGGCTCACCGATAGACTGCGCCGCCATAACACCGACCGACTCGCCGATATTGACTTTATGACCACGGGCAAGATCACGACCATAACACTGTGAACAAACGCCATGTTCGATATCACAGGTAATAACTGAGCGTACCCAGATATCATCGATTGCGTTTTCGTCAAGCACATTGACCCAATGCTCATCGATCAACGTACCCGCTGGAATCAATACCTTATCAGCATCATCGTTGTACGTCACATCACGAGCCGTCACACGACCAAGTACTAGCTCACCGAGTTTTTCGATGATCTCACCACCTTGAATATGCGGCTTCATGAGCAAGCCTTGCTCAGTACCACAGTCATCACTGGTAATGACCAAATCTTGTGCCACATCAACCAAACGACGAGTCAGGTAACCCGAGTTAGCGGTTTTTAATGCGGTATCTGCTAGACCTTTACGCGCGCCATGTGTAGAGATAAAGTACTGGAGTACGGTCAAACCTTCGCGGAAGTTGGCTTTAATCGGGGTCTCAATAATTGAGCCATCTGGTTTTGCCATCAGACCACGCATACCAGCCAACTGACGAATCTGCGCCGCACTACCACGAGCACCAGAATCTGACATGATAAAGATAGAGTTAAATGACTTCTGCTCTTCTTCTTCACCTTGGGCGTTGATCACTTTATCTGTTGCCAAGTTATCCATCATCGCTTTCGCGACTTTGTCATTGGTACGTGACCAGATATCAACCACTTTGTTATAACGCTCACCAGCGGTCACAAAACCTTGCTCGAACTGATCTTCAATCTCGCGCACTTCGCCTTCAGCAACTTCGATAATTTGCTTTTTGCTTGGCGGAATAACCATGTCATCCAAACCGATAGACACACCAGATAGCGTTGCTTGCGCAAAACCTAGATACATCAATTGGTCAGCAAACATAACACTGTCTTTAACACCTACTTTACGATAGCAAGAGTTGATCAATTTAGAGATGTTTTTCTTCGTCATCTCTTGGTTACACTCATCAAACGTCATACCTTTAGGCATGATGTTCCAGATAAGCAAACGGCCAGCAACCGTGTCTTTGATACTGATCTCTTTGGTCTCGTTGCCTTCTTCATCAAAATGCGTTTCAGTCACACGAACTTTGATTTTGGCGTTCACATGTAAATCGTTTGAGCCAATCGCGCGCAATGCTTCATTGACAGTGGCAAAAATCATGCCTTCGCCTTTGGCATTTACTGATGAACGGCTAATATAATACAAACCAAGTACCACATCCTGTGACGGTACGATGATTGGATCACCGTTCGCAGGCGACAAGATGTTGTTGGTCGACATCATCAAAGCACGTGACTCAAGCTGAGCTTCTAGCGTCAATGGCACGTGAACTGCCATTTGGTCACCATCGAAATCGGCGTTGAATGCGGTACAAACGAGTGGATGCAGCTGGATGGCTTTACCTTCGATTAGTACTGGCTCGAACGCTTGTAGACCCAAACGGTGAAGTGTTGGTGCACGGTTCAAGAGCACTGGATGCTCACGGATAACCATGGCCAACATATCCCACACTTGCGGTTCTTCACGCTCAACCATCTTTTTAGCAGCTTTAATCGTCGTTGCCAAACCATGAGACAATAGTTTGTTATAAGTAAATGGCTTGAATAGCTCAAGTGCCATCTTCTTCGGTAGACCACACTGATGTAGACGTAGCGTAGGACCGACAACGATGACCGAACGGCCAGAATAATCGACACGCTTACCCAATAAGTTTTGACGGAAACGACCTTGCTTACCTTTGATCATATCTGCCAAAGATTTCAATGGACGCTTATTACTACCGGTAATCGCACGACCGCGACGACCATTATCGAGTAGCGCATCGACTGATTCTTGCAACATACGTTTTTCGTTACGCACGATGATATCAGGGGCGCTTAGCTCTAATAGACGCTTAAGACGGTTATTACGGTTGATGACGCGGCGATATAAATCGTTTAGATCTGATGTCGCAAAACGGCCGCCTTCTAGTGGTACTAGCGGGCGCAAGTCTGGTGGTAAGACTGGTAAGATATTCATTACCATCCACTCAGGCTTGTTATTAGAATCACGGAATGCTTCTAATAGCTTAAGACGCTTAGACATCTTTTTAAGCTTAGTTTCAGAACCTGTTTGTGGAATCGCTTCACGCAGCTCATCGATTTCTAAATCTAAATCGATGTCTTTTAATAGGTCTTGAACGGCTTCTGCACCCATTTTGGCTGTGAACTCATCACCAAACTCTTCAAGTGCTCTGTAATAATCTTCATCATCAAGCAATTGATACTTCTCTAGAGAAGTCAGACCAGGTTCTGTGACAATATAGCTTTCAAAATAAAGCACACGCTCAATGTCACGCAGCGTCATGTCTAACAATAGACCGATGCGGCTTGGTAATGATTTTAAGAACCAAATATGCGCCACAGGACTGGCTAGGTCGATATGACCCATGCGATCGCGACGAACTTTGGCGGTCGTGACTTC
This sequence comes from Psychrobacter okhotskensis, assembly GCF_013248965.1. Classification (GTDB taxonomy): domain Bacteria; phylum Pseudomonadota; class Gammaproteobacteria; order Pseudomonadales; family Moraxellaceae; genus Psychrobacter; species Psychrobacter okhotskensis. The sequence continues at coordinate 10,013 of NZ_JABRVQ010000001.1, read as the reverse complement.
AACGCCACATTTTTCACAGATAACGCCTTGGAATTTACGGCGTTTGTACTTACCACATAGACATTCAAAGTCTTTTACTGGGCCAAAGATTTTGGCACAAAAAAGACCATCACGCTCAGGTTTAAATGTACGATAGTTAATGGTTTCAGGCTTTTTCACTTCACCATGCGACCATGACTTGATCACATCAGGTGAGGCCAACGTAATTTGGATGCTATCAAACTCTTGATTACCGTTGCCGGTAGGGCTTTGCATGATATCGAGTAAATCTTTCAAGTTGCTTCTCCGTTATCTTTATAATCATCTGATGGCGTGCTATTGACGCAAATAAGATGAATGAAGGCAATGAATAGGGTTGAGACAAATCACTAAAAGCAGCAGCTATCCGCGTACTGCTTCTAGATTGACCACTAAGAATAATAATTAACTAAAGCTATGTTAAAGGTAGCTTCAGTCAGCCGTGCTTAATGGGTTTGCTTTAACTCAATATTGATACCCAGTGATTTGATTTCTTTGGTCAAGACGTTAAACGATTCAGGCATACCTGGATCCATATATTGCTCACCATCGACGATGTTTTTGTACATACGGGTACGGCCTTCAACGTCATCCGACTTCACCGTTAGCATTTCTTGCAAGGTATAAGTCGCGCCATATGCTTCTAGTGCCCAAACTTCCATCTCACCGAAGCGCTGACCACCAAACTGTGCTTTACCACCGAGTGGCTGCTGCGTTACTAGTGAGTAAGAACCGGTAGAACGTGCATGCATTTTGTCATCAACCAAATGGTTAAGTTTCAGCATATACATATAACCGACCGTTACTTGACGATCAAACTTCTGACCGGTACGACCATCATACAATGTCTGCTGACCGTTTCTAGCTAGACCAGCAAGCTCTAGCAAGTCTTTGACTTGATGCTCATGCGCACCATCAAATACTGCTGTGCCCATCGGTACACCGCCACGCAAGTTGTCTGCCAATGCCATGATATCGTCGTCAGACAAGCTATCAAGATCGACTTGCTCGCCGCCCACTTTGTTATAAATTTGGTCTAAGAATTCACGTAAGTCTTTCATCGCAGCTTGTGCTTTCAGCATGCCATCAATCTTCTCACCCAAACCTTTCGCCGCCATACCCAAATGCGTCTCTAGCACCTGACCGATGTTCATACGCGATGGAACACCAAGTGGGTTCAGTACAATGTCAACTGTGTTGCCATGCTCGTCATAAGGCATGTCTTCAACCGGCATAATGCGCGATACAACACCTTTGTTACCATGACGACCAGCCATCTTATCACCAGGCTGAATACGACGCTTAACTGCTAGATAAACCTTAACGATTTTTTGTACGCCATGTTGCAAATCATCACCAGCGGTCAATTTGCGTTTTTTCTCAGCAAATTTAACATCGATATCTTTTTGCTTATCGACTAAGTAATCGGCAATCTGCGTGAGACGCTCAGAGATTTCTTCTTCAACCGGCTGGATATCAAGCAAGGTCTCAAGGCTCATGTCTTTCATATCAGCCAATGCCATAACCGTACCAGCTTTTAGACCCGAACCACCACTGACTTTTTGGCCATCTAATAGATTACCAATACGACCACGTGCTGCTTCTTCAAAGATACGTAGCTCTTCTTTTAAATCTTTACGATAGCTATCAAGCTGCGATTTTTCAATCGCTCTTGCGCGCGCATCTTTTTCGACGCCATCACGGGTAAAGACCTGTACGTCGATGACCGTACCTTTGCTTGATGTTGGAACACGCAATGAGGTGTCTTTCACATCAGCCGCTTTTTCACCAAAGATAGCCCGTAGTAATTTCTCTTCTGGCGTCAGTTGCGTCTCACCTTTTGGCGTGACTTTACCAACTAAAATATCACCAGCGTCCACTTCAGCACCGATATAAACGATACCAGCTTCATCAAGACTTGATAGCGCCGCTTCACCGACGTTTGGAATATCCGCAGTGATCTCTTCTGTGCCAAGCTTGGTATCACGTGCCACACACGTCAATTCTTGAATATGAATCGTGGTGAAACGATCTTCTTTTACCACTTTTTCAGATAACAAGATCGAATCTTCGAAGTTGTAACCATTCCAAGGCATAAATGCGATGCGAATGTTCTGACCCAATGCAAGCTCACCAAGATCCGTAGAAGGACCATCAGCTAAGATATCACCTACAGCAATAGCATCACCTTGGTTGACGATGACGCGTTGGTTGATACACGTGTTTTGGTTTGAGCGCGTGTATTTAACGAGGTTATAGATATCAATACCGGCTTCGCCAGCGATCATCTCATCTTCATTCACACGAACAACGACACGTGAGGCATCAACGTCTTCGATCACACCGCCACGCTTAGCGATGACACAAACACCAGAATCACGCGCAACGTGACGCTCCATACCCGTACCTACTAACGGCTTATCAGCACGTAGCGTAGGAACAGCCTGACGCTGCATGTTCGAACCCATCAAGGCACGGTTAGCATCATCATGCTCTAGGAACGGAATCAAACCTGCTGCGACCGATACGACCTGACTTGGCGACACATCCATATGCGTCACTTTTTCTGGCGGCATGCGGACGAATTCACCGTAGCTACGCACACTGACCATTTCATCAGATAATGCGCCTTCTGCGGTTACTGGTGAATCAGCCTGTGCAATGACCGTACCTACTTCTTCAATCGCTGATAGATACTCAATAACGTCCGTTACTTTACCATCAACCACACGGCGATAAGGCGTTTCTAAGAAGCCAAAGCTGTTGGTCTTTGCAAAGGTCGCTAATGAGTTAATCAAACCAATGTTTGGACCTTCAGGAGTCTCAATCGGACATACACGGCCATAATGGGTATCATGTACGTCACGTACTTCAAAGCCTGCACGTTCACGGGTCAGACCACCGGGCCCTAATGCAGATACGCGACGTTTATGGGTCACTTCTGACAACGGGTTATTCTGATCCATAAACTGTGACAACTGACTTGAACCAAAGAATTCTTTTACCGCAGCCGCTACTGGCTTTGAGTTAATCAAATCTTGTGGCGACAAGTTATCAGATTCCGCCGAGCTTAAACGCTCTTTGACCGCACGCTCAACACGTACTAAACCAACACGGAATTGGTTTTCTGCCATTTCGCCTACTGAACGAATACGGCGGTTACCTAGATGGTCAATATCATCGACTTCGCCGCGACCATTACGAATTTCAATCAATTCTTTTAGAACGTTAACGATATCGGCATTGGTTAATACGCTACGTTCACGCTGAATATCAGCATCATCGGTATCTACAAAATCAAGACCAAGACGGCGGTTGAACTTCATACGACCGACATTAGATAAATCATAACGATCAGCGTTAAAGAACATACTATCAAATAGCTTCTCAGCGGTCTCAACCGTTGGTGGCTCACCTGGACGCATGACTTTATAAATCTCAATCAATGCTTCTTCACGGCTTGAGGTGCTATCTGCACGTAGCGTATCGGCAATATAACTGCCTTGATCGATATCATTGGTGAACAGAATGCTGAACTCTTTGATAGACTCACTGGCTTCAAACGCGCTTAATTTAACCAATAATTCATGGTCAATTAACGTATTGGCTTTGGCAATAACTTCATCATTAACGACGATATCTTCGGCCAAGATACGCTCATATAAGTACTCATCAGGGATAGAGATTTTAGTCATACCCGCTTCTTCAAGCTGACGGATACGGCGGGCGTTGATACGCTTACCCTGCTCTACAATAACCTCACCTTCAGGTGATACGATGTCGAACTGTGCCATCTCACCACGTAAGCGGTCAGCAACCAGATCAATCTCAAACTGCTCTTCGCCCTTATAAACGGCTACTTTATCAAAGAACAAATCTAAGATTTCAGAGGTACTCAAACCCAATGCACGAAGAATAATAGACGCTAATAGCTTACGACGACGGTCAATACGAGCAAAGACTAGATCTTTGGCATCGAATTCAAAGTCAAGCCATGAACCACGGTAAGGGATAATACGGGCGTTATAAAGTACTTTACCACTTGAATGTGACTTACCTTTATCATGATCAAAGAAAACGCCAGGAGAGCGATGCAGCTGAGACACGATAACTCGCTCAGTACCATTAATAATAAAGGTACCATTTTGGGTCATCAAAGGCATCTCGCCCATATAGACGCTTTGCTCACGGATATCTTTGATTGCCGCTTTGCTGTCTTTGTCTTTGCTGTCTTTATCTTTAATAATCAGACGGATTTTGACACGCATAGGCGCTGCGAACGTTGAGCCACGCAGGATACACTCACGCTCGTCAAACTCAGGTGTACCTAAGTAATATTCAACGAATTGTAGCTCTGCGTTACCAGAGTGACTCTCAATTGGGAAAATAGAAGAATACGCAGCTTGCAAGCCACTATTCTCACGAGCTTTTGGTTTTTTATGCTCTTGCAAAAATTGCTCGTAGGAATCTACTTGAATAGACAGCAAATAGGGAATGTCCATCACAGTGGGCAATTCAGCAAAACTTTTGCGAATACGCTTTTTTTCAGTATAAGAATATGCCATCGAGAGTCCTTACAGTAAACGTGGAAACGAATTGAAAGCGTGGCCAGCGTGCATCAATACTATTTAATATTAATATTATGCAAACTTGACAACGTAAACGATAATATAAAACGGGTGTTAATACTCAGCTAGTGACTGTTTATCCATTGGTACAGGTGATACAGTGGTATGTGCTTCAGCAGTGCGTCACTATGACACTGTATTCAATCTTATAATCGGTATCTAAGCCACTCTATATGATGCCTTAGACCGACAATTTCAATATCAGCCAATCTATATTCAATTGCCTAAAAGGCCAAATTTACCAATATTCTTGAGAAGAAATAACTTCTATTCGAGTCATGCTAAACTACTTGCTATCAAAATCAATATCGTCGCTAATATCTACCGTCTATGAGCCTACCTACTGACAGTAAAACCATGCTAAATGGACAACCTAAGATCAACAGCTTTTCAGGATTAATAATTGGGGTAGCTATAAATTTTAGAACAATGACTTTTAAAATCAGTATAAACTATAGTGTTAATGGGAAAGCATGCAGACACAAAAAAATGCCAAACATCTATGGACGTTTAGCTGATATTAACTGATTTCAAAAACTGGTATGTGTGCTTGCACTGTGTTTATTTGCATAGCTATCGTCTGTCCTTTTGATGGGTATCCACCGTGATGTTGCATACGACTGTTGGCAGACACAAAAGGTCAAGCTACGAATTATAATAAAAAAAAGCTGGCAATGCAAGGCATTACCAGCTTTTTTTGTACAACACTAAGATAAGCTCAGCTTATTTTAGTTCAACAGTTGCACCAGCTTCTTCAAGTTTCTTTTTCAACTCTTCAGCTTCAGCTTTGTTAACGCCTTCTTTGATTGGAGCTGGAGCGCTTTCAACCAAATCTTTCGCTTCTTTCAGGCCAAGACCAGTAGCTTCACGTACGGCTTTAATTACGCCAACTTTCTTCTCGCCAAAGCTGGCAAGAACAACGTCAAACTCGTCTTTTTCTTCAGCAGCAGCAGCAGCAGGGCCAGCAGCAGCAGGTGCAGCAGCAACAGCAGCCGTTACGCCGAATTTTTCTTCCATGTCGCTGATTAACTCAACGATATCCATTACTGACATTTCAGCGATTGCGTTTAACACATCATCTTTAGATAGTGCCATGAGAACTCTCCGTTATCTGATAAAAATTAATTGATTTTAATATCGCTTGGATTGCTTGCCAAATTTTTAAATAGTGTTGGCAATGAAGTGCAATCGGCGATGTCAAAGTTACGTTAAAACAAGCAATTAAGCAGCTTCTTTTGCGTCTTTGATTGCCGCTACCGTGCGAACAAGCTTACTAGGAACAGCGTTCATAGTTTGAACAAGCTTGGTCACTGGTGCATTCATAGTAGCCATCAAGATAGAGATTGCTTCGTCGCGAGTTGGTAGCTTCGATACGCGCTCTAGCTCTTCTGGACCATAAACAACACCACCAACTGATACCAATTTGGTCTCTAGGGCTTTGTTATCTTTGCTGAAGTCGTAAACGACTCGAGCAGCAGATCCCAAATCTTCCATAGAGAAAGCCAAAAGTAGTGGACCAGTCATACGGTCTGACATGCTCTCAAACTTAGTGCCTTCAAAAGCGCGTTTTGCTAGGGTATTTTTTACCACTTTCAAAATCACGCCTTTCTCACGGGCTTGTTCGCGCAGCTTAGTAAGCTTTGCAACACCAATACCGTGATATTCGGCAGCTACTGCTGAGTAAGCATTAGCAGCAACTTCAGACACTTCAGCCACAACTTGTTGTTTTTGCTCTAGCGTTAATGCCATAAGTTGACTCCTTTAATCTTATCAATCTAATTCATACTAAGATTGACTTGATACGACACGTTATTTATAAATTCTATAAAGAATTCACTCATAACGACTGATTACGGCACCGTTATCAGAATGACATCAAGTGATAGGTTGCCCTATCGGCTCTTATCAACAACTGGGTGGGTCACCGTCTGCGTAGGACAACTGAGATTTTCATCTGTCGTCGATTAACAAAAGCAGCTCGTTGCTATTATTAATAATCCGAAGATTAAAACTAATAACGCGAAACCGCTTTCTACCTACGGTCTTAGACAGCATAGCGTTTGCTACGCTGACCTAATTCTTTAAAATAGTGTGTTCATGCTTCAAAACTGTTGAATCATGAGTAATTTTTTATGCAGTAAAATTATTTAGCAACACGATATGGAACAGGATCAATCGTGATACCTGGGCCCATGGTGCTAGACAAGGTGATTTTCTTAATGAAAGTACCTTTAGACGTAGCAGGCTTAGCGCGTTTTAGATCAGATAGCAATGCTTGAGCGTTTTCTATAACTTGCTCAGCAGTAAAGCCAACTTGACCGATAGTGGTATGGATAATACCCGCTTTATCAACACGATACTGTGCTTGACCCGCTTTCGCATTAGCCACAGCTTCAGCAACGTTAGGCGTTACCGTACCAACTTTTGGGTTAGGCATTAGACCACGTGGGCCTAGGATAGTACCTAACTGACCGACGACACGCATCGCATCAGGAGCCGCGATGACCACGTCAAAGTCCATGTTACCGGCTTTGATTTGATCCGCTAAATCATCCATACCAACGATGTCAGCACCCGCTTCTTTAGCGGCTTCAGCAGCAGCACCTTGAGCAAATACCGCAACGCGTTTGGTTTTACCAGTACCAGCAGGTAGGTTGGTAGCGCCACGAACGACTTGGTCAGATTTACGTGGGTCAACGCCCAAGTTTACTGCGATGTCGATAGACTCTTTGAATTTAAGAGCTGGCAAATCGTTTAGGATTTGAACCGCTTCTTCAAGAGTGTATAACTTTTCGTTTTCTACACGCTCAGCGATTAATTTTTGACGCTTAGTAAGTTTACTCATTTACACACCCTCCACGGTAATACCCATTGAACGTGCAGTACCAGCGATGGTACGAACAGCAGCATCAAGATCAGCAGCCGTTAAATCTGCGTCTTTAGTCTTAACGATGTCTTCTAACTGAGCACGGTCCACTTTACCGACTTTAGCGGTGTTTGGGGTACCAGAACCTTTAGCGATACCAGCAGCCTTACGTAGTAAGTATGCCGCTGGTGGTGACTTCATGATGAAGGTAAAAGACTTATCGCTGTATACAGTGATCTCAGTAGGAATCGGTAGACCCGGCTCTTGATTTGAGGTCGCAGCGTTAAATTCTTTACAGAACGCCATGATGTTCACGCCTTTTTGACCCAATGCTGGACCAATCGGTGGTGAAGGGTTTGCTTTGCCTGCAGGCACTTGCAGTTTGATGTAACCATCAATCTTCTTAGCCATGAGATACTCTCCTTTATGGGTAATAGCGCCAAATCAATACGGTATAACCCTTATTGACTAACAGCTCCCCGGTTGATAAATTTTTTGCAGGTTTAGTCTAATTTTTCAACTTTACTAAACTCAAGCTCAACCTGAGTCGGTCGATTAAATACGTTTACTGTTAAATGCAATTTAGACTTCTCATAATCCACCTTTTCAACCAACCCTTTAAAGTCAGTAAATGGACCATCGATAACCAACAACTCTTCGCCCGGCTCAAATAGCGTCTTAGGACGTGGGTCAGTTTCAGTCTGATTCAAACGGTTTAGAATGCGATCGGCTTCTACTTGCGTAATAGGCGCTGGCGTCTCAGGTGTACCACCAATGAAACCCATAATACGTGGACAGTCTTTTACGATGTGCCAAGTATTGTCGTTCATCTCCATTTGGATCAATACATATCCTGGAAAAAACTTACGCTCGCTCTTACGCTTTTTGCCGTCTTTCATTTCGACGACTTCTTCCGTAGGCACCAATACATCACCGAATGACTCAGCAAAGTCACTACGATTGATACGATCAGTTAATGAACGTTGTACTTGTTTTTCATATCCTGAAAACGCTTGGACAATATACCAACGCATATCACGCTCCTGATCATTGTAAGTAAGTCGTTATAAATAAAATTTGAGTTAAACAAGCAAGATACTCGCTATTCGTAATGCACGATATGCGCCAAATCCTAGACTATTTAACCAATAAATATCCCAACGAACCAATTAAAGAAGTTATCTAGCAACCAAACAAAAAACCCAACAATCGCAATCATGACAATGGTTTGCCATGTGTATTGAAAGGTTTCGTCTTTGCCCGGCCACGTCACTCGGCGTAGCTCAACGGCGGCGTCTTTTAATAATATTTTAAAAGCGCGGCCTTGATGCGTTAATGCCAAGCATACTAATGCCAATACGATAAGGGCGACAATAAGACCGATACGTACCCAGACATCATTGGCAGGCTGCCAATAGCCAGGTAAATATTGGTTAACTAACGTCGCGCCAATTAATACTACTGCGGCAAGTAGCCACAAAACCACATCTTTTGCTGAGCCAGTCTTGGCCACTTCAACAGCAGTTGTTTGATTACCTGCTGAGATGTGCTGACCTTTAGACAGCATTCCACCAGTACCCGCCTTGGCATCAGATAACTTAGTCTCGAGGTTATCTTGATTATTGCTCATAAAGAACTCGCTTCGGAGATGGTGGGAGACAACAAAGATGTGATAAGAAGATGGCAGGCGATGTAGGACTCGAACCTACAACCCTCGGTTTTGGAGACCGATGCTCTACCAATTGAGCCAATCGCCTATGGGTGTAAAGGACAGCATTATACAATATTCAGCATAGAATGCAAGCCTTTAGCGGTAAAATTGTACATTTTAGTCAGTTTTATTTGATGAAGAAGTGTGCCTTTCATCCAAGAGACTTCGTACAAAGCTGCGTTAATATAACAAGGCAAGCGCCATATTACAATAGAAGATAGAACTGATGCCGTATCTAATTTTAAACGCTATCACCATTATAAAGAATAGTCGTATAAATCCAAAAAAAAGCCACCCTTTCTCAAGGATGGCTTTTCACGAACTGATCAACTTTCTCAGATGACTCTGATAGGTTAAATCTTAGTTCAATACGTTAGCAACAACACCAGCGCCTACAGTACGGCCGCCTTCACGAATAGCGAAGCGAAGACCTTTGTCCATAGCGATTGGGTGGATAAGCTCTACGCCCATCTCAACGTTATCACCAGGCATAACCATTTCAGTACCGTCTTGTAATTGGATTGCGCCAGTTACGTCAGTGGTACGGAAGTAGAACTGTGGACGATAGCCGTTTAGGAATGGTGTGTGACGACCACCCTCTTCTTTTGACAGTACGTATACTTCTGCGTCAAATTTGGTATGCGGGGTGATCGAACCGGGCTTAGCGAGTACTTGGCCACGTTGGACGTCTTCACGCTTAGTACCACGTAGTAGTACGCCACAGTTTTCGCCTGCACGACCTTCGTCAAGCAGTTTACGGAACATCTCTACACCAGTACAGGTGGTTTTT